>RPRI01000024.1 GCA_003818505.1 Desulfobacteraceae bacterium | reverse complement strand
AGAAGTCATTTCAAAACCTCGGATCAGGTTTGAGAGCAAGGCGCAAGCCGATGAAAAAGCGCAGCATACACGGTAGTATGTGAGCATTTTGAAGAGGCTTGCAACACAGCTATCAGACCTCAGACGGGGTTTTGAAATGACTTCTAGTTACCTTTGCTCAAAGAACGCTTGCGAAGTATGAAAAGCATTGTCAGGGAAACAACAGCCATGATCCCGCCGACGACCTGTGAAACCGAGAATATTCCGTAGAAAAATTCACCCCTGAAATCAGCCCGGAAGATTTCAATAATTGATCTCGTGATACCGTACAGCAATACGTAGATCCAGAACAGCTGGCCGTTATATTTTTTGCGTTTGCGGAGAAAGAACAAAAAAAGAAAAATTGCCAGATTATTCAGGGCGGAATACAACTGGGTCGGATGAAGGGGCAATCCCTGCGGCGCAAGCGAATCCGGATTGTTGAATGTAACAGCCCAGGGAAGGTCGCAATATTTCCCGTAACAGCAACCTGCAAAAAAACAGCCGATTCTTCCGAAAAAATGCGCAAGTGACACTGAGGGAGCCATGATGTCGGCGGTTCTCCATACAGGAATATTTTTTATCATAAGATAAATAATTCCTGTAACAAGGGCGGCGATAAAACCTCCGTAAAAAACAAGGCCGCCGTTCCATATTTTTAATATCTCAAGAGGATCATCAATAAACATTCCGGGATTTGTGGCGACATAAAAGAGGCGGGAACCGATTATGGCTGCAACGAGAAGATAAAAGCAAAGATCCATTATCATTTCCGGTTCTTCCCCAAGTCTCCGGGCTTCTCTGACCGCAAAATAAATGCCGGTAAGAAAACCTATCGCGATAAAAAAGCCGTAAGTATATATCGATATGGGCCCTATTTTTAAAAGAACAGGAAACATTTTATCTCCTTCCGTTCACCCTGGCATTTTCTTGAAGATCAGATGGAAGACAAAAATACCCATCCCTATCGAAATCGCGCTGTCGGCAACATTAAAAGCCGGCCAGTGCAGGTTTCCTAAATAGAAATCGAGAAAATCAACTACTTTTCCGAAACGCACCCTGTCAAAGAGGTTGCCGACAGCTCCGCCGAAAATCATGGCAAAACCGGTTGCCAGCAAGGAATTGCTTCGCGGTGTTGTGCTGTACAAATAGAAGATAAGACATAAGGCAACAAATGAAACAAAAAGGAATATCATTCTTCTCACATCAGGACTCTGCCCTGCCAGAAAACCGAAAGCTCCTCCCGGGTTATGAATATGGGTAAGAGAAAAAAATCCCGGCATAACCTGAATTGAATCATGAATGAGCATGGTCTTCAATATAATGTATTTCGTTACCTGGTCGAGCAGAAACACCGGCCCGGCGATAAGGGAAAGTTTTATATATTTATTCTCAAACATCATTGTTTTAGTCTCAGGTCTATGGTCTATGGTTACTGGTTTATAGTCTATGGTCTATGATCCCTGGTCTATAGTTTAACCAGAAACTACAAAACAAAAACCAATTTCTTTTTCTTTCCCCTTGAACCCTCGAATCCTTGAACCCTTTTTTTTCCCATTCACGCTTTCCTGATTTCTCCTAGTTCATCACTGCATCTTTTGCAGACTCCAGGCTCTTCCGGGATAGCCCCGACCGAAAGATCATATGTCCAGCATCTTTCACATTTTTTCCCGGGCGCAGGCTCAACTGCAATATAAAGTCCTTTTACATCCCTGCTCTCAACCGCCCCTGTGAGACCTCCGTTCTTCGACAAAAACACACAGGAAGTGATGAAGATGGTTTTCAATTCGGCCGAATACCGTTCAAGGAGAGTAAAAAGCTCGTTGCCGGCATCTATTGCAACCGATGCATCAAGCGAATGGCCTATCAGTTTTTTAACCCTGGCTTCCTCCAGAGCCTTTGTTACCTCCTGGCGCACTTCGATAACCCTCTTCCACCGCTCCGCAAGCTCTTCATCTTTCCATGCTTTAACAACGGCAGGGAGCAGGGCAAGATGAACACTTTCTTCCTTTTCCTTTGTCATCGGCATAAATTTCCAGATCTCTTCGGATGTAAAGGGGAGTATGGGTGCCATAATCCTTGCTACGGAACCAAGTATCGTATGCATGACCGTCTGGGCACTCCTTCTCTGAACAGATCCTGGAGAAGATGTATAAAGCCTGTCCTTCAGGATATCGAGATAGAAGGCCGAAAGGTCCGTTGTGCAGTAATTATAAAGGCCATGATATACAATATGAAACTCGAACGTATCGTAAGCCCTGAGACTTTTTTCCGTCAATTCGGTAAGCTTGTGAAGGGCAAATCTGTCGATTTCCGGCATTGACTGGTAAGGAACCGCATCTTTTTCAGGGTCAAAGTCATATAAATTACCGAGCATGAATCTGCAGGTATTTCTGATTCTCCTGTAAGCGTCGCTCAATTGTTTCAGGATATTATCGGAAATGCGGATATCATCCCTGTAATCGGAAGCTGAAACCCAGAGTCTTAATATTTCCGCACCGTACCTATCAATAACCTTCTTGGGAGCTATGACATTTCCAAGGGATTTTGACATCTTCTTCCCATCGGCATCCACTACAAATCCATGGGTTAAAACCGACTTGTAGGGAGCCTTTCCCCTTGTTCCGACAGCGGTAAGCAGGGAACTATGAAACCACCCCCTGTGCTGGTCGCTGCCTTCAAGATAAAGATCCGCAGGCCACCTCAGATACGGCCTCTCCTCCAGCACTGCTGCATGACTTACGCCCGAGTCGAACCAAACATCCAGGATGTCGGTCTCTTTTCTGAATGTCGTGTTTCCACACCTGCTGCATGCACTCCCTTCAGGAATAAGTTCCGCTGCCTCTTTTTCAAACCATATATCCGCTCCGTGCTCCTTGAAAAGCTCAAATACATGGTCTGCCGTTTTCTGATTAATGTGAAGAGCTTCACATTTTTCACAGTAAAAAACCGTTATTGGAACGCCCCATGCGCGCTGTCTTGAAACGCACCAGTCAGGTCTGTTTTCAATCATGCCGTATATTCTTTCTCTTCCCCAGTGCGGCACCCATTTGACCCTGTCTATCTCTTCAAGCGATTTTTTCCGAAGGCCTGTTTTATCCATCGAAATGAACCACTGCGGGGTCGCTCTGAAAATAACAGGCTGTTTGCAGCGCCAGCAATGCGGATAAGAATGCGAGATCTTATCTTCAGCCACGAGAGAACCCGAATCTTTAAGTTTAGAAACAATATCCCTGTTCGCTTTGAAAACAAATTTTCCTTCGAAAAATTCCACATCCTTTGTAAAACATCCATTATCATCGACAGGCGAATAGGTATCGAGGCCATACTGAAGTCCCACTTCGTAATCTTCACGTCCGTGGCCGGGAGCCGTATGAACACATCCCGTACCGGCATCAAGGGTGACATGATTTCCGAGGATTATGAGCGAATCCCTGTTATAAATAGGATGCCGGCAATGTTTCTTCTCAAGTTTTTCAGCGCTTATTTCGCAAAGAACAGAAAACTCAGGAAATCCGAAAGTCTTCATGCAGGCTCCGGCAAGGTCAGCCGCCAGGATGAAGACATCTCCTTTTCCCGTATCCACAGCAACATATCTGAAAGCGGGATGGAGCGCTATTGCAAGGTTGGCCGGGATAGTCCATGGAGTGGTTGTCCATATAACGACATAAACTTTCCTGCCTGACAGATGAGGAAATTCCTTTGAAATATCATCCGTTAATGGAAACTTGACAAATACCGACGGGGAGGTATCGTCTTCATATTCTATCTCGGCTTCGGCAAGCGCTGTCTTGCAGCTGCAGCACCAGTGGATCGGCTTCTTGCTTCTGAAAAGGCTGCCTTCCGAAGCAAATTTTAAGCATTCCCTTGCGATTATCGCTTCATATTCATAAGCCATTGTCAGATAAGGATTATCCCATTCACCCATGACGCCCAGCCTTTTGAATTCTTCACGCTGGATGTCGATATATTTTTCAGCATAACGCCTGCACAGCTTTCTTATTTCAGCCTGGGAATATTTCCTGTTTTCGGAGCCGAGTTCCTTGTCTACATTATGTTCTATCGGGAGTCCGTGGCAATCCCAGCCCGGCACATACACTGAATTAAAGCCTGACATCTGCCTGCTGCGGACAATTATATCCTTCAATATCTTGTTCAATGCGGTTCCGATATGAATGTTGCCATTTGCGTAGGGAGGACCATCATGAAGAATAAAAAGCTCCTTTTTTTCAGAAGCTGTTCTAACCTTATTATAAAGACCTGTATCTTCCCATGCTTTCAGCGTCATGGGTTCCCGGGTCGCCAGATCTGCTTTCATGGCAAATTCAGTAACAGGAAGGTTGAGCGTTTTCTTGTAGTCCATCTAGTCCTCCAGATAAAATAATCGATTTAAAAACTTATAGTTTTTATTAATAAATCCATTATGTGTCAAGGCAATTAAAAGCCTCACATCGTACTTTGCACATCGCTTTCCGCCCTTCGATATTCTGTCCGATATACCCGTGTAACGGGCCCGATATTCGGCTTTCGCCTCACGTCTTTTCCTTCACATCCGACTTTCTGATATAAAACGGCACAAACATTCCAGCATCTTCAATATCATTATCTTGAAACTTTTTCATGCCCATAAATGCAACGGTTGAAGCCTTTATAATATTAAAAGCTCCGGGTAAAAAAACTGCATAATCGCCGATTCTGTCTTTTATTATATTACCGTATGCCAGCGCGCCGTCGCCTGTAAAAAGGCATGGCTCCTTTATCCCCTCTATTGCTTTTTCGGGAATAAAATTCTCCTCTTTAGATTCCCTTTTAACAATACCGCCGACAAACCTGTACCTTGAAGAGTAGACCTCTCCTTTTCTTGCATCCATCATCACGCAGACCAGGTATGAAGTTTCGGGAACCTGTGCGGCAAGCGCGTCAAGAGTTGATATGCCGGCAACAGGTTTTCCGGCTGCAGCGGCAAGCCCCTTTACAGAACTGATTCCTATCCTGAGGCCTGTAAAACTTCCGGGACCTTTTGTCACGGCAAACCCATCAATATCTGATGGTTTGAGACCGGAGATTTCAAACGCCCTTTTAATCATATACATCAGGTGCTTCGAATGCGTTTCACCGGATTCATTTATCAAATCGGCAAGAACGGTCTTTCTGACGGCGATTGCAACACTGCAGCTTCTTGCAGACGTGTCAACAGCAAGTATTTTCATGACAAACCGCTCATACGAAAAATGTGTTTCAAATTAATGGTTTTTTCTCTCTGGTTTCTGGTTTATGGTCGGTCGTTGGTCATAAGTGGCAAGCTGTAAGTCGAAAAGCTTTTATCGCTCTCACGCCCTCACGGCTTTTCTCGTCTCATCTCTTTCCCTTCAAGCTTTTCTCCTCAAACTTTTTCTCTCACGCCTTTCGCCTCACGCCTAATGCCTTCAAATCCTTCAATTGCAATCGGAAGAACTTCTTTCATCTGGCTTACAGGAATAAATTTGATTTTCCGCTTTACATTAGCAGGTATCTCTGAGAGATCCTTCTTGTTTTTGTCAGGTATTATTATTGTTTTGATTCCGGCTCTCAATGCGCCCAGCGCTTTTTCCTTGAGCCCTCCGATAGGAAGAATCCTTCCCCTTAAAGTAATTTCACCGGTCATAGCTACATATTTATTGACTGGCTTATTTATAAGAACCGATATAAGCGCGCTTGCCATTGCGATACCTGCCGAAGGACCATCTTTCGGGATTGCCCCTGCAGGAACATGGATATGCACATCGGTATTTTCAAAGAAATTCTCTTTCAAACCGAAAAGGGAGAGGTTTGCCCTCGCATAACTTACCGCAGCCCTTGCCGATTCCTGCATTACATCCCCCAGCTGTCCGGTTATTATAAGCTCGCCTTTCCCGCTGATCAGTGTAGCCTCAACATACAGGACTTCGCCGCCGACCTGTGTCCATGCAAGACCGGTAGAAAGTCCCACCTGGCTCTCCTCCTGATCCATTTCAGGAATAAATTTCTGAACACCCAGGTATTTCTGTAAATTCCCCTTTGAAATATGAAAAGGTCCCTTTTCGCCTTCCGCTATCTTTCTTGCAACCTTCCGGCAGATGGTGCCTATCTCCCTCTCAAGGTTTCTCAATCCGGCTTCGGACGTATATTCGGCAATAATCTGGCGTAACGCTTCAGGGCTGATCGACATTTTTTTTGCGCTGATGCCGTTTTCCTTCATCTGCCGGGGAAGGAGAAATGTTTCTGCTATTGTTTTCTTTTCTTCCTCTGTATATCCGGAAAGATTGATCAGTTCCATCCTGTCCAGAAGGGCCGATGGGATAGTGTCTGTCAGATTTGCAGTCAGGATGAACATAACCTTCGAAAGATCGAAAGGAAGGTTAAGGTAATGATCGCTGAAGGCAAGGTTCTGTTCCGGATCTAGAGCCTCTAAAAGCGCTGCGGAAGGATCACCGCGGAAATCTGCTCCGACCTTGTCAATTTCGTCCATCATGAAGACAGGGTTATTTGAACCGCACTGTTTCAGACCGTCCAGAATGCGCCCGGGAAGCGCTCCTATATAAGTGCGCCTGTGTCCCCTTATCTCAGCCTCGTCACGTATTCCGCCCAGGGATATGCGTACAAATTTTCGTTTCATTGCTCTTGCAATAGCTTTCCCGAGAGAGGTTTTCCCTACACCGGGCGGGCCGACAAAACATAATATCGGGCCTTTCATTTTTGCATTCAGCTTTCGGACGCTTAAGTATTCGAGTATCCGGTCCTTGATGTTATTAAGCCCGTAATGATCTGTATCAAGAATCTTTTTTGCTTGCTTGATATTTATAACATCTTTTGTAGCCTTGCTCCATGGCAGTTCAACAAGCCAGTCCAAGTATGTCCTCACAACGGAAGCTTCGGCGGAATCGGGATGCATCATTTCAAGACGTTTTAACTGCTTCTCTGATTCTTTTTCGGCATCCTTTGACATCTTCGCGCGTCTTATCTTTTTTTTATAGTCATCCAGTTCCTGGGCTCTTTCATCGTGATCGCCAAGTTCCTTATGTATTGCTCTCATCTGCTCACGGAGATAGTAATCCCGCTGGCTTTTTGAAATCTCCTCCTTAACATCCGACTGTATTTTGGCCTGCATGGCTGAAAGCTGAACTTCTCTTGACAAAAGATCGTTTACTTTTTTAAGGCGGTCCACAGGATCAATAAGCTCGAGCAACTGCTGGGATTCCTCGATTTTTAGTCTTAAGTTCGATGCAACAAGGTCTGCCAGCTTGCCCGGATCATTTATGCCTTCAAGAATAGAGCCGACATCTCCTGTAAGCTCTCCACGGAAAGCAAGTATTTTTTCGGAATGTTCGCGGACAATTCTCATAAGAGCTTCATTTTCAAGAGAAACCTCGGTAACAGGCTCCTCGGAAATTGTTTCGATCTTAACACGGTAAACCGATTTTTGCCTCACAAAACCTGCTATTTTTGCCTTCGCAACACCCTGAACAAGAGCCTTAACGCGGCCGTCAGGAAGCTTGAGCATCCTCAACACCCTTCCTACCGTACCAATCCTGTATATTTCATCCTGGCCAGGATTCTCTACATTCGGGTCTTTCTGGGTAACGAGCAACAGAAAACCGTCTTTTCTTACCGCCTCCTCAACCGCCCTGACCGACTTTTCACGGCCTACAAAAAGCGGAAGAAGCATGTCCGTAAATATAACAACATCCCTTACAGGCATAAGCGGCATTATTTCAGGAATTTTTGCTTCTTTTTCATCCTCTTCTATTATGCTGATCAGATCATCCTTGTCGGTTTCACCCATTTTTGCTCCTGTATATGGTTATTGCCACTGTAAAAATGGCATTTATTTATATAAATGACGGTTTATTTGCCAAAATAAACCATTTTTTTGCCAAAATTTACTCAATTTAGCCTATAAGGATATAACATTATTTTATTTTGACAATAACAATCTTGATTTTTTTATCCATTGTAAATATGTTGCTCTCTAATAATTTGAAAGAACGGAGGAAAATGACTATCAATATTTTAATATTCATATTCGGACTTTGTATCGGAAGTTTCATGAATGTATGTATTTACAGAATACCTCTTTCAAAATCGATTGTTACCCCCCGCTCGATGTGTCCCGGATGCGGTACCCTTATCAGCACTTACGACAATATTCCGGTAATAAGTTATATCCTGCTTATGGGAAAATGCAGAAACTGCGGCATACACATCTCCTTACGCTATCCTCTCGTTGAAACAATAAGCGGACTTACTGCTCTTGCCGTTTTTATGAGGTTCGGTATTTCTGCAGAAGGACTGGTCAACTTTGCCCTTATATCGGCGCTTGTTGTAATAACCTTTATTGATATAGATCACAGGATCATACCGGACACAATATCACTCCCGGGCATACCTGCAGGTTTTCTACTGGCTTCCTTTTTTCTTCCTTCCATGAACTACAAGACGTCACTTGCAGGGATTCTTACCGGAGGCGGGAGCCTCTTTGCAGTTGCATGGATATACAGCCTTATAACAAAAAAAGAAGGCATGGGCGGCGGTGACATAAAACTTCTTGCCATGATAGGCGCCTTCACAGGATGGAAAGGCATATTGTTTACAATCTTTGTTGCTTCTGCAATGGGAACTTTAGTCGGAATTGCACTAATGCTTAAAACTCAAAAAGATATGAAACTTGCTGTTCCTTTCGGACCGTTTCTTTCCATCGGCGCAATTCTTTATATTTTTTTTGGCACTTCTCTTATTTCATGGTATTTTAATTTGCTGGCAGCTTAGTAAAAAGCGGGCAAATCACTGTTTTTTGCCTTAAGCCGCTGTAAAAAAATAAAGTGGTCATCCGGATATCAAAAACGGCGTAAGGAGCCGTAACGAAATGGTCAAACATGTAATGGTTATTTCGTAACGGCTCCTAACTGGGAAATTTTAACCCATGAAAATATTTTGTTTTATTATTATCCTTGTATCATCTCTTTTATACACCCTTTCATCATACTCCGTAGAATCCGTTTCGCAGGATTTCAAAAAGCTGCGGAATCTGATGGTCACAAACCAGATTGAAGCAAGGGGGGTCAAGAACAGGAAAGTGCTTGAAGCAATGCGGAAAGTCGAACGACACAGGTTTGTTCCGAAAGACTACATCGATGCGGCTTACGAGGATCATCCACTTCCGATAGGGGAAGGACAGACCATATCCCAGCCTTATATCGTGGCACTTATGACTGAAGTTCTGGAACCTGACCGAACAAAGATTGTTCTGGAAATAGGCACCGGTTCAGGATACCAGGCAGCGGTTCTTGCGGAACTCTTTCAAAGAGTATATACTATAGAAATTATAGCTGTTCTTGGGAAAAGGGCAGAAAAAACGCTTTCCGACCTCGGCTATAAAAATGTCAAAGTTAAAACAGGAGACGGCTACAAGGGATGGAAAGAACACGGCCCGTATGATGCCATAATTGTAACCTGTGCTCCTTCGCATATTCCTCAGCCCTTAAAAGACCAGCTCAAAGAAGGCGGCAGAATGGTTATTCCTGTAGGAGAAAGATATCACCAGGAACTTATTCTCCTCATAAAGGAAAAGGGCATGATGAAACAAAAAGAGGTCATTCCTGTTGTTTTTGTCCCAATGTTCGGAGAAAACGGGAAAAAATACTGAAGAGGCGATGTCACATCTTTTTCATACAGGTTATAACCGGCTGATTGAAAGGCTCAACCGATTTCCTCAGGGTGCGCCTCCCTCCATGCTGTTGTATAAAATTCTTAAGATTCTATTTTCCGAAAAAGAAGCAGAGCTCGTATCACTTCTTCCCGTAAAGCCTTTTACCGCCGAAGCGGCATCTAAAATTTGGAAAATGAGCGCAGCCTCTTCGGAAAAAATACTGGATGAGCTTGCAGGCCGTGCAATACTTCTCGATTTTTCAGAAAACGACAAACAAATGTATTGCCTTCCTCCTCCCATGGCCGGTTTCATAGAATTTTCAATGATGCGGACAAGAGGCGATATAGACCAGAAGCTCTTGAGTGAGCTTCTGTATCAGTATATCAACGTGGAAGAGGCTTTCGTAAAAGCCCTTTTTCTGAGAGGTGAAACACAGCTCGGGCGCGTTTTTATAAACGAAGAAGCGATCCGCGATTTACAGATGCTTGAGGTGCTTGATTACGAAAGAGCAAGCGAAGTCATAAAAATGGCTTCCCATATAGGGATAAGCGACTGCTACTGCCGGCAGAAGATGAAGCAGGTCGGCAAAGCCTGTGAAGCCCCTCTCGACATTTGCATGACATTCAACACATCGGCAGCATCTTTGATAAAGCATGGTTTTGCAAGAAAAGTTGATGTAACTGATTGTATGAAAGTTCTTAACAGGGCTTATGAGTTCAATCTCGTGCAGTTCGGAGAAAATGTCAGAAAAAGAGTGAATTTTATTTGCAACTGCTGCTCATGCTGCTGCGAAGCAATGATAGTAGCAAAAAAATTCGGGATGGAGCATCCGGTTCACACAACAGGTTTCCTTCCTGAGATAATGAACGATAACTGCACCGGATGTGGAAAATGCGCCGACGCATGTCCGGTAGAAGCCATTTCTCTTGTTCTGGCAGATGATACCAGTCATTTAAAGTTAAAAAAAGCCCTTATAAATGAAGAGATCTGCCTTGGTTGCGGAATCTGCAAAAGGGTCTGCCATTCGGATGGAATTCGACTGGCAAGACGGAGCAGGAGGGTTATTCCGCCTTACAATACTGTTCATCGAACTGTTGTCATGGCTATCGAGAGAGGAAACCTGCAAGATATAATTTATGACAACAGGGTGCTTTTAAGCCACAGGGTTTTTTCAGCCATCCTCAGGGCAGTACTGAAATTGCCGCCGGTAAAACTGGCAATGGCATCAAAGCAGGTTAAGTCCCGTTTCTTTGAGGCGGTTTTTTCCCGGTATAATATTTAGTCTATAGTTGTTCCCGATCCGCTGCCTGCTCTTAACATACAAATTATATTGACAATTTTGACTGATAATGAATAGAATAAAAATCATCTCTGATCCCTTTCTCCCGGCATTTGGGAGAAGAATCTGGAATAATTTATTTTTGTAACCGGTTGTAACAGCAATAAAGGAGATCCGCATGTCAAAAAGTTTCAAGATAGCCATAAACATGGGCGGAGGCGACGCGCCTGGCCTGAATGCCGTCCTTGAAGCAGTGGTCCGGTCAGCCAGCAACCGAAACTGGGAGGTTTACGGAATCAAGAACAGCTATGAAGGGCTTCTTGATACAAATGAAATAATCCGCATGACCCCCGAAAAGGTATGGCACATCTCAAGCTTGGGAGGAACTATTCTGGGAACCACAAACAAAGGGAATCCTTTTAAAATGCCGATTGCCAATGCAGCAGGGGAAATAGAGCTGAGGGATGTATCAGACAGGGTGGTGGATAATTTCAGGCGGCTTCGGCTGGACTGTCTTATTGCGGTGGGTGGGGACGGCAGCCTTAAGATTGCATATGATCTCTTTAAAAAAGGTATCCCGGTCATCGGTGTACCCAAAACCATAGACAACGATCTGGCGGCAACGATCATCACTTTCGGTTTCGACACGGCCGTGACCATTGCTACTGAAGCAATCGACCGTCTGCATTCCACAGCAAAATCACATGACAGGGTGATGGTGGTCGAAGTCATGGGGAGAAATGCTGGCTGGATAGCGCTTAACAGCGGCATATCCGGCTCAGCCGATGTGATTTTAATTCCCGAAATTCCTTTTGATATTGATAAGGTCTGTGATCATATCATGGAAGGCGAACTTCACGGACAGCGTTATGCGATTGTAGTTGTGGCCGAAGGCGCGGCTCCGGCAGGAGGTAAGGCTCTCAACAAGGGAAAAGGGGAAGCTGGACGTCAGGATGTTCTCCTTGGAGGTGTCGGGGAATACGTGGCGAGGCAAATAGCAAAAAAGACGGCCAAAGACACCCGGTTTCTGGTGCTGGGTCACCTCCAGAGGGGAGGATCACCTACTACCTTCGACAGGCTTCTCTCTCTTCGCTTCGGTGCCGCAGCGCTGAGGCTTGTTGAAGAGAAAAAATTCGGGACAATGGTAGCCCTGGATCCCCCGGATATCAAGGCTATTCCACTTGAAGAGGTTATCGGAAGTATCAAACGCGTTTCTCTCGAAGGAGACACAATAAGAACAGCAAGAGAGATAGGTATCTGCTTCGGGGATTGAACCGAAACAGCACAAATATAAGCCTTTATAACGATAACAAAGTATTATCCAACAGATTGATATTAATCAATTATAATTTTCCCTTGACGTTTAATAAAACTCATATTATTATTCTAGGAAATTTAACGGCCGCAGTACGGTACTAAAGCTCTTGAAGGAACGGTTCCTTTTAAGGCGCCTGTCTCGCGCCGGAAGTCAGCAACATTTTCTCAAGGAGAAGTATTTTGGCAAACGGAATTGTAAAGTGGTTCAGCAACAAAAAGGGGTATGGATTTATTGAACAGGAAAACGGTGGCGACGTATTTGTTCATCACTCCGCTATAAACGGCACCGGTTTTAAGACTCTCGCAGAAGGAGACAAGGTCACCTTTGATATCGAACAGGGAGAAAAAGGCCCTGCGGCTGTAAACGTCACAAAACTATAATCATTTAAAAAAATTCTAAAAGGCATCTCGTCAGTTTGCAATTTTTAGATTGTGATTGATGACGGGATGCCTTTTTGCTTACTAAGTCGGGAATTATTTCCCGCTTTTTATTACCCCTTAAGGGGTACCGAAAAAGTCCCGTTTATCGGGGTCAGGCTTTGAAATATTTTATGAACAAGAAATTTAAAAATGAGGTGGATAAACGCCGAACCTTCGGAATCATAAGCCATCCGGATGCGGGTAAAACAACCCTTACCGAGAAGCTCCTTCTTTTTGGAGGAGCAATACAGCTTGCCGGAGCGGTGAAAGCCAGAAAAGCCGCGCGTCACGCAACAAGTGACTGGATGGCCATAGAAAGGGAGCGCGGGATATCCGTAACGACTTCAGTAATGAAATTCAATTACAGTGGTTTCGAAATAAACTTGCTCGACACGCCCGGACACCAGGATTTTTCTGAAGATACATACAGGGTGCTTACCGCAGTCGACAGCGCTCTCATGGTTATAGACAGCGCCAAAGGAGTTGAACCGCAGACGAAAAAACTGATGGAAGTCTGCAGGATGCGCAATACTCCCATTATAACCTTCATAAACAAGATGGACAGGGACGGCCTCGCCCCTCTCGACCTCCTTGCAGACATTGAAGAGAGGCTTCAGGTTGAATGTGCCCCGCTCTCATGGCCTGTCGGAATGGGAAAAAACTTTAAAGGGGTTTACAATATTTACAGGAAGGAGCTTCACCTGTTCACTCCCAGCAAAACAACCAGAAACACGGACGGGATCACAATAACCGATCTTTCTGATCCGAAACTCGATGAACTTCTGGGAAGTGATGCCGAAAGACTCAGAGAAGACATCGATCTTCTCGAGGGCGCCGCAACCCCCTTTGATTATCAGCATTATCTGAAGGCCAATCAGACTCCGGTTTTTTTCGGAAGCGCGGTAAACAACTTCGGAGTCAAAGAACTTCTCGACGCATTTGTTGAAATGGCTCCTCCTCCGCAACCGAGAGCCTCCGTGGAACGCACTGTTTCACCATATGAGGAGCAGTTTTCGGGCTTTGTATTCAAGATCCAGGCGAATATGGACCCTGCGCACAGGGACAGAATTGCTTTTTTGAGAATATGCTCGGGCAAATTCACCCGCGGGATGAAGGTTATCCATAATCATTCCGGGAAAGAGATGACCCTGTCGAACGCCACAATATTCATGGCCCAGGACAGGTCAAATATTGAAGAGGCATATCCGGGAGATATAATCGGTCTTCACAACCACGGCACAATAAAAATCGGCGATACATTCACCCTGAAAGAACCGCTTAAATTTACAGGCATCCCCAGTTTTGCCCCGGAGCATTTCCGCCGGGTCCGCCTGCTCAATCCCATTAAAAACAAGCAGCTTCAGAAAGGGCTGACACAACTTTCAGAGGAAGGCGCCGTTCAGTTTTTCAAACCTCTTTCCGGAAACGGCTATGTTTTAGGAGCGGTCGGAATTCTCCAGTTTGATGTCACGATGGCGCGTTTGAAAGACGAATACGGGGCAGAGGCCGTGACTGAACCGGCTGATTACGCAAGGGCGCGCTGGGTCGAATGCATGGACAAAAAGAAACTCGAACAATTTGAAAAAGAGAACAAAAACAACCTTGCCATTGATGCGCAAGGCCACCTGACATATCTTGCACGCAGCGAATGGAGCCTTGAATACGAAATGAAACAGTGGCCTGAAATAACATTCCTTAACACCCGCGAGCATGATTGACGGCAATGAAAGATTCGGCAAAAAATAATAAATCCGGCAATATCAGGAAAATGTTTAAGAGCATTTCAGGCCGGTATGATCTTCTGAACACTCTTATCACTTTCGGCAGGGACAAATCATGGCGGAAATATGTAGTAAAGGAAGCATGCCTGAAACAGGGCTCTCTTATTCTCGATGCAGGAACGGGAACAGGTAATATTCTTCAGGAAGCGCTTCTTGTATACAACGGAATCAGGGCATTCGGAGCCGATTTTACGATAGAGATGATGCTTGCAGGAAAAGAAAGAGAAGAGAGAATCTCGTGGTGCTGCGCCGATGCCCTCAATCTCCCTTTTGCCGGTTCCGTTTTTGACGCCGTTACATCAGGCTATCTCATAAGAAATGTCACGGATATCAGCCGTGCATTTATTGAGCAGGTTCGCACCGTCAAACCGGGAGGCAGGATAGTATGCCTTGAAACATCCCCGCCCCCGCAAAACCTCCTGCGTCCTTTTATTCTTCTTTATCTGAAATTTATAATCCCAATGCTCGGGCTCATTTTTGCCGGCAACAGGAATGCCTACCGCTATCTTACCTCAAGCACTGAAAGTTTCAAAACTCCTGAGCAGCTGTCAATTTTAATGAGGGATGCCGGTCTTTCTGATATAAGGATAAAACTTTTCATGTTCGGAACCATCGCCGTGCTCTCCGGCACACGCCCCTAAACCCCGAATGTCAGGACTTTTTGCAAAGCTCGTTCGACTCCGTTTAAATTCATTTTTTTGACGTTACCCTTATGATATTTCAACACCCCGGGATCTTTGAACCCTGAGCCCGTCAGGATGATCACAACAGAAGCCTTTGCGTCTATTTTACCGGACTCTTTCAGCTTTTTTACCGCATAAAGACAAGTTGCCGATGATGGTTCCACGAAATATCCGGACCCGGCCAGTCTCTTTTGCGCCTCGATAATCTCATCTTCCGCAACATCTTCAGCAGGCCAGCCGTATTTATAAGCCTTGTCGATAATCTCGTCACCGCCCATGGGGTTGCCTGATGTGATGGCTTCCGCCACCGTATGAAAATTCGAAAACGGAATGATATTCTTTTTGCCCTGTTTTATCGCGCTTACTATCGGGCTGTTGTTCTTTGCCTGCACCACGATCATTTTCGGGACCCTGCCGGAAAATCCCGCCTGCCGCAACTCTGTATATCCCTTGAACAGCCCCCTGACGTGACCGCATGCCGAAGTCGGTACGGCAATGTAGTCCGGAACATCTCCATCCATCTGTTCGAACATTTCGAAAGATGTCATTTTATAGCCTTCAGCACGGACAGGACCGTTCCCGGAAACAATCCTCAGGTTAAACTTTTCTGCCAGACCCAGGATATGCTTTTTCATTTCCGAATAATCGGGAGCTTTAATTTTCATCACCACTGCTCCATGAATCCCCATCGCCATGATTTTCTCTTTCGGGCAAAAATGTGGCACGAATACAATAACATTTATACCAGCCTTTGCGCCGTATGCAGATACCGAGTTTCCCATGTTGCCTGTTGAAATAGTGGCAGTCACCGATTCTCTCATCTCTTTAGACATGGCGATACAGGCAAGTGAACCGCGGTCCTTGAAACTTAACGTAGGATTTTGCGTTTCATTCTTGAGATAGAGATTTTCCAGGCCGGTAAAATCGATAAGTTTCCGGCCGGCTTTCATCAGGGATGTATTTCCTTCTCCGAGGGATATCGATTCGTCTATATTTGAAAAAGGCAGAAAATCGATATAACGCTCCCATAAATACCTGCCTTTTCTTATTTTCGCGCTCTCGATTCCCGGAACCTTTACCTCCAGGGATTCCCCGTTATCCGAAAACTCTTCAATTCTTTCAAACTGATATTCATGCCCCGATAATGTGGAAATCAGTTTTACTTTATTCGGCATACTATTATTTCACCCGCTATATTTCCCATTTCCTTAAAACCTGACATTTCCTATTCTTCTTCACTCTCACTCCTTCAATCTCACCTTTTCCACTTTGTTGAGGTCCTTCACGTAAAAGAAAGACCCGATAAAAAAGGCAGCCGCTCCCAGCAGGGAAAACAGCGGCAGGATTTTGAAAGCTGTAAGCAGATCATACCGGTCCGATATATAACCGACGAAAATTGGGCTGAGCGAATAGCCCAGAAGCATCATGAAAAACTGTGCAAGACTGTAAGATATCGCCCTGAGACCCGGGTGAACAACATCCTGGGTAACCGCCGAACCCCCTGCGGCAAACATGGGCGCCGTAAAACCGAAGAGAATCAGCAAAATATACTGTGCGTTTCCCTGCAAAAAGGTAAAGCCTGTAAAGAGAAAAAGACTTGTAAGCAGCGAGCTTAGCGCCGGGACGCTCATTCTGGCGTTAAGGTGCTTTCGCCTGAATTTGTCGGTGAAATAGCCGCCAATGGGTGCACCGAAGATGGCAAGCAGAAAAACCACGGACGTCTTCAGCCCAGCCTTATCCATGGGCAGGCCGTCCATCCTGTGGTAGTATGAAGGAAGCCAGTTCATGAGGGCCGTTGTAACAAAGGTATTGCCCACATATCCGGCATAAGTGAAAAGTACCGACGGGGTGTTCAGGAATTCACGGGCGATATCTCCAAACTTCATCTTAACCTTTACTGTCTGGTCCCCATCGCGGGAAGTTTTCAGCATCTGCACGGTCTTGTAGTCCTTCACCCAGAAAAAAAGAATGGCCACGATAAGGCCAGGCACTGCAAGAAGACCGAAAGCATAGCGCCAGCCGAGCGTTTCGGCGATTACACCGCCCAGAATTACTCCAAAGGCTGTGCCCATGGGAATGGCGGCGGTAAAGAGGCCGTTCATGGTAGCCCTTTTCTCCTCGGGAAAATAAGCGGCAATCATGGCATGTCCCCCGGAAGTGTATGCCGCCTCGCCAACCCCGACTGCGGCGCGCATTGTAAAGAGCTGGGTAAAGCTTTTAGTGAAGGCGCAGGCTGCCGCTGCGATGCTCCAGAGCACAGCCATGATGCCGATCGCCTTTTTCCTGCTCCACCGGTCCACCAGCAGCGAAACGGGAAAAACAAACGCCGTCATTATCAACGTGACAATGGAGGCGAACCAGCCGCATTCAGTATCGGTAAGCCCCCAGTCGGCCTTCAGATAGGGGAAGATCGCCGCCACAACCATCCGATCCACGTAATTAAACATATACAGAAGAAAGAGCAGCAGAAAAACATAATTGGCATAACCTCTTGACACCTGAAAATCCCGTGCGCTGTGCGGATGTTGCGATGTGTCCATGAATTACCCCCCTTCTTTTTCAAGTCCTCCCCTTCCGGGTGCATTTAATAAATAAGTTCCGATTAGATATGTGTGCGTATGCGAATAAATTGACAGCTCCAAATCGGAACATTATTCTGACAACCGCCATAGTTAATGTATATCATGAAATATATTCAAGACACAGTTGAATTTGAAGATTCCCTCAAAAAGTTGCGGAGAATGAGATCACTGTTTCGGCTCCGGCCCGGAAACAGACAATTTTTTAAGCTCGTGCGAATGAATCTCTTTTTACTGAAAAGCAGCGCTTCACGGCAAGGTAAATATACATGTTTCAGATAGCTTCGCTCCGCCGCAGAGGGCTGGGCTTGTGTAATGATACAATCTCCACAATTCAGGATAACGTAATTGGATTAAGAAGAACAGAATCTTTCATTGATGAGTCTGTACCGGACATTTTCGGAATGGAAACTGAAGATTGCCGGAACAAGATATTTAGATAGAAATCAATGGTATTATATACCAATATTAAGATCTTGAGAATTATTCTATCTGGAAAATATTTCAACGGACCCAAAGCAACGCGGAATGGCCTGAAAAAGCTCATCTTGCATCATAACCGGCTTATCCGGAATCATTTGTCGGCCGCATTGAGGCGATTTTCCCACTCGTGGATCACCTCCATGATATCCGAAGATTTCCTTGCAGAGAGGATTTCCTTGCGCCAACCATCATCGCGTGCCATTTTGCTGATTACACCAAGCACCCTTACGTGGCTTTCAGGAGGATCTGCGGGAGAAAGCAGCAGCAACATAATTCGAACGCTGCGCTCTGACTCGCGATCCTGAATACCTGCCTTGCCAACGCCGAGGGCGACAAGAGGGCGGCGCAGGTTTACGATCCTGGCGTGAGGAATTGCCACATCTTGACCCACGAAGGTTCCTCCTTGATGTTCCCTCTCAAGAAGCGCTTTCCATGCCGATTCTTTATTCTCTGCACTTTCATGGTAACACACGTCCAGCAACAGTCTCATCGCTTCCTCTTTTTCGATAGTTGCATCCCAGATGAGAGTACAGCTATTGGATATAACAAAGTCATCCTGTATAGTCAGGTTTAGCACCTCTTCGGCAATGTGATGAGATTTCCTGTCCGTACGTAACGGTTCATCTGCAGGCAGGTCATCGGATATCGCCTTCGTGTCCAGCACGACTACGGTGATACCTGTTCCCTCAATCACCAATCGCTCCAAGATGCTGACATCGCCCTTGAGACGCCGCCAGAAAGGCAGCTTCCTTCCAGGGGTGCCGATCACAACATGCCCCACGCGATATTCCCTGGCAAACTGCAGGATTGTTTTCACAATATCATCGCCTTTGTAAGTAAAAACGGTCGCGCCCAGTTGTTGGGCCAGCATCAGGGTGTTGGAGAGCATTCCCTGGATCGCCGCATCCATGCGGGTGGGATGCTCCTGAGATGTTTGCACATAGACAGCGTACCAGTTGCGATTCAGCCGTCCGGCCAGGCGCGAAGCATAGCGAAGCAGCGCCTCACTGTTAGGTCCTCTTGAACTGAGGCAGACCATGACCTGGTCCGGGCTTGATGGCAGGTCCTCCGCAAGCGGATCGCGCCGATGTGAGTCAATTTGCGCGGCCAGTTCACGGAGGGTCAATTCGCGCAGTTGTTCAAGATTGGTGGGTTTGAAGAAATGTTCTAATGCTGTATCGATACGCTCCGTTATGTAGACCTTGCCTTCCTTCAGACGACGGCGCAAGTCTTCGGGTGTGATATCCACATTGACCAGCTGATCCGCCTCAGCGATAATGTGGTCGGGTATCCGTTCCCGGACTCTGACGGCGGTAGCGCGTTCGACGGTCTCATACAAGCTTTCCAGGTGCTGGACGTTCAATGTTGAAATGACATGAATGCCTGCTGAGAGGATTTCTTCCACATCCTGATAGCGCTTTGCGTTCTTGCTTCCCGGAACATTGGTGTGGGCCAGTTCATCGACGAGTACCACGTTCGGTCGACGCGCCAGAATTGCATCGAGATCCATTTCCTCGATCAAGATTCCGCGATAGGTGATTTTGCGGCAGGGTATCAATGCAAGCCCGGCCACAAGCGCCTCCGTCTCCGCTCGTCTGTGAGTTTCAACAAGACCAACGGCAATGTCGATCCCATCCTCCTTTAGACGGTGCGCCTCAATGAGCATCTGGTAGGTCTTGCCCACACCAGCCGCATAGCCCAGATAGACCTTCAATCTGCCCCGCTGGGACCTGCGGATCAGACGCAGAAAACTGTCAGCGCGGGTGCCGCCGGTCATATCAGCCTCCTATCCTGTCGAGCGCCATGTTCACGATCAGCACATTTACCAGCGGTTCAGGCGTAAGGAAACCTCCTGTTCGTTTTGAATGCTCTGCAAGAATTTTCATCACATCGCTAACCTGCAACCCCCGGGCAGACGCAACTCTCTGCGCCTGGTACTCGGCTGCACGCAAAGTAACATGAGGGTCCATGCCGCTGCCGGACGCTGTCACAAGATCGGCGGGCACCTTCCTGTCACTGGAAACGCATAACTTTGCGATGATGCTCTCTGCCCGGGAATGAAGCTTCGGGCTGGTCGGAGATAAATTGCTCCCGCCTGTTGCCGAAGCGTTATATTCCACGGCCGAGGGTCTGGGCCAGAAGTATTCAGGACGGGAAAATTCCTGTGCAATGGTTTCACTTCCGACTATGACACCCTGTTCATTCCGGATCAGCGATCCGTTAGCCGAATACGGCGCAAAGAATTGACCGACCCCGAGAATCACCAGTGAATAGATAATACAGCAGATCGCCATGGATGCCAGCACAATCCGGGCCGATGTTGCGATCTGAGGCAAAAAGTCTATTTTTTCAATTTCATTATCCATGGTTCCTCCTAAAAAATGCCGGTTAAACTTAAAGCCATATCGATCAGTTTGATGCCTATGAAAGGAGTGACCACTCCCCCCAATCCGTAAACCAGAAGATTTCGCCGCAGTATGCCGTCCGCTCCCATGGGCCGGTATTTCACCCCCTTGATGGCAATAGGAATAAGAAGCGGTATGATGATCGCATTAAAAATGAGCGCTGAAAGAATTGCGCTCTGTGGCGTCGAAAGTTTCATGATGTTGAGAGCCGCCAGTTGTGGAATCGCCAGCACGAACATGGCCGGAATAATGGCAAAGTACTTGGCCACATCATTGGCAATTGAAAAGGTGGTCAAAGCGCCGCGTGTGATGAGCAACTGCTTCCCGATTTCGATGACCTCTATCAGTTTGGTCGGATCGCTGTCAAGGTCGACCATATTTCCGGCTTCCTTAGCAGCCTGGGTGCCTGAGTTCATGGCAACGCCGATATCAGCCTGGGCCAGCGCTGGCGCATCGTTGGTTCCATCCCCCATCATGGCGATGAGTCTCCCCCCACGCTGTTCCTTGCGTATGTACTCAAGCTTGTCTTCCGGCGTTGCCTCGGCAATGAAATCGTCAACTCCAGCCTGTTCAGCTATAGCGGCTGCGGTGAGCGGATTGTCACCCGTCACCATAACGACACGGAGACCCATTGCTCTGAGACGCTTAAACCGGTCCTGCATGCCCGGTTTTAAAATATCCGAAAGCGCAACAACCCCGAGAACGTTCTTTCTATCGGTTACGACAATAGGAGTGCTCCCCTGGCGGGCGATACCGTCCACGGTTTCCTGCAGCGTCGCGGGTATGTCGGCATTTTGTTTCAAGATGTAGGCTTTGACCGAGTCCGGAGCGCCTTTACGGTAAAATCGGCCGTCGGGGAGATCGATGCCGCTCATTCGTGACTGCGCGGTAAAAGGTATGACCTTGGCATCCGATGTTTCACGAGGCGACTTGAACCCAAGCCTCTCTTCTCCGAGCATTACTATTGACTTTCCTTCGGGAGTTTGATCTCCAAACGACGCGTACATTGCAGCCTCTGCCAGTCGCTCCCATGTCACCCCTGAAAGCGGGTAATACTCTGTCGCCTGGCGGTTTCCCATGGTGATAGTACCGGTTTTGTCCAGAAGCAAGGTATCAACGTCGCCTGCCAGTTCCACGGCTTTGCCGCTTTTTGCCAGTACATTTGCCGAAAGGGCGCGGTCCATTCCGGCAAGGCCGATTGCCGCCAGAAGAGCGCCTATGGTTGTTGGAATCAGGCAGACCAGCAGGGCGATCAAGGTCGGAATCGGCAGATTCACCGCATAATATCGGCCGATCGGCCATAAGGTGCCGGTTACCATGAGGAAGGCAAGAGTCATTCCTGCTAATGTAACTATCAATGCGAGTTCATTGGGTGTTTTTTGTCGGACAGATCCCTCCACCAGCGCTATCATGCGATCCAGAAACGATTCACCGGCGCCAACAGTGATGCGGACCGTAATCTGATCCGAGAGAACTCTCGTGCCTCCTGTAACCCCTGAGCGATCTCCGCCGGCCTCACGGATGACAGGGGCAGACTCTCCGGTAATTGCAGACTCGTCAACTGATGCGGCGCCCTCAATCACCTCGCCATCGCCAGGAATGATTTCACCTGCCGCCACCCGCACGATATCGCCTTCGCGGAGCTCGTCGGAGCCGGCCTGTTTTTCCGCCCCGTTGATCACTCTGCGGGCCATTGTCTTGCTTCGTGTCCGCTTAAGAGTATCCGCCTGCGCCTTACCACGAGCCTCGGCCATGGCTTCAGCGAAATTGGCGAAAAGAACTGTCAGCCACAGGATGATCGTAACAGCAAGGGTATATAAAAAAGTCCCGCTATTGTTGATCATATCCAGGACCAGCACTAATGTCGTAACGGCTGCGCCGATCTCGGTTATAAACATAACCGGGTTTCGCGCCATTACCCAGGGCTTTAACATGACCGCGGCGCGTTTCCCGGCTATTTTAATGAGATCTTTATCGAACAGGGAAGCTCGACGAGCTTTTCGACGATCGAGTTTTGCCTGTATATTTTCATTAATATGCTTGTTCATACAATATTCCTCTTTAATCGCTGCTCATGTGGTTACATCCCTGCCACAGACAGGTGCTCGGATATCGGCCCGAGAACGGCTACCGGAAGAAATAACAGGGCGCCGATGAGCACAACGCTCCCCAGGAGCACCAATCCGAACAGGAGTGTGTCAGTGTGTAAGGTACCGGCTGTCTCGGGTGCTGGTTTCTTGGCTGCCAGAGATCCGGCAATAGCCAGAGGGAAAATTATCGGAATGAAGCGGGCCAGCAGCATAACAATACCCGTAGCCACATTCCAGGGCACAGTGTTATCGCTGAGTCCCTCAAACCCCGATCCATTATTGGCCGCAGATGAGGTGAATTCGTACAGGATTTCGGAAAACCCATGGAAGCCGGGGTTGTTGACCGTCGAGGCGCCCCAAGGTGTCGCTGCAAAGAGCGCAGTTCCTGCAAGAATGAGCAAGGGATGGACAAGAATCGCCAGCAGGGCAAATTTCATCTCACGCGTCTCAACCCTGCGGCTCAGATATTCCGGTGTACGGCCGACCATCATGCCGCCGATAAATACACCAATGATAATGTACAGAAACATATTGATGAATCCGACACCAACTCCTCCGAATGTGATGTTGAACCACATTCCGACCATGGAAATGAGCCCGGCCATTGGATTTAAGCTGTCGTGCATGGCGTTTACCGAACCATTGCTCGAGCATGTTGTGAGCACGCTCCACGCAGCGCCGGCAGCCTCCCCGAAACGAAGCTCCTTTCCTTCCAGGTTGCCTGCGGATTCAATCGGCAGCCCGGCGAAAGCAGCCGTGGGAGCGCTTTCGAAATAGTTGGCAAACACCACCTTCGTAATCAACAGAGCCGCCATCACGGCAAACACCACGGCCGAGTGACGCATCCGCCCGGTAATCCGCCCAAACATCCAGACGCTGGCCATCGGCATCAATATGATGCAGACACATTCGATTATATTGGTGAAGAAGGTGGCATTTTCAAACGGGTGCGCCGAGTTGGATCCGAAAAAACCGCCGCCGTTGGTTCCCACCTGCTTGATCGCAACAAAGGCAGCAACCGGACCTCTCGAAATATTCTGCACCGCTCCTTCGAGTGTCGTCGCCACGGCTGCTCCTTGCAGCGTCATAACAACGCCGCCGAGCGCGAGAAGAATGGCTGCAATTGTTGCCGCGGGCAGCAGAACGAGAAAGGTGGCCCGCATAAGATCGCCATAAAAGTTCCCCAGCCGGGTTTTTCCCGCCAATCCCCTGGCAAGGGCCGTAAGCGCAGCGATGCCGGTGGCAGCCGACACAAATTGCAGCCACATCAAGCCGAAAAGCTGCGAGAAGTAGCTCATAGACGCCTCGCCCGAATAATGCTGGATATTGGTGTTTGTCACGAATGACGCCGCGATATTGAAAATAAGGCTCGGTTCTATGGCGCTCTTCTCATCAGGGTTTAACGGCAACACCTGCTGCATGGACAGAATGGAGTATACTACGATAAACATTATCGCATTGAACAAAAGCAGGGACAAGGCATATTGTTTCCATTTTTGTTCCCTTGCGATCATCCGGCCTCCAAGCCTCCGGAAGACCGATTCGATGCCCTGACGTAACCCGCCGTTTTTTTCAACTGGATTCATCGCCCATGTCATGGCCGTTGCAAGGGGCCATGACAACAGCATGGCGCTTCCGAGAATTAATGTGACAAATAAAATTGACATGATTTACCTCAACTATGTTAAAATCTTTCGGGATCAATTATGGCGTAAAGGAGATACACCACACATAGCAGCAGAACTGCTCCGGCTACGTATACCATGATAACCTCCTATATTTTATCGCAGAATAAGGTAAGCCAGCCCAGCATGACGAAAATAACCAGTCCGAAAATCAGATAAATTGCAGATATCATGAAGATGCTCCTTTCATGGGTCTTGTTGTATGCTGCGCGTTCGTCGCTTCACTGAGAGGCAGCGTGAAGTGAAAGATTGATCCCCTGCCGATTTCGCTTTCAACGCCGACGTTTCCGCCATGGGCGCTGACAATTTCTTTCACAATCGCAAGACCCAATCCAACTCCGGACTTCTCATCCTGCCCGGGCACACGGTAGAATTGCTCAAATATATGATCTATTGATTCCGATGGGATACCTTTTCCGGTATCTTCGACAAGAAAGGCCAACTTATTTGCTTCCACGAAAGCCCGAACCGTCACCGAACCGCCCGGTGATGTAAACCGGAGCGCATTCGAGATAAGATTTGCGAATACTTGGCGAATTTTTTCGGCGTCCGCCATAACTTCGGGCAAATCGTCCGGAACGGCATTCGCCATCGTCACGCCCTTGTCCCTGGCCTCCACGAGAAAAGGCTCTACGGCATCCCGGACAAGCGCCTGCGGCGATACAGGTTCGGGGGATACATGAGACTTTCCCGACTCTATCCGGTTGAGATCGAGCAAATCATCAAGGATGCCTACCAGTCTCTCACTATCGTCCCGGGCGGCAACGAGCAGTTCGGTCTGCTTTTCATTGAGAGTACCAACCCTCTCCTCCAGGAGGAGATGAATTGACATGCGAAGCGAGGTCAGCGGTGTTTTAAGCTGATGTGAAACCGTGGATACAACGCCACGCTTCAATTCCTGCTGCTCATGAACCTGCGTAACGTCCTTCAGAATCAATGCCACGCCGGTCGGATCTCGGCGTTCCGGGCCAACAGGTATTGGAACAACCATTGCCTGAAAGAAATATTCGCGGTTATCGACGAACTGCTGGACGTAACCGCTCTTAGGGTCACGCTCGATGATGCGATCCTCGTCCAGAGCTTTTCGAATCAAAGGAGGCAGCCATTCATGTCCAAGGTCGCCCACAAGGACTCCCGGTTTAAGGCCAAAATGCCGATCCGCTGTTTCTGTTGAGACCTCGACCTTCCCGTCCAGATCAAGCACTGCAACAGCTGCGGGAAGAGCTTTGAATACCTCTTCCGTCGCACGACGCGTTCGCATCAGGTTGATCCTGTCCTCTTTGCGAAACCGCCTCAGCGAAGCCGTCATCTCGTTAAAGGATTCCGAAAGACGGCCTATCTCGTCTCTGGAACCCGCTTTCAACACGAGGTCGAGGTTTCCGCGTCGGATTTCGTTCGTCGATTCAATCAGCCGATTGATGGGGTGCAGAATCCATCTGTGTGCAAGATAGCTGAACAGAAGCGCCAGGAACGCTGAGACCATAATCGCCATTAACACGCGGCGATGAGCGGCATCAGCGAGGCGTCGGGCAGCGTTGTTCGCCTCATTCATGTTCGCTTGGTTCATGAGCAAGATTTTCTGGGCTACATCCTTAATCTCCCGGAATAGAGGCTGCAGTCTGGAAAAATAGTCGGCCTGTCGCGCCTCAGAAGAGCGGGTGATCTGTGTCACAAACGGCATTGCCTTGGTGTAATTATCGAACAGAGTTCTTATCTGCTCCGCCCTCTCCCGTTCACCAGGAAGCGTGATATTACCGAGTCCAACATCCAGCGCGGCACGAAACTTGGATGTGTATTCCTCAATCAGACGATTCCCCTCCACACCGTTGCCGGCGAGAGTGAATAGGATGCCGCTGTCAATTCTCTCCAGGGATTCCTTCATTTCCTGACAAGCCACCACGCTACGGTAATTTTCTTTGAGTATCACATCGATGGCCTGGCCGAGGTCATCGATCTGCGCCATGGTTAGCATGCCAATAGCAGCGACAACCGCAAGCAGCCCGCCAAATGCCAACATGAGTTTCTGTCTAATTCCGATCATAAGTTTTACCTCCACCCGATTAATAAGCACACAGCGTGCCAGACGCCTGATAACTGTTATATCAATGAGATATGGGTATCTCGCAAGGCAAGCACCTTGTGATAGACAAGGATAACCCTAAAATGGCCTTGCAAAATACAAGGTCATGGGAAGACGAAGAAAAAAGCTTGATCAGATGCCGTATTGTTTTCGTTTGCGCCAGAGGGTGGCTTGATCGATGCCGAGAATATCGGCCGCTTCCTGGAGAGATTTTGTGGAGGTGATGACGCGACGTATATGGTTCTCCTCGATCGCTTCCAAAGAGACATGATCTCCCATTTGGACAGGAATAATGTGCGGGGAAATTGAAGCCGGGAGATGTTCAATCCCGACGAGCTCAGACTTACACAGGATGGCGGCCCGCTCGACCACATTACGCAGTTCCCGGATATTCCCCGGCCAGGAGTAATCCCGCAATGCGTTCATGGCTTCGTCGCTGAAGCCTCTGAAGACCTTGTGATTCTGCGCGCTGAAGAAGCCCAACATCTCTTTTGCCAGGCTCTCCACGTCGTCAGGGCAATCGGCCAGTGAAGGCAAGTCAATCTGGATGACATTCAGCCGATAGTACAGGTCTTCCCGGAAACGCCCTTCCTTTACAGCCTTATCCAGATCCGTATTCGTGGCGGTAATGATTCGGATATCGGCCTTTCTCGTCCGCTGATCGCCCACGCGCTCGTATTCACGATCCTGGATGAAACGAAGGAGCTTGGGTTGAATCGACAGAGGCAAATCGCCGATTTCGTCCAGGAATAGAGTTCCTCCTTCGCAAGCGGCAACACGGCCGGGATTGTCGCGGAGCGCCCCGGTGAAGGCTCCTTTCACGTGACCAAAAAGCTCGCTTTCCAGCAGTTCAGGGCTCAGGGTTGGGCAGGAAATAATGCCAAGCGGCTTATCAGCCCGACGGCTCCAACCATGAATGGCACGGGCCAGCACTGTTTTGCCCGTGCCGCTGGGCCCTCGGAGCAAAACAACCGCCTCTGATGGAGCCGCTTGCCGGGCAAGCTCTATGGCTCGCTGCATGCCAGGATGTTGGGAAGTGAACGACACCTCGGGATGTAGCCGCTCCAAATCCTCTTTCAAGGTGGCAATGTGTTGCTCCATACTACGAAACGTTGACACTCTGTCGGTAACGAGTTCCACCTGCCCGGGGGTGAAGGGCTTAGGGATGTAATCGGTCGCCCCTCGCCGCATAGCTTCCACGGCGGTGTCGACCGAGGCGTAGGCCGTAATCACCACGATCTTGATCCAGGGGCATGCGCCAAGGAGAGAGGGGATCAAGTCGAGGCCGTTTTCTGTTCCCAACCGCAAATCCACAAACGACAAGTCAAACACCTGCCGATCCGCTTCAGCCCGTGCATCTTTCGCGTTGCTGACGGCAGTCACCCGATGACCACGCGATTCCAAACAGACCGAGAGCGTCCTGCGGATGTTGGCCTCATCGTCCACTATGAGAATATTAAGATTGGATATTCTGTTCCTATTATTCGCTGTCATTGTCTCTTACATTCCAAGTCCATCGCACAAACAGCTTAACTCCTGATTCATGTTAATTTGAGGCCGGTCTTTGCCTTCATTATACGCGCGGAACAACACTCACCTTCAGCATAACATCGCCGTATCCAAGACACTCCACACCGACGTCCGGACACCTCACATACCGCATGAAGTGAAAGTCTTTCGGGTCATGGCCTTCGCTCAGTCGTTCGTTTATCTGTGCGACGGGAATAACAAGCTGGGCAACAAGATATACGCACATTTTTTTCGGGCACAGTTTGGTCAGCAAATTACCGTCAATATCGAGAAAAAGTCTCTGGCCTTCCACATGGCCGGAGTTACAATTGCGGGATTTCACAACCTCTGCTTCTATGGTGTAAAGAGGCGCTGATTCGGCAAGGCGTTTCAAATGCCTTATCCTGTGCCCGCCTTCATAAAATTTTTCCATTTCCGCATCAGTATATCCAACCCTCTTACCATACTTTTTTATTATCTCATCTGCCATCGGAGGATCTCCTTTTTATATCAGTTGTGCGTTGGCCATAGATAGTTGATGCCAAAGCTTATCCTCTTCCCAGTGCTTCGCTCACCTTTGCGGCTAGTTCTTTTATGGAAAACGGCTTTTGGAGAAAGTTGACGCTTTTATCTAAGATTCCGCGTTGGGCGATCACGTTTGCAGTATGCCCGGACATGAACAGATATTTCATATCCGGCCTTATGGTGCAGATCCGTTTTTGAAGATCCCGCCCGCTCATCTCCGGCATAATTACGTCTGTCAACATCAGATGAATCTCACCTGCGTGCTCCCCGGCCAATCGGATCGCCTCTCCCGGTGTACAGGACATAAGCACTGTATAACCAAGTTCTTCGAGCATAATCTTAGCCATTTTCAGGAGTGCCTCATCATCTTCAACCAGCAGCACCGTCTCTGTGCCTGTCAGAGGTTCTGTCTGCAGCCTTGGTTCGTCAATTATAATCCCCTCTTTTCCATGCATAGGAATGAAGATCTTGAATGCTGTGCCCTTTCCGGGCTCGCTGTAAACATCGATAAACCCTTTGTTCTGCTTAACAATACCATAAACAGTGGCAAGTCCCAAACCTGTCCCCTTTCCTAACTCCTTTGTGGTGAAAAAAGGCTCAAAAATTTTCCCCAGCGTATCTTTGTCCATGCCGCAGCCGTTGTCGCTGACCGCAAGCATTATATAATGTCCGGGTTCGGCGCCAGCATGCTTGGCGCAATACGCCATATCAAATATAGCCTTGCCCGTTTCGATTGTAATTTTACCGACTCCGGAGATCGAGTCACGCGCGTTTATAGTCAGGTTGGCAACAATCTGGTTAACCTGAGCTGGATCCATCTTTATAAGCCAAAGATTTGGGGCTGGCATCCAGAGCAGATCGATATCTTCACCGATCAGCTTCCGAAGCATATTTAGCATTCCGGCTACGGTATCATTTAAGTCCAGCAATTTCGGGGTAATCGTCTGCTTCCGGGCAAATGCCAGAAGCTGCCTTACCAGATCCGCGGAGTGTTTTCCGGCAGAGGCGATTTCCTGAATGTCTGCATGAAGCGGGCTGGATTTATCGATCTTTGTCAGTGCCATCTGGGAATACCCGAGTATAATGTTAAGCATGTTATTAAAATCGTGCGCCACACCACCAGCCAGCTGTCCTATGGCTTCCATCTTCTGTGACTGCATTAGTTGAGTCTGGAGCCGAATTCTTTCTTCCTCTGCCAGTTTGTGTTCGGTGACATCGCGAATCACCTCGATAGCTCCGGTGCGGGTACCGTATCGATCGTAGAGCGGGGCCGCAACACCCCAAAGATGAGCGCCCCGGCCCCCATTCAGACGCTGCATAAAAGACTCGGCGTAGATCGACGGACCCGAACGCTTGATGTATTTATAGAACTTCTCCCTCTCTTCATCAGGAAGATCGAGGAGATCTATCAGGATGGGGCAGGGTTCTCCAAAGAAAGGCACTGCGTACGCGTACCCTCCCTTACCGAGCAACTCATCTCTTTTCACGCCTGTCATCTCCTCAGCAGCTCGGTTCCAGGCAACAACCCTCCGCTCGGAATCAATGACAAAGGTGGCGTCCGGCAGAAAATCGATGATGTCAATCAGATACTGGCGTTCAGCCATCAGCGCTTCTTCAGCCCGCTTACGTATGGTGATATCTTCCAGCAGCGCTAAAACGTAATCCAAAGAGCCATCGGGAAGTCTCACACAACCTACAGAGAGGTTGGTGAAAATCACGGCACCATCCTTCCGGATGAACCTCTTCTCTAGGGAATACTCTTCAATCTCGCCGGGAAGAAGCCGGTCGAACTGAGCCACATCAGCAGCAAGATCCTCCGGATGCGTCAACTCCGCCCAGGTCAGACGGAACAATTCTTCAGGTGAATAGCCAAGCATACGGCTCAGCTTGTCGTTTACCTGCAGCCACCCCTTTTCCGGCGAAGTTATCGCCATGCCGACAAGCTGACGCTCGAAAAAGAGGCGCATCCGCTCCTCACTTCTTTTGAGCTTTTCTTCGGCTTGCTTACGCGCGGTAACATCACGCGTAATTCCTATAATTCCGATTGGTTTACCATCGTCCGACCAGAGAAAAACAGCGGAAATCTCGGCCCAAAAAGAGGAACCGTCCTTACGCAGTTCTTCCGAATCATAAGTGCGAATCAAATTATGGTCATACTGCGGCGCTTTCGATTTCATAAGAACTTCTTCGATGCTTGCCGCATCTTTTACAGCTTGTTGCGGGGTAACAACATCCCTGTAGTTGAGTTTAAGCCACTCCTCTACAGTCCAGCCGTGAGTGCGCTCTACGGCTGAATTGACATAAGAAAACCGGCCCGTTAAATCCATGATCCAAATTACGTCAGGAACACATCGGGCAATCTGAAGATATCGCTCCTCGCTTTCCCTAAGCGCCTTTTCGATTTTTTGCTGCTCCTGATTCTTCAGGTTAATCTTGCCTGCCATATCGTTGAAGAGGTTAACCAGGATGTTGACATCACGGTATGGAGTCGGATCAATCAGTGTCTTGTAATTCCCCTCAGCAATATTCCGGATCGCCTGGACAATATTACTAAATGGCCGTCTTACCTTTCGGGTAATAAGATACCGGTTGGCCACAAAATTGGCCAGAAGCACCGAAATAATTATTACAAGGAAGATTACCACAAAACGTGCCTGTGTGCGGATGATCTCCTCATCGCTGAACGTAATAGTGATTTTTCCCAGCGACAATCCTTTCCGGCGGATGCTCCTGGAAATCTTCGGAATCTTCAGGGAGTCTTTGCCGGTAGTTTTGGAGAGCAGTATGCCGTTAGCCGTCGACTCAAGGATTATCCCGGAGATTTTTCCAGAGGAGAGGAAGGTCTCGGCAATGCGCACCGCCTGTTCGTCGTCTACCACATAAAGCGGGTGTTCCAGAAATGCCTCCATCTCGTTGGCAGTGGCTAAAGAACGGGCCCTGAGATCCACGAGCATTTTATAGGAAACAATATAAAGGGAGACTCCCACCATTAAGATAACGATAACCATAGAAATGAGAATTATGAAAAATTGGATCTCGTTTAATAAGCTCCGGGATTTTGTTTCCATTGCACTACCTGTATTCCTTGATAATTTTGTCGATGGAGCCATCGGTCATTAATCGGCGAAGCGCCTGTTCAATCTCCTGCGCTAAATCCATCGCCCCGGATTTCCGGGACAGGGCAATAAACAGCTCGGTTTTGTTCGGCGGTTGATAAGTCGTTGGTTCCAGAACATCCCGGTATCCAAGGCGGGCAACATCGTAGGAAATGTTCGGGTCGGTTCCGATAGTTATATTGATCCTTCCAAGAGCCAGAATCTGCAACAGCTGGACTTCCGTGGAAATACCAACCTTGTTAATTTTGGAATCCGAATTGAAAGGCTCAAAGTATGCGGAATTCAATGAATATCCGACGGATGGGCCATAGAGGTCCTCATAAGATTTAATCAGCTTCCCTTTTCCTTTTTGGGTATAAAAAACCGGACGAACAGAATAATAACTAACCGGGATATAATGCATAAAAGTTTCCCTTTCGGGGGTAAAAGCTGTGCCTGTTACCATATCAGCCTGACCGTTCCGCATCAGTTCCAGCGCCCTGGCCCATGGATGACGTTGAATTTCAATTGTGATTCCAAGTGTTTCAGAAAGTTTATTGGTTATATCTATATCTATTCCCCGGAATCCGGATGGGCTGTTTACATCATTCATTCTGAATGGCGGCCATTGTTCGGTTACCATGATTAACCGCTTATTTTGACCAAAACTTACAGCAGGAAGGACAAGAAGGAAGATCAGGGCAAATTCCAGCACAGTAAAAAAGGATCTCAATGGTGGTTTAGTTATCATTGGATGCTTCCTTTTGCATTATTGACGGGAGAATTATAAGTGCTGATAAATTCGACTTTTTCTGTTTTAATATCATAATACATTCGGACAGTAAACCTTATTTGTTATGAGAATATAGTTTTGTTTATGCCATCCTGTATCGTTTATTAAACTAATATCCCACTGTTTGACATAAAATTTCGGCCATAAAAATTATTGACAAAAAGACAAACTCCGTATAAATATGTTTTAAAATATTTTTTGGATGGAAAATTTTATGAATAAACTTTTCGACAATACAATCGGAGAATACGGAATCAGGGTTTGGTGTTGGCGGGCCTATATCCAGGGACTTGCCGGCAGAACCTTATTAAGATAATATAATGATAAAAAAATAAAAGGATAGCGGGCAAATCTTTTTTAATGCCCGCGGTCCTTTCTTGCTTTTAAAAGGGTCGTGGAAAAATCCGCGGCCCTTTTTTTATGGCAACTTATTAAAATGCGACATTTTATTAACTTGAAGTCATTTCAAAACCTTGTATCAGGTTTGAGAGCAAGGCGCAAGCCGATGAAAAAGCGCAGCATACACGGTAGTATGTGAGAATTTTGAAGAGGCTTGCAACACGGCTATCAGACCTCAGACGGGGTTTTGAAATGACTTCTAAGATCACGAAGAGGAAAAAATTTCCATGCTCCTGAATCAATTTCCGGATAAAAATGAATTTTGCAGGCTTGCTGAAAAAAGCAATGTCGTGCCTCTTTGCATAGAGATACTGGCCGATACCGAAACTCCTGTTTCATTACTGCACAAATTTTATGACGGCAAAGGACCGGTTTTTCTTTTTGAAAGTGTTGAAGGCGGCGAAAGGTGGGGGAGATACAGTTTTCTCGGCACATCCGCCCGGAAACATATCCTTGTATTCCAAAAGCACGTCGAAGTCAGAAAAAACGGAACTGTTGAAAAAATTCCCCATGAAGGAAAACCGCTTGATGTTTTAAAAGATCTCATGAAGGATTACCGGCCTGCATCATTGCCCGGCCTTCCCCGTTTCTGGGGCGGAATGGTGGGTTATCTCACATACGAGATGGTTTCATTTTTCGAGCCTGTCCCGTGCATAATAGATGAAAATAAACCGCTTGCGCATTTTATCATACCTGATGAGGTGATAATATTCGACAACATCCGCAACACTCTTCTTGCGATAAGCATATCCTTTACTGATGATGAAAATGATCATGATAAATCTTATGGAACATCGAAGGTCCGGATTGATGCAATGCTTGAAAAGATGAAAAAAAATGTTTCCTTTAACCATACAACCCCGTCCGGCGGCGGACTTTCCCTTTATGCGAAGCAGAAGCCTGAACTTTTTCTGGAACATGTCCGCAGGACAAAAGAATATATCAAGGCCGGGGATATTATCCAGGCAGTCATATCCCAGCCCTTCATATGCGATGATGCTCCTGACCTGTGGGTCCTTTACCGGGCGCAGAGATACATAAATCCTTCTCCATACCTTTTTTTCATGCACATGAATGAAACAGCTCTGGTAGGATCTTCTCCGGAAACAATGGTGAGGCTTGAAAACAGGGTAGCAACCCTTCGCCCCATAGCAGGAACGCGCAAAAGGGGAAACAGCGAGCAGGAAGACAGGGCTCTTGCCGACGAGCTTCTCTCGGATGAAAAAGAACGGGCGGAGCACCTGATGCTAGTTGATCTCGGAAGAAACGATCTTGGAAGGGTTGCTGAAACAGGCACCGTCCAGGTAACCGATCTCATGATCGTTGAACGCTATTCACATGTAATGCATCTTGTTTCAAGCATAACCTGCGATCTTGAAGAGAAATTCGACGCGTGGGATCTGCTTGCGGCGACTTTTCCGGCAGGCACCCTCTCCGGCGCACCAAAAGTGAGAGCCATGGAGATAATATCGGAACTTGAAAAGGAGCCGAGAGGCCCGTACGGCGGGGCAGTGGGGTATATTTCCTTTAACGGAAACATGGATATGGCGATCACAATAAGAACAGCCTGCGTCGAAAGCGGAAAGCTGACGGTGAGGGCCGGGGCAGGAATAGTGGCGGATTCAGTCCCGGAACATGAGCTGGCCGAAACTGTAAACAAGGCAATGGCAATACAAAAAGCCCTTCAGCTCATGCACAGAGAGCTTTAGTAACTTACATTTGTCAGTGCTGGATATGGGCTTATGCGTACTGCCGGAAAATTATGAAAAAACATAATCAACGCCCCCGGATGGTCGACAAAGATCTGGACAGGCAGAGACGAAACACGGCTTCGTGAGCATTTATCCATTATGGGCTGTCTGGATCTAATGGATGCGGATCTGCTGCCGTTGCAGAAAAAGGATAAAGATTCCGGCAGTACGCATAAGCCCATATCCAGCACCGACCTTTAACGGAGGATCAGAAATGATTTTGATGATAGATAATTTCGATTCATTCACGTACAACCTCGTCCAGTATCTGAAACAGCTTGGCGCAGCTGTCACGGTCGTCCGGAATAATGCGGCATCATTGAGTGATATTATAGCTATGGAACCATCAGGGATAGTTATTTCTCCCGGCCCGGGTCGTCCTGAGTCGGCAGGCATATCAATTCCCGTCATAAAATATTTTTCCGGCAAGATACCCGTCCTTGGCGTCTGCCTCGGCCACCAGGCGATAGCAACTGTTTTCGGAGGATCGGTCGTTTCCGCTAAAACACTCATGCACGGAAAGGTCTCGCAGGTAACCTCCGACGGAAAAACAATCTATAAAGGAATCCCAAATCCATTTAACGCCATGCGCTATCACTCCCTTGCGGTATCGCGGGATAATTTCCCCGCATCACTTGAAATAAGCTCCGAATCAGAAGAGGGTGAAATAATGGGAATAAGGCACCACAGCCACCAGACAGAAGGAGTACAGTTTCACCCCGAATCGATAATGACCTCTGTCGGAAAGCGGCTGCTTAGAAATTTTTTGAATGGAATAGAGAGGCGTGAGGCGGAAGGCCAGAGGGAAAAACCAGTGATCAGTTATCGATGATCGGTAATCAGTTGCTGGAAACCGCGATTTACGATCAACGAATAACGATCCACGAACTTCGATATTCGATGTCCGATGTTCTTAAAGAGAGGATACAGCCATGTTTAGAGAAAATTTAAAGAAGATGATAGCAAGAAAAGACCTTTCGGAAATCGAAATGGCTCAGATGATAGCCGACATTTTTTTAGGAGAAATCACCGACGCCCAGGTAGGCGCTTTCATGGCAGCCCTTGCCACGAAGGGAGAGACTTTTGAGGAACTGGCAGGAGCGGCTTCCGCAATGCGAAAAAAAGCGCGGCGTATACAGACATCGGCAAAGATTGTCGTCGATACCTGCGGCACAGGCGGAGACGGAGCCAAATCTTTCAACATTTCAACAACTGCCGCCTTTGTTGTTGCCGGCTGCGGTGTCACAGTCGCAAAACACGGCAACCGCTCCGTTTCGAGCCAGTGCGGAAGCGCCGACCTTCTAGAAGCTCTCGGCGTCAAGCTCGACACCGCTCCCGAGATCGTCGAGGAAGCCGTCCGTGAAACCGGAATAGGATTCCTTTTTGCGCCGCTTTATCACGGAGCCATGAAATATGCGGCAAAGGCAAGAAAGGAGATAGGCATAAGAAGCATATTCAATATGCTCGGCCCCCTTACAAATCCGGCGTCGGCAAACTGCCAGCTTCTTGGCGTTTATGCTCCCGAACTGACCGAGATGTTCGCCCAGGCTTTACGCATTTTAAGCGTAAAAAGAGCCTTTGTAGTTCACGGGCATGACGGGCTTGATGAAATCTCGGTCTGTGCTCCGACGAGAATTTCTGAATTAAACGACGGCATGATACGCACCTATGATATTAATCCGGAACAGTTTTTCGGTGAAACAGCCAAAGCAGGAGATCTTGCGGGAGGAAATCCGGCCGATAATGCCGAAATCACAAGAAGTATTTTAAACGGCGAAAAAAGCCCAAAGAGAAACATAATACTTATAAACGCATCTGCAGCGCTTGTGGCAGCCGGCAAAGCGCAGAACCTGAAGGAAGGCGTAACTCTTGCTGAAGCTTCTATAGACTCACAGGCAGCCTTAAAAAAACTTGATTCACTTATAAAATTCACGCAGGAAAACGGGTAATGGATTTTTTAGCAAAAATAGTCGAAAATAAAAAAAGCGAGATCGGGGAAAGAAAAAAACTATTCTCCGAAAGCCTTTTGCGTGATGAAGCAACAAAGTTCAAAAGACGCCCTTTCATTAATAAATTATCAAAACCCGGACCATCCGGAATAAACATAATAGCAGAAATCAAACGGGCTTCTCCTTCAAAGGGCTCATTACGTCCTGATCTTGATCCGGCGGAATATGCCGCGGAATATGAAAAAGGAGGAGCCGCTGCCATATCCGTTTTAACTGATAAATCCTTTTTCATGGCAAAGCCGGATGATTTAATCAGGGCAAGGAATGCATCAACTCTTCCCGTGTTGAGAAAAGATTTCATAATTTCATCTTACCAGATTTATGAAACATCGGCCATGGGGGCGGATGCGCTTCTTCTTATTGCAAGGATTCTGTCGAAAGAGCAGATTAAGAACTATCTTGCTCTTTGCGGCGAAATTGGAATCGATGTGCTTGTGGAAGTACACTCCGGGAAAGACCTTCAAACGGCATCGGATGCGGGCGCCCGGCTTATAGGAATTAACAACCGGAACCTGAGCTCCTTTGAAACTGATACAGAAAATGCCGTGCGCATCTCCGGACTTCTTAATCCCGGGCAGATCGCAGTTGCGGCAAGCGGAATAACGGGACGACCGGATATAGAGAAAAACCTTTCTTCAGGTATTTATAATTTTCTGATTGGAGAAAGCATTGTAAGATCCGGCAATCCGGCGGAATTTATAAAATCTCTTACAGTTAAAGGAACTTGATGATCTCGTAAAAATTTGCTTTCGTTTCGGTTCATAAAACCACGAGGTACACAATTTTTTCCTTCTTCGTGTTCTTCGTACCCTTAGTGGTAAAAATAAAGGTCATAAAACAGTGTGCTTAAAAAATACCCCACAAGTTAAGATATGCGGCCTAACGGAAATCGATGCTGCCGTTAAATGCGCGGAGCTCGGCGCGGATGCCATAGGGATTGTTTTTCATTCCAAAAGCCCGAGATTCGTGAGAGACGAACGGGCCCGTGAAATATGTCTCGCCCTTCCGGAAAGAGTTAAAAGAGTCGGGGTTTTTGTCGATGCAACATTCACATCGATAATGCAAAAAATCGAAAGATGCGGCATAAATGCGGTTCAGCTTCACGGGAATGAGCATCCGCAGCTTGCTGAAGAACTGATTAAGGAAGGCTTTGTTGTCATAAAAGCGCTTTTTCTTGAAAGAAAACCATCTTTTGAAGATGCGGTAAAATATCAGGCATCGGCATTTTTGACCGAATGTGGAAAAGGAACTCTTCCGGGAGGAAACGCATTATCATGGGAGTGGGAAAAGGCAAAAATTATAAGCGATCAATATCCGCTCATTCTTGCAGGGGGTCTTACCCCTGAAAATGTCTTTCGCGCTGTATCTCTTTGTCTTCCGGACGCTGTTGATGTCAGCTCCGGCGTGGAGTTCTCTCCTGGAATCAAGGATATTGAAAGAGTGAAACTGTTTATCATGAACGTGTCCGAATCTTCACACGCTAAAAGACCATGGAGGATTTTTTGATGACAAAAAAATTAAAAACCGGCCTCTATCCGGATTTAAACGGCCATTTCGGCCCTTACGGAGGACGCTATGTAGGAGAAACCCTCATGCCTGCCCTTCTTGAGCTTGAAGAAGCTTACGGCAGATTTTCATCAGACAAAAAATTTAATAAGGCACTCGATCATCTTCTGGAAAAGTACGCCGGCCGCCCAACCCCTCTTTTTCATGCAAAAAGGTTGAGCGAACATTTAAATGGCGCATCCATATTTTTAAAACGGGAAGATCTCGCCCATACAGGGGCTCATAAGATCAACAACACCCTCGGCCAGGCTCTTCTTGCCAAATGGATGGGGAAAAAGAAGGTAATAGCAGAGACAGGCGCGGGACAGCACGGAGTAGCGACTGCCACTGCGGCGGCTCTTTTCGGAATGGAATGCCGCATATTCATGGGGACCGAAGACATAAAAAGGCAGGCTCCTAATGTTTTGCGCATGGAACTTCTTGGAGCAAAGGTCGTACCTGTTGAATCAGGGACAGGCACGTTGAAGGATGCCATGAATGAAGCCCTGCGCTACTGGGTTGGAGCCGTAACAGACACCTTTTATATAATCGGTTCGGTAGCCGGACCGCATCCGTATCCTTTGATGGTGCGCGATTTTCAGAAAATCATCGGAATAGAGGCAAGAAAACAGATTGTCGAAATTACCGGACGTCTTCCCGATATGCTGATCGCCTGCGTGGGCGGGGGAAGCAACGCTATGGGACTTTTTTATCCTTTCATGAACGACCCTGTTGAAATGACCGGGGTCGAGGCCGCCGGAAAAGGCATTCCTTCCGGCAAACACGCCGCAACACTGGGAGCAGGTTCTGTAGGTGTGCTTCACGGGTCTAAATCATATGTTCTCCAAGACAAAGAAGGGCAGATACTTGAAGCCCATTCGATATCAGCCGGACTCGACTATCCGGGTGTCGGCCCCGAACACTCTCTTCTGAAAGATTTGAAGAGGGCGGAATATGTGTCTATTGATGATGATAACGCTCTCAACGCATTTAAAATGCTCTGCAGGCTGGAAGGCATAATACCCGCTCTCGAAAGCTCCCATGCTGTGGCATACGCTATGGAACAGGCGCCCCGGATGAAGAAGGATAAGATTATAATCGTCAATCTTTCCGGAAGAGGAGACAAGGATCTCGGGATTGTTTCGCCGCATCTTTAAAAAGAGGCAAAGCCCCAGAGGCACAAAGTAAAAAAAGGGTTCAGGGATCAGGGACCAGTAGTCAGTAAATAGCAACCAGAAACCACGATTTACGATCAACGAATAACGATCCACGAACTTCGATATTCGATGTACGATATTCACTGTTCGCTGTTTGATATTCGATATTCTACCAATGGAGAACAAATTAACAATGAAAACAAAAAGAATTGAAAAAACTTTCGCCGATTTAAAACGGAAAAAACAAAAAGCGCTTGTCGGATTTCTTTCAGCAGGAGACCCTGATATTAAAACCTCGCTTAAAATAATCGAATCTATGTGCAAAGCTGGAATAGACATCATGGAGCTGGGAATTCCGTTTTCGGATCCTACGGCAGACGGGCCTGTAATTCAGAGATCATCCGCAAGAGCTCTTAAAAATGGTGTTAACATCAATACGGTTCTTGAAATGACAAGAAAAATCAGGGCGTTTTCAGATATTCCGGTTATCCTTTTCACCTACTACAATCCGATCTATTCCTACGGAGCGGAAGCATTCTATAATGACGCCCTGTCAGCGGATGCTGACGGAACTCTCGTGGTGGATCTCCCGCCTGAAGAATCGGATGAAATGACCTCCAGGTGGCCCGGAAACGAACTTGCGCTCATACGCCTTGTGGCTCCCACAACACCTCCCGAAAGGATGAAAAAAATAGCATCAACCGCATCAGGATTCATATATCTTGTTTCAAAAACAGGGGTAACCGGAAGCGACGGATTGAATACGGAGGATATTGCCGTTCATGCAAAGATTTTACGCTCAGTCACAGATCTTCCAGTATGCGTCGGCTTTGGAATCAGTACCCCTGAAGATGTTAAAAGAATAGCGCCCCATGCGGACGGGATAGTTATCGGAAGCGCTTTTGAGCGCATAATAGAGGAAAACCCCTGCAATCCCGGTATAAATGAAATCCTGGGAGAATATGTAAGCAGGCTTAAAATGGCTACATGGCTGAAGCCGTAAGCGCCCTACTTCTTCCACCCGCCGATAAGATGCATGTGAAGATGGAAGCATGACCTGGCAGCTAATTCCCAATTCCTGACTGATGGCGCCTGATTCCTATTCTCGTTCCAATGCCTCGCTCACACCCGAGGCCAGATCAACGAAGCATGGATGCTGTTTCGGTTCAATAAAGTTGTTTTTAATAAAAATATTAAGATAATTTCAAATCCTACCGATAATGTAATAGTGGTGGTATCGTAAAAAGTCCGGATTCCCTTTTTTTTTGACTTTCACGAGCCGATCAATAGTAAATAAAAATATTCCGATTTTCCTTTTTTAATGATGTTCAGAGTTACCTGCAACGATGGAGACGCCATCTATGAAAATCGATACTTTTGCAATTGCAATGACCAGCCAGCGAAAGTCAAGCGAAGTCTATACCAAAAATGAATCTTTACGCGTTTGGGTCGATGAAAAAAATAAAAGCAATTCCAATACAGAACCTGCAAATATATTAAAAAACCTTATACATCTTTCCCAAAAGGCAATGTGCTGCTCAAAAGATACGTCGGCACAGGAAGTTGAAAGTCCTGAAGAAGTTGCTCTTTTTGACATACCCGAAAAAGAAAAACAAAAAATACGTCTTATTGAAAAGATATTAGAAGCATTGACCGGTAAACACATCAAAATAAGAATACCCGAGAGAACTGCTGCTAAAAAGGAAAATGTTGATTTACCTTCCTCAAATGAACAAACATTTTCCGCGCAGGTCGGACAACCGGAACGTCAGGGATGGGGTCTTGTCTGTGAAAATCATGAATCCTATCAGGAGACGGAGAAAATATCTTTTACTGCCGCAGGTATTATTAAAACAGCTGATGGGGAAAATATTAACTTTGAAACACAATTAAACATGAGCCGGCAATTTATTACCGAGAATCATATCTCAATCAGGGCCGGAGATGGTCTTTTTGTCGATCCACTCGTAATTAATTACTCAGGTATGGCCGCAGAATTAACGGAAAGCAAGTTCAGTTTTGACTTAGATTCCAATGGAACAGAAGATCAGATTTCTTTTGTATCTTCCGGAAATGGATTTCTCGCCGCCGATACAAATAGAGATGGAATAATTAATAACGGAACCGAGCTTTTCGGACCCCAAACCGGTAATGGTTTTAACGAATTAGCACAGTTTGATGACGATAATAATAAATGGATTGATGAGAGCGACTCTATTTTCAACAAATTACGCATCTGGACAAAAGATGAAAATGGAAACGATAACCTGTTTGCTTTAGGTCAGGTTGGAATTGGCGCTATTTATCTCGGAAATATCGAAACTGACTTTACCATCAAAAATCAGGTAAATGAATCACTTGGACAGATTCAAAAAACCGGAATTTTCATTAAAGAAAACGGAATTGCCGGCACTATTCAACAAATAGACCTGATTGTTTAATTTGTCTCCATCCGGAAACAAAGTCTCAACCCCGATAAACGGGGCTCTTTTCAGTACCCCCTTGATGGGGAAAAAACGCAGGGAATAATCTCTTGCTTATTAAAATCTTCTCACTTAAGATTAAAGGTAATAATCTCAGTTTTTGTTTTTCGAAAGTCTGATCTGTTAATTAGTGTCCATCCGGAAACCAAGCTCGGACACAGTTAAGTTTTCAATTCGGAAATAGGCAATTTTGGGCAAGCTCAAGGAAAACAAGGGATTGCGCTTAAGACATACGCATAGTATGTCGCACAAGAAATCCCGCGGATTGACACTTTAGATCGCTCAAAAGGGGCATTGCCGGGTGGAAACTAATTAAGCTCCGCATGATTTCATTCCTGCTGGTTTGTCAGCTCCCCGGAGAAAATTGGTGTGAGGAATTTACATGCTTAGCGAAAGGGAATAACCGATGGAAAAGGGAAAAAGGAAACGTACAAGGGTTCCCGTTGGTTTTGAAGCAACAATTTCCGTAGGGGAAAAAGCAATTAAGGTCAACACCTTGAATATAAGTTTAAACGGAATGCTCTGCAACACAAACAGTCGGTTCCAGGCAGGTGACCAATGCAGAGTTACACTTACCCTTGATCCAATGGTAAAGATAAGTATAGAAGGCGGAATATCGAGAATTACCCTTTCTGACATGGCCATTGCCTTCTACTCCATGAACGAGGATAGTTTTTTCCACTTGAAAAAAATTGTGGAATATAATTATGGTGACGTCGATGAAATCAACAAGGAAATAATTATCAATAAAAAAGCGAGATGAGCGCTGAGCATTAAGAATAATCGGCACAAAATTAAATCTGTGAACTGCAGACTATGGCGGACAAAAGAAAATATGAAAGATTTGAGCTGAAGATTCCATCCAGGATTGAAATTTCAACTCAAAAGGGAGAAGTAGAAATACTTGACATTGAAACTAATAGTTTGTCGGCGGGAGGCATATTTTTCAAGTGTGGAAAAACACTCCCAGAAGGTTCTCAGATTAAAATGGAGATAGCCCTTCATTTTGAAGAACTGAAGACTCCTGCAGATCCGGATGGCACTATGGTTATAACCGCCTCTGGGCATGTCCTGAGATCCGGGCATGAAGGAGTGGCGATCTGTTTTAATGAGGATTTCGATATTTCTACAACTTTAAATATCCTTCGGGATAAAAAATAATAACGGTATGGCTCCATGCAATCCATGGTTCATCATATGATACCGTGCTCCGGGGTATTCTATTCTGGTCCATTAACTTTCTTTTACTATTTCTTCCACCCGCCAACAAGGTGCATGTGAAGATGGAATATGACCTGGCCGCCTCCTTTTTCAACATTGAAAAGGAGTTTATAGCCGGATTGTGAAATACCCTCTTTTTCTGCCATCATCTTTCCAGCCATTATCATATCCGATACGATTTTTGCATCTTCTGCGGTCAGGTCGTTTACGCTTCTGATATGCCTTGCAGGAACAATCAGAATATGCACCGGCGCGTGGGGATTGATGTCTCTGAAAACGATGAGGTCGTCATTCTTATAAAGGAATGTGGTCGGAATCTCTCCATTTACAATCTTGCAGAAAATACAGTCTTTTTCCATCCCGGTCTCCTTTGTTATTAAACAGTCATATCAGCAGATTATTTGTTACTGACTAATCCAGAACCATTCTTTTTGTCAAGTCATATGACCCTATTATCAGAAATTCTTTACGAATTGGAAACTTTAATTCATTTTGACATTTTCATAAAATATGAATATATGTATATATGGATTTAACAGGAGGTGCTTCATGCTTAGAAAATTAGGAAAAAGTAATCAGGTTGCCATACCCAAAGAGATTATAACCGTTTTGGGGCTTAAAATGGATGACTATCTTGATATATCCATTGATAACAACAGGATTATTCTCGAGCCTAAAGTTTTAGTTCCCAAAGAACAGGCCTATTTTTTTACCAAAGAATGGCAAGCCGATGAAGAAGATGCTGAAAAGGATATAAAAAAAGGACGTGTAACAAAAACGAAAAGTCTGGATGATCTATTTACGGAAATGGACAAATAATGCATCTTGAGGCCACCAGAACCTTTTTGAAGCTTTATAAAAAGCTTGATCCCGAAATTAAGAATCAGGTCAAAAAGGCATTGATTCTCCTTGAGAACGACCTATCTCATCCGTCATTAGGACATAAAAAAATGTCCGGTCATGATGATATTTATGAAATCAGAGTGTCCAAAACCTATAGAATTACTTACACGAAGGCTGGAGATACGGCTGTTCTTCGCAAGGTCGGAACCCACGATATTTTAAACCGACCCTGATCTGCTTTACCAGGCCGGAACCAGCCAAGCTGAACACCGGCAGTTGAACCTACAGGTTAATTTTAAAATAGTTCAATCATACAAACACTGCAGGTGAAACTTTAAAACGCTCGCTGAGAAGCTTAAGTTGGCGAACATTGAGCTGGCGTTTGCCGGATATAATTTCTGACACGACTCCTTGGCTCCCGATCTCGGGAAGGTCTGATTGCTTAAGGCCATGTTCTTCCATCAAGGTCTTTAGCGCATTTATCGGACCCCCCTCCATATCGGGATAATTTTGGGATTCATAGGTTTCGATCAGGCTTCCGATTGTCTCCATCAATTAAGATAAAGGATGGTGTTCATTGTTACCCACTTCATCAATAAGACTGTCGAGAAGATTGACCAGGTTGTTATAATTTTTTTCATTATGCGGCACTGAGAATACACCCTGTATGTTCGGCCAAACTTTGGCAATTTCTTTAAGCTGAGTATTCATTATTTCCTCCGATTTTCCCGGTCATATTCCTTGTGAGTAAGAACATGCCGGATATAAATCCTTCGTGTGTTGTAATGTATCGCGGCAATTAAACGGGCCTTGTTGCCGCCAATATTAAAAACCGTCAAATTATCTACCTTATCAGCCCCCAGAAAGGCCTGGCGCAGTTCAGCAAATGAATTAAAATCGCTATGTTTAACTATCCTATACCATGACTTAATCTCGGAATTGTTCAGTTTTTCCCACCCCGGAAATTCGATGGTACTTCGGATTCTCAGCCGATTCTTGGCAAGGTCCGATAGTGTTGCTTCTTTTATATTTTGCACACACCGCCGGACATTAATCAGGTTAATAGTTTAAGATGACCAATAAACACACCCAAAATTAAAGATATTTACTTATTTATGGACATCCCTAATACTACCCCCGTCGAATTCGAGGGGTTTAAAAACCGGGATTGTTCAGTTTTTCCCACCCCGGAAACTCGATGGTACTTCGGATTCTCAGCCGATTCTTGACAAGGTCTGATAGTGTTGTTTTTTCTATATTTTGCACACACCGCCGGACATTTATCTGGTTTATTAGTTTAAAATGTCTCATAAATACACCCAAAATTAAAGATATTTACTTATTTATAGACATCCCTAATACTACCCCCTAATACTACCCCGAAGCTTCTTTAAACCATTTTTTACTCATCCCATTATCTATTCATAATCCTTCTCCAATTGATGAATTCTCCCGATGATTTCTTCTACCGTCTGTTTTAATTCACCGCCCATCCTGCGATATTCATTGGGGTATTCATCCTGCATAAAATACATCAGCGCATAATATACAGGTTTAAAACGATCTTTTAAATTATGTGAATTTTCATTGAAGAGCTTTAATGCCAATTGGTATTGTTTTTTGGCTATTAGCAGCAACAGAAACAGGCTTATATCTTCCGGAAATTTTTCAAATGATTCTTGATTGCTTAAAAACTCAAGGGAGCTTTTATACGCTTTTTCAATCTGATTATCCCATAATAAAACCATAGAATAAGTATGGGAGTTATAAATATTCTTCTCTTTTTTAAAAGAAAGTCCCGCATACTCAAGAGCCTTCTGTTTATTGATCTTTTTCTCAAAATATGACCAGGCTAAACTATTCATGGCGTCGGCGTGGTCTTTTCCCACGGCCTGCAAATAATACTGTTCCGCCTTCTCGAAATTCCTAAATTCAAATTGATAAAACTGCGCCAGATTAAACATGGCACCGGCGTGGTCTTTCCCCACGGCCTGCAAATAATACTGTTCTGCCTTCTGAAAATCCTTGAATTCGAATTGATACAACAGCGCCAGACTAAACATGGCGTCGGCGTGGTCTTTCCCCACGGCCTGCAAATAATACTGTTCCGCCTTCTGATAATCCTTGAATTCGAATTGATACAACAGCGCCAGACTAAACATGGCGTCGGCGTGGTCTTTTCCCACGGCCTGCAAATAATACTGTTCTGCCTTCTGATAATCCTTGAATTCGAATTGATACAACAGCGCCAGACTAAACATGGCGTCGGCGTGGTCTTTTCCCACGGCCTGCAAATAATATTGATCCGCCTTCTGAATATCCTTGAATTCGAATTGATACAACAGCGCCAGATTAAACATGGCGTCGGCATGGTCTTTTCCCACGGCCTGCAAATAATACTGTTCCGCCTTCTGAAAATCATTTTTAAATTTTATGGATAGAACACCTAATGCATTATAGTCATCAGGTGTTTTAATTTTTATTTGTTCAATATTCCGTATGGCAGTCTCAAAATCACCTGATTCATACGCTTGTTTAGAGTCTTTGATTAATTCATTATCCGATTTGCAAAGAAAGGCTACTAATTCTGAATGTTCGTTATCCAGATAGGTTCTGGTTTTGGAAATTAATTCGTGCTGCATCTCTCGTTTTAATGGTGTGCGAGCCAAAGCCTCGGTCATTAACAGCGCATGTTGATCATTCAGCTTGCTTTGTTTTATGGCTTCGAGATGTCTTCCGGCTCGCTTTTCCAGCTCTGTTTCATCGCACCAGATTTGTAAAAATTCGATTAAAAAACGAACCTTTCTGACATCCCATTTTCTGCCCAGACGCATGAGATACCAGATGTTAAAGAAACGCTCATGGATTCGGTACATGTAATTCTTGGTATTGGTTCTTTCCTTTTCAACGATGTGATATTTTTCCAACTGCTTTAATTGTGAAGACACAGCTTTACTTTCCAGCTTGGTTTTCTGTGCGATCTCTTTAGTGCTGACCGCATCCCAACTCAAGGCAATGAAATCGATAATTTCCTGTTGCTGCGGGGAAAGCTTATCCATACGATGCTTATAAAGAGGTGTAACGCTGTCAAGTATCTTTTCGAGATCCTGAAACGCGTTGCCATTGGTATCGTCCACAAAAATTTCGTACAGCAGGATAATCGTGCGGATGACACCACCTGTCATGCGGCGCAGGGCTTCAATTCGACCCGGTTGATTTGCCACGATTTCTTTAACACGCTCAGTTTTATAATATTCGCCCAATTTCAATAACAAAGTTTTTGATTCATCGGTATTCAATCCCCGGAGCTGGGGCATTCGGAAAAACTGGTAAAAAGGTTTTCCATAATCATAATGGAACTCCAGGCTTACTGAGGAAGCGCCTATGATCCGCATCTCAGCAGATTCCTGAAACACTTCCCGCAGTCGCTGATGTTCTCGTTTGGAAAATTTAGTTAACAGCTCATCGATATTATCGATAAAAAGGATCATTTTCTTGTGGTGTTTTATCAAAGCTTTCTCAAGAATTTGAAAACAACGTTCTTCAAAATCGGCATTATCTATGAATTTTTGCATCTCATTATAAAGCCCTTTGATCTCACCCATTTCTTCCAGATATCCGGCAATGGTTTCCCAGAGCTTGAATAAGCGGCTGATATTGTATTGTTCTTCATTAAACACTATGGGAATGAACCGCTTGCGCAACTCCTCATCATGTTCTATCTCGTAAGCGATGCGCAACAACAGTGTGGTCTTGCCCTGTCCTCTGATTCCCTGAATGATATAATGCTGTTCCGGATTCTTCATCTCTGAGTTTTTGATATCTTCAAAGATTTCGTGGAATAACTCGGTTCGCACCACAAAATTTTCGATGAGTTCACTGGCTGTCTGAGTGGCAGGATTGTAAATTTTAGGAAAATCAGTTCGCGACATTCTTCCTCCACCACATTCTTAAAATTGGTGAGTTATAACGATATATATGACTATCATCTTCATTGTTGATGTAACCATCATAAACTAATGAACCAACTAGATCTTTATAGCTGGTTTCCAATCCGTATTTTACTGCGAGGTTAAAAATATCATTGGAATTAATTATATCCTTTTCTGATGCTATATTGAGCAATTCTTTGACAAAATTATAATCATGACCTTTTAACACCTTGCGGAGTCGAGTATGCCAATTTTCAAAATGGTTCCTTTGTTCAAGCATCAAACCAAATGCCCGGTCAATGGCGGTTTTAGTTATTTTGTCTAATTTTTCATTGCGGGCGAGAACTTTCAATTCCTGAAGAACCAGTTGAATGTAAAATGGAATTAACCATTCGATTTTTTGGAGAATATAGTTAATCAATTTTTCGGACAGGTCAAATTGGAGACTTTCCAGAAGGAATCTGATTAAATCTTTGGCTTCTTGCTTTTGAAGTGTCGGGATTTTAAGTCGTGCCAGGTCATTTATGGACTGCATTGCATTCAGCTTGCTGACAACATTTTCCAGCCCGATTGAGCCGGTATAAATAAACTGCACATTGTTACACAATTCACTGTCATGGCGTAGTTCACGATTGCTTTGCATAAAATGTCTGCCGGCATTTTCTCCTTCATCATCAATAATATTTTCCAGCGTTTCTGGAAATTCATCCAGCATGATGACAAGTTTTTTATCTTCACAAGCAGTCGATTTCAAAATACGAGTCAGCATGTCAAAATAATCATGCCCGTCGCTGACGCCAAATTCCACACCCTCAGGTCCAACTTTTTTGATGGTCGGTATATTTGTTTCTAAAAATGTTCGTACTTTTTGTGATCCCTTAATGAAATCGGTTTTTAAAACCTTATTTACAATTCGCCTGAAAAACTCGTTTTCATTGTTTATCGATTCGGTATCAAGATAAAGAAAACTGATATTTTTCTTGGGGTTATCCCTGAGATAGTACATTAAAGAAGTTTTCCCCACACGTCTTGGCGCCGCAATCAGAATGTGGGCTCCAGAATCGATTAAGTCCCAGGCGTTGTCAATCAAATGTACTCGTTTATAGAAATCGCTCCCACTTACAGGATTCCCAGTTTGAATTCTCATCGATAGCTCCTTTTAGCAAATATTTTATTGTCAACTTATATGACAATATATTCATTGTCAACAAAAAAGATGGCGCATAACAAATGTAAGAATACCTCAGTTTTCAGTCCGTATATCCCGCAGTTGTTTTGGCGATAATAAAGGGGCTGCAAACGCCAGCCGGTCCCCGGTTAAGAAAATGGGCATATAAGATCATTGATAATAATTCCCGGGTGGCAAACTAATGCGTATAGGTAATCCGTCACAAAGAACGCATGAGAATTTTGATGGGACTGCTGAATTAACGTCATTGCCCTTTTTTGTTCCTCGGCTCCGCGGAATCCGGTTTCCGGGGCTACCGGACTGTTAGTTTTGTGCCTTCTATCCAGCTTGCTATTTTTCGTTTAATGCGGGTAAGGCGTTGTTTATCAATTTGGCCCAATTTCCCCAACAGAATATAGCTGTCAACCACTGCAAGCCTGCTTATTCTGATAACGCTTACCGATTTAAGACCGGATTCTTCGAAGTCTGAAGCTCTTGAAGTCAGAACTTCATCAAAATCAGATATTGCATGATGAAGTTGTGAAGATATCATACAGATTAGCCAGTCATTATACGGACCGGGTAGTTGATTAAGAACAAGGGCAGGACGAAGCTTTGCTTCTGTTTTATCTGTTTGAGGAAATCTAAAAAGGATAACCTGACCTTCGGCTATCATAAAAACGATTCCTTAATGTCATTGAGCGTATACGGGGTTTGCTCCTCCTCTATCCCTCGCATCGCAGAAGACAGGGAAAGGTCTGTCCAATCTTTTATCTCCTGCTTTTCCGCCTTTGAGCGAAGATATTCCACAAAGCCAAGGACTTCCACCTGCTTAGATTCCGGCAATGCTTGTACATATTCCATTATTTTCTCTGCTAAGCTCATAACGATTTCTCCATTTGCATTTTATATATCATAAAATGTTTAATCCTGCCAGTGCATAACAAATGTAAGAATACCTCAGTTTTCAGTCCGTATAATCCGCCATTGCTGTAGAGATAATGAAGGGGCGGCAAACGCCATTCGGTCTTCGGTTAAGGACATGCGTAAAGAAGATCATTGATAATAATTCCCGGGTAACAAACTAATGCGTATATGTAATGCGTCAAAAGAATGCATGAGAATTTTGATGGGACTGCTGAAATGCGGACTTAAAAGACCACATTGCCCATGGTTTGTCAATGAATTTTAGTGGGTTAGATAAATAAGGTGAACATAGGGTTCGAGGAGTCGTGGGTTCAAGGGTTCAGGTGATCGGAAAAGCGAGTGGATATTACGTCTGTCCGTATTCAAGAGATGGTTCTATCGTTCTCTTCCTTCCCGAACAATATCAACTATTTCCTGAGTCGTGATATTCGCTTTAATTGATGGAACATCTAAAGGTGAAGAAGCAATCTTTTCCGGAATCAATGCAAAAGTTCGCCCGTCTTTCCTTTGAATTAGAACTTTGCCTGTATTTTCAGCCTGATCAAGAACTATAGATAGTTTTTGCCGGGCTTCTGAATATGTATAGACTTGCATTTTTAAACCTCCATGGTTGCAACGTTAATTATTTTAGCAGCAGTCAATAGCCTTCGATCCAATGTCAATAAAGGCGCTTTGTGCCTGATAAAAACCATGTCTTGCTAATGCTGTGAAATACTTTTGAGCGACTCCAATAATTAATGTTGCCGCATGCCTTGGTTTGCTGAAGACAATTTATTCCATTACCTCGGTGAGTTTTATATCGCCCCTGAGAAGTTCGTTCACTACTGAGGATCGGTCAATCCCCTTCTTAGAAGCAATTTTCTCTACAAAGGCTGAAACTTCTCCATCAAGATAAATGGGAATGTTCAGCTTCATATCCGAACGATAAAACTTGCCTCTTTCACCTTTTGAAAAATCATACTCTTTTCTCATGTTCATTCACCATATGTTTTGGTTTCCTGTTTTGTTGCTTTCCGAAGAGTAAGAAAAAGAAAAGATGTGATAAAAAACCATGTTTTGCTAATTTTGTCAAATAGTTTTGAGCGACTCCAATAATTAATATTGACGCATCCGTCGAAAGTGTTATACTTTTTTTAGATTAACGTATAACGTTTGGAGGTCTTATGGGTTCTTTAAATTCAACAATAGTCACCGTTTCTTCCAAGGGCTGGGTGGTTATCCCTTCATTATTCCGGAGGCAGATCGGATTGAAACCAGGCATGAAGATGGTGGTAACTGAAGCAGATGGAAAAATCGTGTTCACGCCTCAATTAGACGACCCTGTGGACAAGCTCTATGGAAAACTGGCTGATGGCGAATCTCTGACAGACTCTTTGCTGGCGGCCCGGGCAGAGGACAAAAAACGTGAAAAAGCCAAAATACATTCTCGATAGCTATGCCCTGCTTGCCTATTTCCAGGCAGAGCCGGCTGGTGCGAAAGTCCGGACTATCCTCAAGGAAGCATCAAGCGGTCATGTTGCTGCCTTCATGTCGGTAATCAGTCTCGGCGAAATTTATTACATTATCGCCCGCAAGAGAGGGAAAGAGAAAGCCGCAGAGATCACAGAAGATATTTCACGTTTGCCTGTCGATCTGGTTGATGTCACGACAAAACGTGTCCTTGCCGCTGCCCATGTGAAGGCGCTCCATCCTATCTCCTACGCGGATGCCTTCGTCGTGGCAACGGCGGAGGAATTTTCGGCTACAATCGTCACAGGAGATCCGGAATTCAAGGAGACTGAATCCAGCGCTGCCGTTTTCTGGCTTTGAAAGTATTGCATAGGAAATACCGAAACGGAATAAACCCCGCTTGTCAAGTTTTGCGCCCCCATTTTCCCTTAAGCGTCGGGAAGGAGAGGAATTTTTTCAATTGTTTCAGAAAAAGGCTTCTTGGAATTTCTCCTGCACCGGCAACCAGGACCACATGTAAGTTGCGATTCCCACTCCTGTTGATCATGTGTTTAGGCGGCCAGAATTATTAAATGCGTCCAGGCGGAAAACGACCTCTTTATGATAGGGGGATTGAAACGCGCACTTTCATGTCAATCTCAACTACAGTAATCCGGGGTATTACTATAATCCTAACATGCTCCGCGCTTCCTGCACGGTAGCAACTTCATGGCCCAGGGCATGAACAATTCTTACCGCCCTTTCCACAAGCATGACGTTAGTCGCAAGCTCTCCCGTTTCTTCGGAATAAACCAAGAGATCTTCCAGCCCTACCCTGATATTCCCGCCAAGCAATACTCCCATGGTTATCATATCCACATGGGCTCTTCCGATTCCCGTTACCGTAAATGTTGAGCCCTGGGGAAGCAGTTCCGCCATATGAAGCAGGTTTTTGGGCGTTCCGCTGATGGACCCTGGCACATTCATCACCAGATTGAAATGCAGCGGTGGTTTTACCGCCTTTTTTTTCAGATAGTATCCGATATTTGTAATCATTGCGACATCAAAGGCTTCAATTTCCGGCTTTACTCCGTTTTCGATCATCCTTTTGCCGAGTGATTCAATTAATTCCGGCGAGTTGCTGTTTACCGAAGCGGAAAAATTGGATGATCCTGTCGCTAAACTGGCCATGTCGGGTTTCAAGTCTATGCAAGCGCCCCTTTCCAGGCCTGACCCCCCGCGGGCGCCGGTTGAGAGCTGAATAATAATATCGCACCTTTCTTTTACCCTGGTCATAATATCCTGAGTAATAACAGGATTGATCGTAGGACTTCCGTTTTCATCTCTTGTATGGATATGGGCAATTGCAGCGCCTGCCTTATAGCATTGAAAAATGTCCTCGGCAATTTCCTGCGGTGAAATCGGAACATGCCGATTCAGTTTTTTTGTAGGAACATTCCCCGTGGGCGCAATGGTAATTATTATCTTTCTCATCAGCTTCACCTTTCTTCTTGCGGGAGAAAATAGAATCCTGTGCCGCTTGCTATCCCGGTTGTGATTGTTATCATGATTCTCTTACCTCAACATTGAGCAGTCTTTCCCATACTTTCACCATGGCCGCCTTGCTTTCATCTCCAAGCCCCTGATTCAGCGCCATCTGGTATGTCATGAGGGCGGCCTGGGTTACGGGTATCGGTATTTTATGGGCATTCATGATCTCAATGATGGATGACATATCCTTGTAAGCCTTCTTCATCGGATAACCATGTCCAAAGTCTCTCTTTAAAATCAGCGGTCCGAAGAAATTGAGAGCGAAACTCTGGCCCGTCCCGCTTCCGGCAACCTCAACGATTTTCGCTGCATCAAGACCCATTTTCACGGCCAGCGGCAACAGTTCGCTTACAGCCGCGCATGAGATATTAAAAAAGACATTGTTTATGACCTTTGCCAGCTGTCCGCAACCGGGGCCTCCCATATATTCCACATTCTTGCTGAAACTTTCCAGCACAGGTTTGACCTTGTCGAAGATATCGCGGGAACCGCCCGCCATTGTCATCAACGTTCCATCCAAAGCTCTTTGCTCCATCCCGGATACGGGCGCATCCACAAAGCCAATTCCCGACTCATTGAGGCGCTTTTGAAAATCCATTGTAGTCAGAGGATGGGTTGTTCCGCAATCGATCACAATCTGGTCGCCGGAAAGAAGAGACCCGAAACCAGCTTTTCCCCAGAGTACCGTACTGACAACCTCCGTATCCGGAAGAGAAAGGATGATCCAATCGGCATATCCGGCCACACCCTGTAAATCCGGAGCGGCTGTCGCTCCGGCTTCAACAAGGTTTTGCACAGCCTTTTTGTCGATATCGAAGACGCACAGGGGAAAGCCCTTCTTCCGTACGTTCAGGGCCATACCCCTGCCCATGACCCCCAACCCGATAAAACCGATCTTCGGTTTCATGATTAAATTCCTCCGGTCTTATGCTTAATATGACAATAAAGTCTTCTGATGTAAACTACAACGGCTCTTCCCTGCTGCCTTATGATAAGGGATGCATATTACTGTTCTCTTCTATTGCCTTATGCCGGGACGAAGCAAATCTCCGCTGTCAGAATATTTTTCAGCTTACGGTTTCTTTACGGAGTCGTTTCCTTGCTAGTATATTCGCTATAAGTGCGGTGAGCAAACAGCCAAGCCCTATCAAATCGGTTATCATTCCAGGAATGATGATAAGAGCACCGCCGCAGGCAAACAGCAAACGCTGTATAATTCCGAGCCGAGTCAGCAGGTAATCCGTCCACGCAGCCGCGATGGCAGTTACTCCGATGACGGCAGTGATTATCGCTTTAATTATTGCAAGAACCGGCGCCGATCCCAGCAAAGCAGGATTGTATACAAATGCGAAGGGAACTAAATAAGCGCTTACGGTAAGTCCTACGGCAGTCCAGCCGATCTTCGTGGGGTTCTCGCTGGCTATTCCGCCTGCCGCAAACGCCGCCAAAGCCACAGGAGGAGTTATTGCGGAAAGGATTGCATAATAAAAGACAAACAAATGAGCAGCCAGCGGGGCAACTCCCATATCTGTCAGAGCCGGGGCCGCCGTCACCGCGACAATAATGTATGAGGCCGTAGTAGGAACGCCCATTCCCATAATCGTCGAAGCCACCATGATAAAAATAAGGGCAATAATCAGATTGCCACCGGAAAGGCCCATGATGATTGAAAATAACTTGAATCCGATCCCGGTCATCGTGATGCTTCCGACCACTAATCCTGCCGCCGCACACGCGCCTGCCACGGTAATGACGTTTTTTGCCGCATCCAGACAGGCGCCTTTGAACTTATGCCATGTAATGCGGGTCGCCGGATTGAAAAATGTCACAACATAGGTTGCCAGGATAGTGTAAAAAATAGCCTTGTTTATAGTGTAACGAACGACAACCATCAGAATGAGCAAAAGCATTAACGGTATGAGAAAATGAAGGCCTTCTTTAAGAGTTTTAAAAAAGGGCGGTATATTTTCAGAAGACAGGGGACTCATTTTGAATTTCAATGCATGAAAATGTACTCCCATGAAGATGGACCAATAATAGAGGAGTGCCGGAATAACTGCAGCGCCAAGGACGGTGACATACGAAACGCCCAGTATCTGAGCCATTATAAAGGCGGCAGCCCCCATGATAGGCGGCATGAGCTGCCCCCCGGTGGAGGCTGTGGCTTCCACCGCGCCGGCAAAATGCTTCGGGAAACCCTGCTTAATCATCATGGGAATCGTAAAGGTCCCGGTTCCGACAACATTTGCCACCGCACTTCCCGATATTGTCCCGAAAAGGCTGCTTGCCACAACAGCCGTTTTAGCCGGACCTCCGACAAATCTGCCTGTAACCGAAAGCGCAAGCTTGAGCAAATATTCTCCCATGCCGCACTGACCTAAAAGCGATGACAGAAAAATGAATAATACGATAAACTCCGCCGACACTCCCAACGGGGCGCCGAATATCCCTTCCAGAGACATTGCCATCTGGGACGCTACGCGGCCGAACCCGTAGCCCCGGTTACCCAATATCCCGGGAATATAGCCGCCTACAAGAGGATAAATAACAGCAAGAGCGGCAATGATGACCAGAACATTTCCCGCAGCCCGCCTTGCCTGCTCCAGTACCAGAAATATGATAATCCAGCCTACAATGATATCCACCGGGGTCAGCATCCCCATGCGGTAGAGAATATCTTCATAAAAAACCGTTATGTACAGACCTGAAGCGAGCGACAGGAAGGCAAGAAACCAGTCAATAAGCGATATTTTTTTGTCAGGGCGCTTTCGAAAAGGTATCATTAAAAAAGAAAGCACCAGGACAAAGGTAAGATGTACGCCGCGTTGCAGAAATGCGGTAGGCATGGCAATTCCAGCGGTAAATGTGTGAAACAGCACCAGAGCTATACTGATCGCCATGACGAGTTTAGCAACAAGGGCTTCATATTTGAGATTATCCATAATAAAAGATTCCTTCCTGGGTCTTCCGGAAACATGACTTATGATGTCATCCTGTCAATTCATACCATGCGGCCTGCCGGAGCTTTTTATCAGGCGATCACTGCCTGTCGAAACAGCCCGAAGAGCTTTCATTCATTGTTAAAACATCCGGAACCGATAATGATGCAGGGACCGGCCATTATGAAGGATTCATCCGGTCCCTGTTCTTCTTCAGCAGTTCATTTCGGCATTAATTTTTCAGGAATGGCCACCTTTTTTTCCTTATAGTATTTAACCGCCCCAGGGTGCAGGGGAGCTATAGCAAATTTCATTGTGTTTTCCGGAGTAGCCCAACCGGCGCCTTTATACACTTTCTGTAGTGCAGGAATATTTTCATAAACCGCTTTTGTGATTTGATAAGCCAGTTCGTCAGACAAATCAGCAGTAGCCAGCATGGAATTCCAAATACCGGGTGTTTTTACATCAATCTTGATATTCGGATATGTTCCCGCCTTGATGGTCAAAGGAGCGTAATAATCGTATTTTGCATTTATCTTCGCCAATTCTTCATCGCTGAAGTTTATCAGGGCAACTTTATGTGTTGCCGACAAATCCATGATAAAGGGCGCAGGCGCTGCAATTGCTCCAAACTGGACATCAAGCGAGTCATTTCTTATCGCTTCTGCGCCCTCATTCCAGTTCAGATTCTGCAGTTTCATGCTCTTTAAGCTTATGCCAAGAGCTTCAAGAACAGCTGCGGTCATTACACTTGTTCCGGTTCCCGGATTTCCGATAGAAACTCTTTTACCTACCAGAGATTTCGGAGTTGTCAGAGCATCTTTTTCCAGGGCAACACCCTGGAGTTCTGCCGGGTACATCATAAAAAGTGTTCTTATTTTATCCTGCACCTTATTAAAACGGCTGATCCCCTTTGTGGATTGATACACCACGTCGTTCATAGCCGGACCGATTTGAAGATCGTTTATCTGCATTCTTAATATATGTTCTACCGATGACCCGGGACATACTTCAACTGTCGGCTGAACATTTGGAACTTTTGAGCTTATAATGTTGGCCAGAGCGCCCGAATAAAGATAATAAACACCCCCGACGCCGTTTCCCCCGATGGATATCCTGGTTTCTGCCGTTTGCCCGACAGCAGGTGCGCTGATCAGTGCGAACGCCAGCATGGTAATCACTGCAAAATTACGATTTAACCTCATGGTACAAATCCTCCTTTCTCGTTTTTTAAATAAATTCGGAACAGTTTGTCATGCAATGGTCGTAAAAATCCGGTCCGGACACAAACACCATGATTATTTTATCTTTTGCTTCCTGAAATAAATACAGGAGTAAACTTATCTACATATTAAAAGATATTATTCCGCCGCAGGCGCTGTATTCTTTCTTCCGGGTATAACAATACCTCCCGCAAAATTTCGTCGGTATGCTGGCCCAGAAGAGGAGCAGGAGTCTGGATTTTGGCAGGCGTATGGGAAAGCTTTATCGGTAAACCGATTACTTTCATCGATCCTGCCTTCGGATGATCGACATCAACAATCATCCCCCTCGCCTTTGCAATATGTTCGTCTTCCACGATATCTTTCACTCCGTAAATGGGCGCGCATGGGATCTTATGTTTCAACAGGAAGTCGACAATATCCTTTACACTTTGGTTAAGGGTCCACTCTTCGACAATTTGCTTTACGCGTGCGTAATTCCTGACACGGCTGATATTCGTTTTATAATCTTCATTTTCAAGCAGATACTCCATACCGACGGCGCTGCAGAATTCCTTCCAAAGTTTATCGTTGCCTATGCCTATGACTACCCAGCCGTTTTTCGCTTGAAATGAATCATAGGGATATATGAACTCGTACCGGTTCCCGACCCTCTGCGGCTCTCTCTGTTCAACAAGATATATCTGTATAATAGTCTCCATTGCCGATACAACGGAATCCACAAGAGAGACGTCCACATGCTGTCCGCGGGAGATATTTTTGCGGGCCATGAGGGCGCTCAGTATGCCTATGCAGGAGCTGAGTCCGGCAAGAATATCGGCTATGGCCGTTCCTGTTCGCGTCGGCGGACTGTCTGGCCATCCTGTAACACTCATAATGCCTCCCATGGCCTGACCGATAATGTCGTATCCGGGCAGATCGCGATACGGCCCGTACTGCCCGAAACCCGAGATGGAGGAATAAACGATCAAGGGATTTTCCTTTGACAGATCCTCATAACCCAGACCCATTTTCCCCATTGTTCCAGGCCTGAAATTTTCTATGACAACATCGGAGCATTTTACAAGGTCCAGAAACACGCCCTTGCCTTCCGGCGTTTTGAGATCAAGAGTAATGCTGCGCTTGTTTCTGTTAAGATTCATGAAGTAGGCGCTTTCAGCGCCGATAAAAGGAGGGTACGAACGGCTGTCATCGCCCAAGCCCGGGGTTTCTATCTTGATGATATCAGCGCCAAGGTCCCCAAGAATCAACGAACAGTAAGGACCGGCAAGAACACGGGTAAGGTCGAGTACGCGAAGATTCATCAAGGCGCCTTTTGCGCTATCGTTACTTTTCATCGACATGCATCCTTATTATCTTAACAGTCTCGAAAGTTACTGGTTTGACAAACCGCCCGGAGGGCGACGACCGCTGCTTGAGAAGCAGCATAATTTTGATTATCTTAATCTGATAAACAAATAATTTTAAGCAACATGTGTGCCACTTATAACAAGAGTTATTAAAGCAAACATCAGTGTTTACAGGAATGAGAATGGAAGCGGGATCGCGCCTCCCTTCTGAAATGGAAAATCCATGAAGATGTCACGGAAAATAAATTAATTGACAGTATGCGTAGAAATTTCTATAAACTTTCTATAATTATGTAAATTACACTGGTTTATTATAAGAAGAAGCCGTTTCCAGGAGGTTCCTGTCCTGAGCGAAAACGTTGTTGCCATAACATCAGATAAATTGATGGAATCCAATCTCATTGAGATAAGCAAAGATCCCTTGTTTAATCTTATTTTCAATTCCGTCAAAGATGCGATTCTGATCAGCGACCGTAACGGCATCGTCCTTTTTGTCAACCATGAATACTCCCGTCTTACCGGTGTAAAGCAAAAAGATATTTTGGGGAAATACGTAGGCGACGTCCGAAAAGGCGCAAGATTGCCTGATGCCCTTAAAACAGGCCGCCCATTGCGGGGTATCAGGCGAAAAGTGGATAATATCGAATATATCGCAGATGTTCATCCTATCATTATCAATTCCGTAATCATCGGCGGGATATCTGTGCTGCACGACATTACAGAAATTGTCAGTTTAAGCAACAGGATCACGAGCTATTCCTCAAAAATTAAAGAATTTCACAAGGCATCACATTCTCTTGATGACGTTATCGGCATAAGCATCCCCATTGAAAAAATAAAAAAACAGATAGAGCGCATAAGTTTCAGCGATGCATCTGTCATGATTACCGGTGAAAGCGGAACGGGAAAAGAATTGTTCTCACACGCCATACATAATGCCAGCACAAGAAAGGAAGGGTCATTTGTTGCTGTAAATTGCGCCGCTTTTTCGTCCCAGCTGTTTTTAAGCGAACTGTTCGGGTATGAAGAGGGCGCATTTACGGGAGCCCAAAAGGGAGGCAAAATAGGGCTTTTCGAGATTGCAAATAACGGCACGCTCTTTCTCGACGAAATAGGCGATATGGAACTGGATATGCAATCAAAAATCCTGCGGGTACTTGAAAGTCATGAGTTTATAAAAGTAGGGGGAACAAAACCGATCAAAGTCGATGTAAGAATCATATCGGCTACGAATAAGGATATCAATCAGCTTATTGCCGGCATGAAATTCCGCAGCGACCTTTTTTACCGGCTTAATGTGGTACACTTCGAAATACCGCCATTGCGCAGCCACCCCGAGGACATCCCCTGCCTTATCAATCACTATCTAAAGAAGTTCAGCCGGATATTTCACCGGACGCTGACTATTGCTCCAGCAGCAATAGAAATTTTGTCAAAGTACAAATTCCCGGGTAATGTCAGGGAATTGTTCAACATCATAGAATTTGCCGCCAATAGTTGTGATAATGGTCAGATAGAGGCTGAACATCTTCCCATAATCAAGGACCGGCATGGAAAAGCATCTGAATTGTCCGACCTTGTAAAGACTTCTGAACGTGAACTCATCAGCAAGGCTCTGAACCGTTACGAAAATTCAGTAAAGGGAAAACATATGGCTGCACGGGAACTGGGCATTTCAATAGCTACGTTGTACAATAAAATTAAGCAGTATGGCATTATTCATCAGCATAAAAACCGGTAACGGCAACCCTTTTACTGGAATAACTCCACTTCCCTTTCATCGTGGGTGATTCAAGGGATTTTTTCAACAGCTTTAAAAAAAGGCTCCTTGGAATCTCTTCCGCTCCGAAGCGCTTCAGATGCCCGGTTGAAACCTGGCAGTCGACAAGATCAAAAGAGTTTTCTTTAAGATATTTTACAAGGCGGGCAAAGGCGACCTTTGAGGCATTGCTCTCAAGGGCAAACATCGACTCTCCGAAAAAGCATCTTCCAAGAGAAACACCATAAAGACCGCCCGCAAGAGTTCCGTCTCTCCACGCTTCAACCGAATGGGCAAAACCAGTTTCATGAAGCGCGCAATAGGCATCTATCATCTCAGGAAGAATCCAGGTTCCTTTATCTTCCCTTCCTCCGGCACTGCTGCACAGATTAATCACCTGTTCGAAAGCCGAATCAAAAGTTATATCAAATACCTGTTTTTTTATGATTTTTTCAAGGCTCTTTGAAATCCTGATCTTACCGGGATAAAGAACAAGACGGGGGTCCGGAGACCACCAGAGGATCGGTTCATCTTCCGAATACCAGGGAAATATTCCGAGACTGTAGGCAAGAAGTAGCCTCTCTTCACAAAGATCTCCTCCGATCGCAAGAAGGCCGGTTTTGTCCGCAAGTTGGGGAGGAGGGAAAATTATTTCTTCGGTGAGACGATATACCGGCATTGACAATATAGTTTCTGGTTTCTTATTTGTGGTTTCCTGTTTCCGGTAACAAAAGCGTTAAGTTTTACATTATGCTTCAGTCACAAGTTTGAAGCTCCCCGCCGCAGAGCGGTCGGGGAATCTTCACCGTAAGGAATATCATCTGTTTTTAATTTGCTCGCTAACCCCGCCGCAGAGCGGTCGGGGAATGCGCTCGCGTTTCGGTTCAAGCTGCAGGTTTTCCGCCTGACGTGGATATCTTGCCTGTTATCTCTTGTTTCCGGTTAAGCGCCGACAGTTTCCGGCTTCTCCTCCAAAATCGGACCGCAGGCTGCTTTTGCATGCTTGCCGGCAGGCAGATAAGATGCATGGAAAAAAGCGAAAGAAGGCTTGCCATCGAAAAGATCGAGACTGACGCTGCCGCCTTTCTGAAGCCTGCCGAACAGGATCTCATCCGAAAGAATATCCTTGATTTCAGTCTGAAGAACCCTCGAAAGAGGCCTTGCTCCGTATCTCGGATCATATCCTTTATTTGCAAGCCAGGTTCTTAATTCTCCGGAGTATGAGAGGGAAACTTTTTTTGCCGCAAGCTGCTCTTTAAGCTCGGCCATGAACTTATCGACCACTAGTTCCATTATTACCGGGGTAAGAGGTTTAAAATTGATCATATCATCAAGCCGGTTTCTGAATTCGGGGCTGAAAATGTTCTCCACCGCTTTTTTCCCCTTGCTTTCCGGGTCATACCTGACCTCTCCGAAACCTATTGTCTGGGCGCTCATTTCACGCGCCCCGGCATTAGATGTCATGATTATTATCACATTCCTGAAATCGGCCTTCTTCCCGTTGTTGTCTGTAAGAGTAGCATGGTCAAGAACCTGGAGAAGAATATTGAAAAGGTCCTGATGGGCTTTTTCTATTTCGTCAAAGAGCAGGACGCAGTGAGGGTGTTTACGCACGCCGTCCGTCAGAAGACCGGCCTGGTCAAAACCTATATAGCCTGGGGGCGCACCTATAAGGCGGGCAACGGCATGCTTTTCCATATATTCGCTCATGTCAAACCTCATGAACTCTATCCCCATGATTGCTGCGATCTGTTTTGCCACCTCCGTCTTCCCGACGCCGGTAGGTCCCGTAAATAGAAACGACCCGATAGGACGGCACGGAATCCCGAGCCCCGCCCTTGAACGCTTGATCGATGTCACGAGCGATTTTATAGCTTCGTCCTGGCCGAAGACAACCCCTTTAAGCCTCTCCCCGAGATTCTCAAGCTTCGACCTGTCTGAAGCCGACACGCTGTTTTCGGGTATCCTTGCCATTTTCGCCACTATCTTTTCGATGTCGGCAGGATGAATCTTTTTCCTGTGCGTTGAGCCTGAAAATTTAACAAAGGCACCGGCTTCGTCTATAACATCGATAGCCTTATCAGGAAGATATCTGTCGTTTATATGCTTTGCCGAAAGTTCGGCCGCCGCCTTTAAGGCCGTATCGGCATATTCAATGCCGTGATGCTCCTCATAATTTAATTTGAGACCTTTCAATATACGGATGGTTTCCGGGATCGTCGGCTCCGGAACTTCTATCTTTTCGAAGCGTCGTGACAATGCCCTGTCTTTTGTAAAATAGTTTTTATATTCCTCGTAGGTCGTTGACCCTATGCAGCGCAGCTCTCCTGTTGCAAGAGCGGGCTTTAAAATATTTGATGCATCCATTGAGCCGCTGCTGGTCGCGCCGGCCCCGACTATTGTATGTATTTCATCGATGAAGAGGATGGAGTCTTTTTTCCCCTGAAGCTCCGAAATAACACCTTTCATCCTCTGCTCAAAATCGCCCCTGAATTTCGTGCCGGCAAGGAGAGACCCAAGGTCAAGAGAATAAATACGGACATCTTTGAGAGCGTCAGGAACATCCCCTTTGAATATTTTCTGAGCGAGTCCCTCGGCAAGGGCGGTTTTCCCTACCCCCGGATCGCCGACAAATACGGGGTTGTTTTTTCTTCTTCTGCAAAGCACCTGGAGAGTTCTTTCTATCTCCAGATCACGGCCGATGAGAGGATCTAGTTTCCCCTCCGCAGCCATTTTAACAAGATCCGTTGTAAATGATTCCAGGAATTCGGATTTCTTCTTCTTGTCTGTCTTTTCAGTTTTGGCTAAACCGCCCTGTTCTTCCTGCTGACCGGTTTTCTGAATATCATGGGATATGTAATTCAGAACATCGAGACGGGTAACTCCTTCAAGGGTGAGGAAATACTCCGCGTAGGAATCCTTTTCTTCGAATATGGATGCAAGTATATCCCCGACTTCTACCTCCTGCTTTTCCGCGGAACGGGCATGGTTAAAAGCTCTCTGTATTACCCTCTGGAAGCCGGTTGTCTGCTGTATAACATACTTGACGCCGTCCGGAGCTGTCTCGACTCTCATCTTGAAGAAGTTTTCGAGAGAATTAAAAAGGTTCTTAACATCTCCGCCGCAGTTTTCGATTATCTCAACGCCTGCGGTGTCGTGCAGAATAGCAAAAAGGAGATGCTCGGTCCCGACATATTCATGGCGCCTTCTTTTTGCCTCCTTCACGGCAAGGCCGAGTGTTGCACTCAGTTCCTTACTAATCATTTGACCTACTCCTTCTCAACGGAACATCTCAATGGAAAACCTTTTTCACGGGCAAGTGCGTGCACGGAATTCATTTTCGTCTCCGCCACCTCTAGAGTGTACATACCGCACATTCCTCTCCCCTGCCTGTGAACATTTAACATAATAAGGATCGATTCCTCCATGGATTTTTGAAATACGGTCATCAGTATCTCGACGACAAAATCCATGGTTGTGTAATCATCATTGTGAATAAGCACCCTGTACATGGAAGGTTCCCTGATCTCATCCCTGACATCAGAAAGGGCGCTTTCTTCAATTTCAGGACTTATATTATCACCCATAATTGTATAATATGCAATTTTTTGCAAAGCCATCATTATTAATTGATTCGTAAAAAGTCATATGCGAACGGATTTTCGATTTATTACGATGCCATTATGACTGATTTTATAAAAAAACCGCTTCTTGAACAAGATTTTTTTATATAATAATGACGACACGGTAAAAAGTCAAAAATCCGGTTTCATGAAAAGTCCTGATTGTCATCCCGAACATGTCGAATGATGAATATAACTTATTGATATTAAATTATGATAAGGCTTGATTTTTGGTTGGTTCTCCGGTGTGCGGTTATGCACCGACCTCATCAGACGCGGTTGTATTTTCAAGTCTCTGCATAATAGGCCCGTCTTTTCTCCATGTATAACATGTATCGACCAGGTATTTTTCCGTTGATTCACGGGATAATTTATCGTTAAAGGGCTTCCTTGCTATATTTGACCAGTAACCCTGTACAGCAGCTGGAGCCATTACCAGCAGAAGAGTAGTCAGATGGGTGCAGCCCTTTATTCCTCCTGTTATTTTCTTTACCTTAGCCGTAAAGCCCGGAGCAATATTAAGCCCTTCAATTTCTTTAAGACTGCCAATCGTCTTGATGCAATCCACGTGCGGAGTGCGCGGCATCTCAACCTCGATTTTTCTTATCATAAGCCGGTCGCCTACCAGCATGCGGATAATCATGTGATGAAGCGTTCCGGGTGGATGCTCTTCTCCCGACAGGATATAATAATGCATCAGCCGTTCGTCCTTCAAAACACCTTCCACAATTATTCCTTCGCCTTCACACTCATATGTGGACACCTCCACGCTTCTTACATGAATTTTTTCTCCGCACCGTTCTTTCAGGCTCATCATCTTCTCCTCATCTTTTTAATCCGGTTAAACAAATATTTTTGTAAATAACTTAATCTATTTTCAATGCTATTTCAAACACAAAACCCTGTTTAACCTTCCTCTCATCCCGGATGGAAGTGGTGACTGGGGTATTTATTTTCTTTTACAGTCTGAAAAGAATATCGACATATTTCGATAATCAAATAAAATACCTCTTTTTATTAAAAAGAAATTATAAATATATTTTCAGATAGTTATATACAACCCACCGCAATCTTTTCAATGGTATGGATATTGCTTTTATTAAAGAATGACAAAAGACCTGACAGGATAAAACCGGATAAATACGAAAAGGAGGCGCCGTGAATTTTATTACATCAGTCAAACTTCTTTCACACATCTTAAAATGGCGATTTACCTGGAACCGCAAAAATCTGGACTACAAAGCAGCCGACACAAATAATAAGAAATTCATGAGCGCCATGGAGGCGATCAAACTTATACCGGACGGAGCGACAGTATTCTCTTCAGGACTTGGCGGAAATACTCGCTGTTCAGTCTGGTTCTGGGCAACAGAAAGGTCCTTCCGCGAAACAGGGCATCCCAGGAACCTCACTCATATAAATATCGGAGCTCAGGGGGGCCGCGGAAAGGTGCCCGGAACAATCGAAGAGATTGCCAGACACAAGGGGTGCGTCACCCGCTATATCGCTGGTCATCTTGAAACGGCAAAAGCAATGCTTAAGCTGGCCGATCTTGGCCAGCTTGAACTACATACCTTTCCCCAGGGTATAGAAAGCCTTCTTGTTGAAGCGCAGAGCCGGGGCATATTTGAAATCGACACTGAAACGGGCGTCGGGACATTTCTTGATCCGCGGGTAGGAAACGGGACTGTTGTAATACCCGGAACAGGGAAAAGTCTGACCGAAGTATCGGGTAATAAATTAAGGTACAGGCTTCCTAAAATCGATATTGCCTATTTTATAGCACCGGCTGCAGACAGGGACGGGAATATATATATCCGTAACTGCTGCATGTATACGGAAAGTTACGAGTCTGCGCTTGCAGCCAGGGCAAACGGAGGCAAGGTTCTTGTAAGCGTGGCGGAAATAATCGAAAAAGAGGAAAAAGATATTTTTCTTTCAGCCGATAAAGTAGACGCAATTGTTGTTCATCCCTACAATGAACAGGCAGCCTCCATACCGCAGCTTAAATACTGGGAGATGTTCACGGAAGGCGCGAATGTCGATAAAAAAAACGCCATTGAAAAACTGAAATTCATAAACCAGGTCCTCGGCATAACCCCGAAGCGCGGCCAGGTTGAAAATGCGCTGGCCCGGCTCGGCGGTTCTGTCTTCACCAAGTACGTCAAAAAGTGCTCCAACATAGTTGTGGGTGTCGGGCTGCCCGAGGAAGTTTCACGCCTTATTTACGAAGGAGGTTTATTTGACGACATAACCTTTATGTCCGAAACAGGCGTAATAGGGGGACTGCCGGCGCCGGGTATTTTTTTCGGGGCAGGAATTAATCCGAAGGAAATAATGTCATCAGCCCAAACCTTTCATCTTTGCTACGAGCATCTCGACGCAACCATCCTTGGGATTCTCGAGGCAGACAGCTTTGGGAATATAAATGTGTCCAAACGTGGAAAAGGAGCCATCAATTATGTCGGACCCGGCGGGTTTCCGGATTTTTGCGCAGCAGCAGAGACAATTATTTTTGTGGGAAGCTGGATGGCCGGTGCCGTCATGTCAATCAAAAACGGAAAGCTTGTAATTGAAAAACCCGGCAAACACAAATTCATAAGCAGGGTAGACGAAATAACCATGAGCGGGGAAGAGGCGCTGCGGAAGAATAAAACAGTACTTTATGTGACAAATGTCGGGGTCTTTAAGCTTACTAAAAGAGGCATGGAGCTCACAGAGGTAATGCCCGGCATGGATATCAGGAAAGACATAATTGATCAATGCCCCATGAAAATAGTTCTTCCCGAAAACGGAAATGTTCCGATAGTTGATGAATCTATAGTTACAGGGGATAATTTTAAACTGAAATGGAGTTAGTTTCCGGACGGATGCGGATCAGTTGTTTTATATTGCAATAAATAGTCCTTTTTCGTATAAGACCATAGCGCATTATTAAAATTTATGATCAAATAGGTCCGGCTTGCGGTTTTTGTTTGAACTTTATCTTTTGCTCCAACCGGAAACCAGCGACCAGGAACCAGAAACTATGAGTTTAATATGAGGAAGTCATGAAATACGTTACAAGAAAAAGTGATTTTATATATCAAACAGCCTTTTTGATTATCCTTCTTATATTTACAGCAACAGGCTCTGTTTATGCCGGGCAGACAATCGATGAGGTCAGGAGCAAATGGATCGGGGTCAGCATAAACAAGCTGATCGAAAAGCACGGCTACCCCGACCAGTCTTTCACGGCTCCGAACGGCAACACTGTTTATGTGGTCATCAAAAACGTAAAAAAACTTTATCCGGTGCCGGTTTTCAGACAGCCTGAACGCAAAGAGGTCGATATGTACAACACGAAAACCGGAGCATATTCATACGGCACAGCGACAACCGGAGGCGGATGGACGGTTGAACAGCAGATGCAGAAATCCGAATGCGCAGGATATTTTGAAGTAGACAAGGACAAAATTATAGTGGAAGTGAAATTCAAAGGCGAAGAGTGCCCGAAGTAAAATTAGCGGATCGAATATCGAAGTTCGAATATCGAATGTCGTACTTCGAACATCGTACTTCGAATATCGAAGAGCGTGGTTTCCGCCAACTGATTACTGATCACTGATCACTACGCCTAAAAACTTTTCGAGTTCATTCACCGGTATCTCCCTGACAACGGAGGCCCCTATTCCTGACAAAAAAACAAAATGCAAAGAAGCGTCCTCCCTCTTCTTGTCTCTCCTTATCGCGTCAATAACTTTTGCCCGGTCACAAGTCAGTTCAACCGGAAGACCGAAGAGCCTTACAATCCTTTTTAACCTTTCAAATTCTTCCTGCCTTAAAAACCCTTTTTTAACCGAAAGATAACCGGCGGCAATCATTCCCGCTCCGACCGCCTCGCCATGCGGAATACCGAGTATTTTTTCAAAGGCATGTCCGAACGTATGCCCGAAATTGAGTTTTCTCCGTTCACCCTTTTCCTTTTCATCTCGGGAAACGATTTCGGATTTGATCCTGACCGAATTGTAGACCAGTCTTTCGATAATTTCAGGGTCAAGGGAAAGCGCTTTTTCGTAATTTTCCTCGAGGAAAGTAAAAAGGCCTTCGTCTCTTATTGCAGCATGTTTTATTATCTCTCCAAACCCGTTGCGCAACTCCTTGGCTGGCAGGGTTGAAAGAAGATTCAAATCGCATATAACAAATTCGGGCTGGCTGAAAAGACCGACTATATTTTTGTATCCGTCCAGATTGACGCCGTTTTTACCACCTACACTCGCATCAACCTGTGAGAGCAGCGTGGAAGAGACAAAACCGAACCTGAGGCCCCTTAAAAAAGTCGAAGCCGCGAATCCGGCTATATCACATACAACACCGCCTCCTATCCCGGCGATATAAGATGATCTGTCAACTCCGAATTCAAGGAGCCTTTCATAAATATGGCGGACCGTATCGAGGTTTTTTGTATTTTCACCCGGTTCAATTTTTATGACCCTGCATGGAGGAAAGTCCTTTCCGTGGAAATGCCATATGTTTTTATCGGTAATTATAACTGTCTTTTCAACCGGGAGATACCTGCCGAGATTCAAAAGGCTTTCACCAACCATAACCACTGAATCACCTTCGCTACCTTTTATTTTTATAGTTTTTACCATATAATTATTAGTTTCTGATTTTTGATTTTTACTCTCCGGTTCGAAATTAGAAAATCGTGATTCGAACCTTAAAATCAATCACTTCGATTTTCAGTATTCGATATTCTATGTCCGATATTCGATATTCTGCTTATGATTTTACGCTCGCGCCTAACTTTTTTTTATTTTCACCCTTTACTCTTAACTCTTCACTTTTCACACCGACTTACGCCTTTTGCTTCACGCCCGTTTTAATTAAAGATATCGTATATTGCCCTCACCTGCCTGCAAAGCGTCTCGAACTGGAGGGGATAAAGCGACTGGGCGCCGTCGCTCATAGCCTCCTCCGGGGCATGATGCACTTCAACCATAAGGCCGTGAGCTTCTGCAGCCACCGCGGCCCTGCTTAAGGGTATAACCTGGTCTCTGCGGCCTGCAGCATGGCTCGGGTCAATTATTATCGGAAGATGGCTCTCTTTCCGAACAACCGGAATAGCCGAAAGATCCAAGGTGTTGCGGCTGTGATGTGAAAAGGTCCTGACACCCCTTTCGCATAAAACTACCCTGGAATTCCCGCCTTCAAGAATATATTCGGCGGCCATCAGAAACTCTTCTATCGTGGCCGCCATTCCTCGTTTGAGAAGAACAGGCTTTGATGATTTCCCCGCACGCCGGAGAAGGCTGAAATTCTGCATGTTACGGGTTCCGATCTGCAGCATGTCCGCATATTCTTCTACCATATCAAAATGTTCATAATCCATGACCTCGGTCACAACCGGCAGACCGGTCGTTTCGCGAACTTCTGCAAGTATTTTCAATCCTTTCTCGCCAAGTCCCTGAAAAGAATATGGGGAAGTCCTGGGCTTGAAAGCTCCTCCCCTGAAAATATGCGCTCCGGCGCGTTTGACATGCCCTGCTATGGTAAGAGCCTGGTCTCTGCTTTCGATTGCGCAGGGACCTGCTATTATTACAAGGTAGCCGTTTCCTATCGGCACATCCCCTACGCGAACGACCGTTCCTTCAGGCTGGATTTCACGGCTGACAAGCTTATAAGGTTTCGTAACAGGGATAGCCTCTTTTACTCCTGGAAGTCCCAGCACAACAGAAGCGTCAACAGGCCCCTTGTTGTTTAATATGCCGATTGATACCCTGTCTCCGCCAGGAATCGGCCGTGCAGTATATCCTTTCGCTTCAATAGCAGTGACAACTGCTTCGATCTCTTCCTGCGTAGCTTTTTTATTCATTACAACAAGCATCTTTATATCCTCCCTGAAAAATCCGGTATCCGGTTGCCGGTTAACGGCTGCTCATTATTTGTCGACACATAAAAACAAAAAAGGATCGCAAGCTTTTTTAGGTCTGCCCGCGATCCTTATTTATTCTGAAATACCGGTCAATTATTAAATAACGAAATTCTCGGCAAACCCCTCCCTGCTGTTTTTCCGTCGCCAGCACCAGTAAAAATTCTGAATCATAAAATATTTATCAAGAGTCATTTGCCTTCAAAAGCCTGCTGTTCCATGCATTTTTATTCACGCTACCGGAATATCCCGCCGATTGTCAAGATATTTTTACATCTCAATCATCACCGGTCAATTCCCCCGCAATGCCTTAATCTAATAGAATCTTCTCGACTTTTGCCGCTATTGCATCATCTCTGAGATAATTTAACGCTTCTATTAACTCATATGGCGCGCCCTGAAGTTGAAGCGAAGAGATATAGGTTTGAAGAAGCGATTCTCTGTTGAAATTATCGAGACGAACTATTGCAAGTATTGTTCTGTTCATCGCCTGATCTTCCCTGGCCGCCTGGATAAGAGCAACAAAATTCTCATTTTCATCGGCCGTTTCTATTTTTCCCTGCGCATTCATATGTTGATGAGTTCGTATAAGAGTCAAAATTTAGACGGCAAAGTAAAAAGTTGAAGGCGTCGCAAATCCAGTGTCATGAGGCGTACCTGATAGTACGCCAAAATCACAACAGGGTCAAGCGCAACGATAACAGCGCAACGAAAACACGATAGTGAAGCACAAGCGCTGATCGGGCTCCCAACGAACTCATCGATTATAATGAACCGGTTGGAAGTCATATACAAAATTACACCCCTCAAGGGGGTACTAAAAAAGAGTCCCGTTTATCGGGGCTAAGAGAGCATATTAAGACTTCCAGCGAGTTCGTCGAATATAGCTTGCCGCAAAGCGGCATAAAATTGCTTTTTACGAAGCCGTCATCTGTTCATGCTCCCCTGAATATAGCCTTCAAGATCCATTGAGACATACAAGTATCCGGCTTTTTTTATTTTTCCTACCAGCAAATCCCTTATTTTTTCATTCATTACCTTTTCAAAATCATTCTTTACCAGTTCAATTCTTGCAAGATCTCCATGGTGCCGGACACGGCAGGCGGTAAAACCAAGATCAATCAACGCATTCTCAGCCTCTTCAATCATTGTTAAACTTTCAATCGTGATACCATTGCCATACGGTATCCTCGTGGCAAGACATGCCATAGCCGGTTTATTCCATGTTTCAAGACGCATATTTTTTGAAAGATCCCGAATATCCTGCTTTGAAAGTCCTGCATCTATCATAGGGGCGGCAATGTTAAACTCCGATGCTGCTGAAAAACCGGGACGAAAATCCTTCAGATCATCGGTATTTGCGCCATGAGCAAGTTCCGATATTCCTGCTTTGGAAGCTGCTTCGATCATCTTCGGGAAAAGGTTTTTTTTGCAGATATAACACCTGTTCCTGTTATTAGCCGTAAATTCAGGTAGATTTGTCTCATCTGATTGAATTATGATATGTTTTATCCCGTAGTCCAGCGCAAACTTTCCGGCAAATTCTGTTTCTCTTGCCGGATGAACAGGTGATTTTGCAGTAATAGCCGTAACTTTTTCCCCTAAGACTTCATACGCCACAGCAAGCAGGAAAGAGCTGTCTGCTCCCCCCGAAAAAGCAACCGCAAGGGAGTTGAAATTCTTAAGGATTGAAATAAGTTTTTCTTTTTTAAGCTTGAGTTCGTCGCGCTTCATCTCTTTTTCTTTCTTTAGTGTTGACCGGCTCTTAATAAGTTGTTCGCACACAAAGATCACAAAAGACTCAAAGAAAAACCCGAATGTTTTAAACTGACAATTTTTGTGTCTTCGTGGCAAAACCGACTTTTTACGAAGCCGTCAAAAGTGATGAACTCGTAAAAAGTCAAATTTCAGACGGCAAAGTAAAAAGTTCAAGTTCAAGGCGTCGCGAATCCCGTGTGATGAGGCCTACTTATCGTACGCCGCAATCGCAACGGGATGAAGCGCAACGAAGAAATCGGACTTTTTACGAAGCCGTCAAAAGTGTTTACAAAATATTTCGTATATCTTATATAAAATTTATAGAAAATTCTCAACAGATGTCGGATCCGTGCGTCTGAAAGGATATAATCATGAGCAATAAAACCAAAACCATTCTTTTTATTGTCGTTGCGGCATTAATTGTAATAACCCTGCTGACCAGCAATTCCAACAAGGAGAATTACTTTTTAAAAGATAAAGACGGAGCAGTTGAGATATGGAAAGGAAGATTCTCCCCGCTCGGCAGGGAGCTCTTTATCAATATGCCCGGGGCGCAACCACCTGATACTATAAAAGAAAAATACTCACGTGAAGAGGTTTTCCCTTTCATAGCAAAATACTATATAGATAAGGCAGATGCGGTTCTTGATGTTCCGGGGCTGCCTGACTTTGAAGGCATGAGAGCCTATCTGAACAAATCTCTCACTTTTGCAATCACCTCCGACCTTCAGGAAAAAGCCCGTAAACGATTAGACAAAATTGACAGGATGGTACTTCTTTACAAAGCCGATATAGCTGTCAACAAAGACACCATACCCGAACTCAAAACAGCTCTTGAATATTTAAACAGGGCCAAATCCCTCGGTCCGGATGAAATAGAATCAGGTCTTATTCAACAGAAAATTGATTCGATCAGGACAAGAATGGCGGTCATTGAAATCCCGCAGCAGGCAGAAATACAGGTTCAGAAGAAACCTGTAAAATAAGGTTCTGCCTTCAATTGTTTTGCCCTGCCGTTTTTATGCTCCTGATGCTGCAAATCATTGAAGCTACCCGCAACAAGATAGGGGTTAGTGCGCACTATTTCAGTTAAGCCTGTCCATACCTGATTCGCTTTTTACTGTTGGGCAGAATCAACAGCATTAAGAAAACTGCAACAAGTGCAAGAGAAAGGATATATGAAAACTGAAAACCAGCTGCTTGATTCGGCAATGGCCTGGGGGGCCGATTACTTTGGTATTGCGGATTTATCTCCGGTCCAAAACGTTATTCTCGAACAAGGCGGAGCGGAAATCGCAGAGTATCCACGTTCCATATCAATCGGAATCGCCCTGTTTCATCCGATTGTAAACCGGTTATCAAGACACATTGAACGGGCGGCGGCAGTCAGCTATCGATCCCATTGCTACGATATAATCAATGAACGCCTCGACCAGATCGTCTCCCGTCTGGCAAGCGTGCTGCAGCGCCTGGGGCACAAAGCTTTCCCCGTTCCTGCGTCAAAGCGTGTGGATGATGATAAAATCTGCGCAATTTTTTCTCATAAATTGAGCGCCCATCTGGCCGGATTGGGCTGGATCGGTAAAAACTGTCTCCTGATTACTCCGGACATGGGCCCCAGGGTGCGTTGGGCAACGGTATTGACAGACGCACCCCTTAAAGCAAAAGGTCGACCCATCGAAGAACGGTGCGGAGATTGCCGTGAGTGTGTAAACATTTGTCCGGTAAGCGCCTTTACGGGACAAGCATTCCGATCAGGAGAACCGAGATCGGCTCGTTTTGACGCCGGTAAATGTGACAGATATTTTTCCAAAATGAAAGAGAAGGATGCCGAAACAGCAATATGCGGGCTGTGTCTATCTTCCTGTCCTTATGGAAAACACTAGAAGTTGTTTCAAAACCCCGCCTGAGGTCTGATAGCTGTGTTGCAAGCCTCTTCAAAATGCTCACATACTACCGTGTATGCTGCGCTTTTTCATCGGCTTGCGCCTTGCTCTCAAACCTGATTCGAGGTTTTGAAATAACTTCTAACTAGTGTCCATCCGGAAACTAAAGATATACACTATTGCGTTCCAATTCGGAAATAGGCAATTTTGGGCAAGCTCAAGGAAATCAAGGGCTGCGCTTAAGGCATACGCAATGTATGCCGCACAAGTAATCCTGCAGATTGACACTTTAGATCGCTCAAAAGGGCCATCTCCGGATGGAAACTAACTATAAAAAATATAAAACGCCCCTTCATCTGAATCCGTAAATCGTTTATCAATACAGGGTACAGGTGATCAAATGAATCGAATACACTTTAAGATTTGTTTTTGTCTGCTCGTTCTTACGGGAAGCTTTATAGGCGCCTCCTGCGCTGATAAGGAAACCACAACCCTGATCAGCAGTTTCCGGGAAAAGGCCGTACAGGCAGAAAACAAGGCAAAGATCCAGGTTGTACGATCCGCGGCACATGCTTATGCCCTGGAGTTCGGCGAGAGTCAAAAAACTTGGAGGAACTGGTGGAAAATGGATTCTTAAGCGCTTCGGACATTGTCGATGATAATGGTGATCCGCTGCCTTTTTCTCCGGACGAGATCCTGCCCGGCAAAGTTATAACAAAATCCTACGGCAAGTGTGGCGTCACGGTCAGTCCGAATTGAAGCTCCCCGCAGCAAGCTACGGGGAATCTTCGACCGTAGGGTATAGCATCTATTTTTAATTCGCTCGCTAACCCCGCTGCAAGCAGCGAGGAATGCTCTCGCTGTTTCGGTTCAAAAGCTGGAGATAGGTGTCCGTCCTGTGGCGTCGTATGGGGCGTGGAGAGGCAAATCAAAGCCGTTTCGGGGAGGCGCTTGCTTCCCGCTGTGATGCAAGTTAACTTATTCGATTTTATATAAATATTGGAGTATTAACAGGCAATCCGAAGTTCAGATCTTTCCATAACCGGATATTAAGTATTACGTATTATTAATTGTTCGGAGCAATTATCCGATTGATGTCATTGTGTAAAAATGGTAAATTGAAGCCATGAACAGGAATCATACAGCCATATGCCAAATGTCGGACCATCGGGACGACAACTTCATTCCCGACACACCAGCAGACCGCATTGGGCTCGTCTGGTTTCTGACCCGGGAAATCACATCCTTGAGCAAAAAGTACGATGCTGAACGAAGACTACAAAGAAATGTTACTCGCCTTATCCGGATAGAAGTTTAGAAAAGGATAGCCCTTAACAGAGAGGTAAAAATGAATTTAAATGATATCTCCATATTCGACCTGAGTACACCGGAAAAATTACAACTGGTGGAAGACCTGTGGGATGATCTGGCGGCTTCCCCGGCAGAGGTTCCCGTTCATGAATGGCAAAAGGAAGAGTTGACTCGTCGAAAAGCTAACCTGAAGAGCAAGCCGTCTTCGGGAGTTTCGTGGGACGAGGTCAAACACAGGCTTCGAAGTCGCTATGGCCGTTGAACTTATAATCGCGCCGGAAGTTCAATATGACGTTCAGGAGGCATATAGCTGGTACGAAGACCGTAGGCATGGCCTATGAGAAGATTTTCTCAGCTGTGTAGATGCCTGTATTGAGGCAATTTGTCGTATGCCCGAACTCTATGTAAAAGCTCACGAGGAGTATCGCCGGGCATTGGTAAGGCGATTTCCATATGCCGTTTTTTATGAGTATACTGATGGGAAAGTATTCATCTACAGTATTTTTCATACATCCAGTGATCCCCAAAAATGGAAGAATCGCTTGGTTTGACTTATACCTGTTTGCCTTACTTCTATACGGCCTTCGGTTGCTGAAAAAACCATCCATGTACCAGACTCCTTCTACCCGGCAACCAAAGTTCAATAATAAACACCTTCAACGCAGGCCCACAATAGAACTTATTTGATTTTATATAAATATTGGAGTAATTAAGAGGCAATCCTAAGTTCAGATCTTTCTGGAACTTGATATAAATAATATTACATATATTTGTTGCTATTTGGAGTTAAGATATGTCTACCGCAACGATAAGGATTTTTTTGGTACATGGCGACCCGAAGCGACTCAGAACAGCCGAACTATCAAACTGGACTGGCAAAGCAGTTGCTGGGCCACGTAGCGAATTTGAAGGTGTGATCGGGCGCGAAGAGTCCGGCAGCTCAGGTGTGTATTTCCTAACAGGCAATGATCCAGAATCGGGGAAACCTGCTCTATATGTCGGAGAAGCGGAAAACATCAAAGATCGCGTTAAGGCCCACCTTGAAAAGGATTTCTGGAACCAGATCGTTTATTTCATAAGCAAAGACGAAAACCTTACAAAAGCCCACATCCGCTACTTGGAGGGGAATCTCATAGAGCAAGCCCGCCGAGCTAATCGATCACTCGTCATGAATGGGCAGAGCAGCGGAGCAAAGCTCCCAGAGTCAGATCGTGAAGATATGAAAGTCTTTCTGGAAAAAATAAATCAGCTGTTACCTGTGCTTGGCATTGAAATGTTGGTCCCCACTGCCGGTAAGGCTGCGACTGATGCAGAAAAGGAAATGCTGTTCTGCGAGATAAAAAATCTGAAAGCGAGAGGACATCTCACCCCGAACGGTTTCCTTATTTTGAAAGGGTCTCAAGCAGTACTATATGAGCGCAAATCATCGCAAAAATATCCGTGGCCACTAAATATGCGGCAAAGACTCAAAGATGAAGGTACTCTTTCCGTTCATGAGGACCATATTGTATTCACGCGTGACGAGGAATTTTCCAGCCCCAGTGCGGCTGCGGCTGTAGTCCATGGTGGACATGCTAATGGCCTCATTGCATGGAAGAACAAAGATGGAATAACCTTAAAGGAAATTGAATCCACATAACGAGCGGGTGCACCGTACGGAGTAGAATAGCTATCCAAGGCGGGGTTCATCGTGTTGGCCGGTAAGAATAATTCTTGATGGATCAGAAAATGGATCTTTTAGAAGAACTTAAAAAGCTATCGCTAAAATTAGATCAGGCAGAGATCGATTATGCTTTATGCGGCGGTTTGGCTATCGCCATTTATGCAAAGCCCCGGGCGACACTCGATATTGATATCATGATCGATCCGGCTTTTCTTTCGAAAACCAGGAATGCTGCCCACGAACTGGGTTTTACGCTGAATTCCGCGCCGATGGAATTTCATGACGGCGCCGTCAAAATCCATAGATTGGTAAAAATCGATGAAGATTCAGGAGAACATCTCGTTCTGGATTTGCTGATTGTAACCCCGGAAACGAAAAAAGCGTGGGATGATCGTCTTACCGTCGAGTGGGAAGGAGGCCCATTGAAAGTGGTTTCTCCACAAGGTCTGATTTTGCTGAAATCTTTTCGTCGCAGCGGTCAGGATCAGGATGATATTGAATATCTCAGGAGTCTGGAAAATGAAGATTGATATGAGTCCGGAAGCTATTTCAAAGCGATTGAAGATTGTCAATGAACTGAGACGAACATGCCTTTCTCTTGCTAATTCGAGTGCAGGCAAGGAAATACTAAAGAAGTTTTCAGCCAACATCAAGTCGGTGCAGCGGACCTCGCAGTCGCTCGGCCGCTGACTACATAATTGAAGCTCCCCGCCGCAGAGCGGTCGGAGAATCTTCACCGTAAGGAATATCATCTGTTTTTAATTTGCTCGCTAACCCCGCCGCAGAGCGGTCGGGGAATGCGCTCGCGTTTCGGTTCAACAAAGGATTAATATGAATATTTACGATGAATTTTTTCTATCATCAAACAATTGAATGCCGCCAACATTAAGTATGCCGTCGTTGGGGGAATCGCACTGTCATTTCACACAGAACTCAGATATAAGAAGGATGTTGCGGACTTCGAGGCTTTGGAAAATGACAAGAATTGAGAAAGTCCTACGAGATATCAGTAATCTGCAGGATTTCTACAAGAAAACAGGTTTGTTGAGATCGCAAATTAAAGCGAAATCATCAATGCAATTAAAAAATGCCGAAAAAAAAGATGCCCTCAAGCGGGATTTTCATGACACTCCACCCGATAGGTGATCATGTTTTAAGAACCAGATGAAACGACAATCAAATACATAAAAAAAGGAATTTTTTGATGGCGAAAAAACAGATTAAGGGGGTTATTCCTCCGATGCTTACCCCTTTTAAGGCAAACGGTGACGTTGACTACGACAGACACATCCGGAATATGGAACGCTGGAATAAAGACAGGCTTGCAGGATATCTGGTTCTCGGATCAAACAGTGAAACGGCTTATATGAACGAAGCAGAAAAAATAAAGCTTATCAGACTGACGGTAAAGCATGCAAAGAAAGGCCGCTTTATCCTGGCTGGAACCGGCGTGGAATCGGCGCGGGAAACCATCGCCCTGACCAACAAGGCCGCGGATCTCGGAGTGGATGCCGCCCTTATCCTGACTCCGTCCTACTATCATTCAAAAATGAATGAAGAGGCCCAGATAAGATTCTTCACAGAAGTCGCCGACAAGACAAAGATACCGGTGATGATATACAACGTGACCGCTTTTACGCATATCAATGTTACGGTAAATACCGTCCGGGTTTTAAGCAGACACCCGAACATTTTAGGGATGAAAGACAGCACAGGAAATGTTCCGCAGCTTACATCATTTTTATCTGTAATAGATAAGGGGTTTAATCTGATGACAGGAACGCTTTCAGCATGGTACCCGGCCTTGACGCTTGGGATAAAGGCCGGAATTTTCGCAGTGGCAAATTGCGCGCCAAATGAATGCAGCGCGATACAGACGGTCTTTGACAAGGGCGATCATGAAGCTGCCAGAAAGCTTTACTTCAGGATATTCCCTGTCAATAACGCCGTTACCGCCACCTTTGGCATTCCCGGATTGAAGTACGCATCTGATTTGATGGGGTACAGGGGCGGGCATGTTCGCTCACCCCTGCTTCCGTTAAAGGATGAAGAAAAAATCAAAATCAAAGAAATTCTTCAGACCGCCGAACTGATATAGTTCTATTTAGAAGTCGTTTCAAAACCCCGTCTGAGGTCTGATAGCTGTTTTGCAAGCCTCTTCAAAATGCTCACATACTAACGTGTATGCTGCGCTTTTTCATCGGCTTGCGCCTTGCTCTCAAACCTGATACGAGGTTTTGAAATGATTTATAGACAGGATCAACAGAACATTTTGTACCTTGCCCCTTGAATCTTGACCCTGTTTTTTTTGTTAATCCTGTAAATCCTGTCTAAAATATTTTTTAAGCGGCATAGACCGCCGTTGCCGCCTCGATGGCGCCCGGTTTGGCCTTGAACCCCTCCGCTTTCAATACCGCCTCAAGCGCGGCAAGAAAGAGGATGACGTTTTTACGCCTGCTGGAATGTCCCATGAGACCTACACGCCACACCTTGCCCGCAAACTGGCCCAATCCGCCTCCGATCTCTATGGCAAAGTCATTAAGGAGCGCCTTGCGAACTTTCAGGTCGTTGACGCCTTCGGGAATGCGGACGGCATTTAACATCGGAAGCCTCTCTTTCTCCGGCACAAGCATGGAAAGCCCCATGGCCTCTATGCCGGCCACCAGGGCGCGGTGATTCAGTATATGCCTGGCAAACCTTATCTCTAATCCTTCCTCTGCGATGATGCGCAGCGCCTCCCGGATAGCGTATATCATATTGATCGGCGCAGTGTGATGGTACTTGCGCTCATTGCCCCAGTAATCGCGCACCATGCCAAAATCAAGATACCAGCTCACCACCGGATGTTTGCGCTGTTCCAGGGCCTTAATGGCTGCCGCACTGAAGCTCACCGGAGAAAGACCCGGCGGACAGGAGATGCATTTCTGTGTGCCGCTGTAAGCGGCGTCGATCTTCATTTCGTCAAGGGGAACATTTATTCCACCCAGGGATGTGACGCAGTCGACAAGGAAAAGAGCTCCGGCTTCATGGGCGATTTTGGAGATATCCGAAAGCGGCGTGCAAGCTCCGGTGGATGTCTCGGCGTGCACCACAGCAACAACCTTGGGCTTGCCTTTCACGGCTTTTGCCACGGCCTGGGGGTCAACAGCCCGCCCCCACTCGCAGTCAACCCTGATAAGCTTGCCGCCGATACGATTGACAATGTCGCACATGCGGGTTCCGAACACCCCGTTGACAGCCACCACCACCTCATCTCCGCACTCCACCAAATTGACAAAACAGGCTTCCATGCCGGCGCTGCCGGTGGCCGAAACAGGGATGGTCAGAGCATTTTGAGTCTGGAAAATATAGCGAAGCAGTTGCTGTGTTTCGTTCATAGTCCCCAGGAAATACGGGTCAAGATGGCCGATGCAGGGGGCGGCCATGGCTTGCAGCACCCGGGCAGGTACGTCGCTCGGCCCCGGCCCCATAAGAAGCCGTTCGCCAGGGTTTATATCTCTGAATTCCTTTGGATCGATCTTTGATGGGTTACTACTCATGTGTCAATCTCCCTCTTCAGTTAATATAAGAATTCGATTTTTTATTAATTTGCTCGTATTGCATGATATATCTTTTATGTCAAGTGCTTCACTTCGTGTTACTTGAACCCTCAAACCCTTGGCTCCTTGAACCCTATTTACCTTATACCTTTGCCCCTTTCTTTTAGCTATTCACCAAATGGCATGCCACCAGATGCTCTTCGCCTTCAGTCCCGGACACAGACAAAAGCTCCGGCTCCTCCTTACTGCACCTGTCAAAAGCAACGGGGCACCGGGTATGAAAACGGCATCCCGAAGGCGGATTTAAAGACGACGGCACATCCCCGTACAGGACTGTTTTCTTGTTTCTCACCGAAGGATCGGGTACGGGAATCGCCGATATAAGAGCCCTGGTATACGGATGAAGCGGTTTTTGATATATCGTATCCGCATCGGTATATTCGACTATTTTTCCAAGATACATGACGGCAATGTGATCCGAAATATGTTTCACCACGGCAAGATCATGGGCAATGAAAAGATATGTCAGGTTCATCTCAGACTGAAGATCAAGAAGAAGATTAAGTATCTGGGACTGGATTGAAACATCGAGCGCCGATACCGGCTCATCACAAATTATCAGCCTGGGTTTCAAGGCAATGGCTCTTGCTATTCCTATTCTCTGACGCTGTCCGCCGGAAAACTCATGCGGAAACCGGGTGATCGCACTTTCCGGCATTCCAACCCGTAACAGAAGATTTTCAGCCTCGCTCCGCCTTGCCGACGGAGAACCGATTCCATGAATTATCAACGGTTCTTCCAGGATATCTCCGACAGTCTGCCTTGCATCAAGAGATTCGAAAGGATCCTGGAAAACCATCTGCATGTTTCTTCTAAGCGGCCTTAATTCACTCTCCGGCAGACCTGAGATATTTTTTCCTTCGAATATTACTTCCCCGCCGGACAACTCATAAAGCCTTAAAATCGCCCTGCCGACGGTTGTTTTGCCGCATCCTGATTCACCGACAAGCCCTACAGTCTTACCGGCCGCAACTCTCATGGAAACCCCGTCAACAGCATAAACTTTTCCGGTTTTCCTGCGGAAGATACCCCCGTAAACAGGGAAATGCACTTTAAGATTTCTTGTTTCAAGCAGGTAATTTTCCTGCTGTTCCGGTTCAGGCATAAAGATAACAGCTCACTTGATGTTCATTGTCTATACTGAAAGCAGGAGGAGAAACAGTCCCGCACACGGCCATTGCTTCGGGGCACCGGTTCCTGAATCTGCATCCATCGGGAAGTTCATGGAGGGCTGGAACCATGCCCTTTATGACATGCAGCCTTGTTTTTCTCTTTCCTTCAAGGCGCGGAATAGATAAAAGAAGTCCTTTTGTATAAGGGTGCATCGGCTCTTTGAAAAGCTTCCCGACAGGCGCCTTCTCCGCTACTTTCCCGGCGTACATTACAAGAACGCTGTCGCTTGTTTCAGCTATGACCCCGAGCGCATGGGTAATAAAGATTATTGCCATGCCGGTTTCATCCTGAAGCTTCTTCATAAGATCGATTATCTGCGCCTGTATTGTCACGTCAAGGGCGGTGGTTGGTTCATCGGCTATCAGGATATCGGGTTTGCACGCAAGCGCCATTGCAATCATAACCCTCTGGCGCATGCCTCCGGATATATGGTGCGGATATTCATTAATACGTTTTCCCGGATCTGATATTCCTACTTTTTGCAGCATCCCCGCCGATTCTTCCCGGATCTCTTTTTCACTCATCCCGGAATAACGAAGCCTGAAAACCTCTCCGATCTGATCCCCTATCCTGTGGACCGGATTCAAGGCCGTCATCGGTTCCTGGAATATCATGGATATCCTGTTCCCGCGTATTTCATGCATCCTTTCGGCAGGCAAAACCGCTATATCAGTTCCGGAAAAAATGATGCGTCCTCCATCGATCCGGCCGGATGGCTTGGGGAGAAGCCTCATGATTGAGAGGGCGGTAACGCTTTTTCCGCACCCGGATTCACCGACAATGCCAAGAACCTCTCCCTTGCTTACATCAAAGCTTACATCATCAACAGCTCTTATTCTGCCGGCCTCTGTCTCAAATGATGTCACAAGATTTTTAACCTTCAGTACGGCCTCTTTATTCAATTCCAATTCCTCGCACCTTGCTCGCTGATTTCCGGTTCCTGATCTGGACATAGAACACCGAACTTCGAATATCGTACATCGTACTTGGTTCTTCAAATAAAGTGCTTCGATGTCCGAAATTCGATATTCGATATTCGGCTCACGCGCTTGCCCCTCGAATCCTTGAATCCTTGACCCCTGATATTCACTTTTTAACTTTGATCGTTATCGACTTCATCTTGTAAGTCTCATCAATCATAGTAACGGGTCTGAATTTTACACCTTTTTTCATCGCTTCCTTTGTCTCGTTATAAACTTTTTCATCAAACCAGAAAAGCCCTCCGGCCATGCTTCCGAAAGGATCAAAGAGGCTCGTTGAATGTTTCGTCCCTGGAATCTCCGGAAATTTCCACCATCTCCAGTAGGCGTGGCGCACATAAGGAACCATGAAGGTCGGAACAAAACACCCCGTATCATCTATCTTTTGCTGTATTTTGACTGAAAGCTTTATCCTCTCTTCCTCTTCAAGGGAATTCCGGTATTCATCTATAAGCCTGTTCATTTCAGGATCATCGGTATTTGTAATGTTGTTAGTCTGGGGCTTGTGGGCGTTTACCGAATGGAAATGTTCCCAGTACTGCGGTCTGAAAGAGGTGCTCCAGCCCATCCATGCCACATCATGTTTCTTCTCGAGAAATTTCTTGAAAGCTGCCGTCTGATCAAGGCTCTGAAGTCTCAGCTCAATTCCAGCTTTCTTGGCCTCCTCCTTCAGAACAACAAGCCTGGGAGTGTGGGTTTCGGAGCCGTAGGCAACTTCGACTGAAAAGCGGTTTCCGCCCTTTTCCCATATGCCGTCCGGGCCGCGTTTCCAGCCGGCTTTTTTCATATAATAATCGACCTTTTCAAGATCAAATCTTCTTGCCCTGATCTTTTCGTTTGAATATCTCCCATACCCCACAAAACCGTGCTCAAGCCTGAAATAATCATTTCTTAAAACTTTCTCTATAACCCTCTCCACATTCATAGCATGGGCAAATGAATATCTTACATTTATATCCTTAAATATCTCCTTGTCCTGGTTCAGCCACAATCCCATGGCAGACTGCTGGGTATCGTTGAAAAACCAGATTTTGTTGACATATCCGTTCTCAATCACGGGCGTCTTTGATTTGACATGCCAGAATTCCGGAATTGTAAGGCCGAACTCATCTTCCTTTCCCTTCTTGAAATACTCCCATATCATGTTCATATCACGCACAACCGTGAATATAACCTTATCTACGTTAAAACGGTTTCTGAAATACTTAAGGTCGTCTCCCCACCAGTTTTTTTTGCGTTTAAATTTTACATGCTTCCCCTTGACATATTCGCTCATCTGGTAAGCGCCCGTGTTGGGAACAATCTCCCAGTTGTATTTTTTCACAAAATTATCATCCAGCTTGCCGTAATAATGGGCAGGAGTCGGACTTAGCCCGAGCTTGAGATAGAGATCCGGTTCCGCCTTGGTGGCGACAACCGCAAGTGTATAGTCATCATAAACGACCACCCTGTCTATCTCCTTTGTGTAGTAATCATTGTACCACGGCGCCACGATATGTTTTGAGCGCATGAATTCAAGCGTATATGCGAAATCTTTTGCCGTAACAGATATTCCGTCCGACCAGCGCGCTTTCCTGTTAAGCCTGAAATACATAGTCTTTTTATCTTTCCCGAAAGCCCAGTGAGTTGCAAGTTCCGGAATGATATTCAGGGTGTTCGGATGAATCCCAATGAGTGACAGGTGATTGTCCAGAATGGCGCTCCGGAAGCTTCCGTTTGAATCAGGTCCCACAACCCGGAAAGTCATAGGAAAGCTCATTATGGAGGCGTGAAGAGTTCCGCCTCTTTTTGCCTCCGGCGAAGCAAACACAGAATCCGAGTCGTTTGTAAGCCATTTTATATCTTTCGGAAGTTCCGACCCGGCTGCATACGACGGGAAGGGCAGAAACAATACTCCGGAAACCATGACGAGACTGACAAAAGTTTTTATTACTATTCCGAACATTTTCACTCTAAATTTCTTGTTTATGGTTTTTTGATTCGGACATCGAATATCGTACTTCGTTGTTCGTGATTCGTGATTTGTTTTTCGAAGTGCAACGTCCGATATTCGATATTCTATGTTCGATATTCGACTTGCGCACTTGCCACTTGAACCCTTGAATCCTTGAATCCTTGACCCCTGCTTACCTTTTACCTTTGTGCCTCTGTGCCTTTGCCCCTTTGAACCTTTTACTCATACGTCGTATACATTTTAGGGTCAAATGCCTCCCTTACAGCCTCACCTATGAATGTTACGGCAATGAGTGTTATCGTCATAGCCCCTATGACTGATGCCCCGATCCACCATGAATCCATGTGCGTCCAGGCCTGCTGCAGAAGTTCACCCCAGCTCGGTGTCGGGGGAGCCAGGCCGAATCCCAGATAATCAAGGGATGTAAGAGCTACGATACCGCCCGAAACGGCAAAAGGCGCGTAGGTTACTATAATTGATATCGTATTAGGGATTATGTGCCTGAAAATAATCCGGCTATCCGAAGCTCCGAGCGCCTTTGCGGCAAGAACATAGTCCCTTGCCTTTTCCTTGTATGTCACCGTTCTTATAGTCCAGGTCATTCCTATCCATCCGAAAAAAGCCATGATGGCTATAAGGGTTATAAAGCCCGGTACAACAACAGAAGATATTATTATTATGACATATAAAAAAGGAACATTTGACCAGATTTCAATTATACGCTGGAAAAAAAGATCGAATTTTCCGCCAAAATAGCCCATCGCGCTTCCGACGCTTATGCCTATGCCAAAGTCAAAAAGAAGCAGGAGAAGGGAGAAGCCTATGGCAATCCTGAATCCGTATACAAGTCGTGCAAGAATATCTCTTCCTACATTGTCTGTGCCCATGTAATGTTTTTCAGTAAAGGAAGGCGGAAACGGGGGGAACCTGTCTTCCCTGAGATCGTTCTCGTAAGCATTATAAGGAACAGGAGGCATTAGAATCCAGTTTCCTTTCCCTTCTTCCTTAAATCGCTTTTGAAGCTGCCGGTAGTTTGTTTCATAATCATAATCAAGACCGAATACTTTACCCGGATTCATGGCTCCATAGACCGGGAAATAATATCTTCCTTCGTGGCAGACAACAAGAGCCCGGTTGTTAACGAGCGCTTCGGCAAAAATAGAAGCAAGAATCATCAGGGCCAGAATTATAAAGGAGTAGTATCCCCGCTTTATCGATCTGAAGCGTCTGATTTTTTTTATGGTAAGAGGATTCAGCCGCATATTATTCACTCGAACTTAACCCGCGGATCGACAATGGCAACACATATGTCGGAAAGAATATTGCCTATAAGAAGCAGTAGAGACGAAATGACTAGTATTCCGAGAACAACGGGATAATCCCGCTCGATAATCGCTTCATATCCCAGAAGCCCCATCCCGTTTATATTGAAAACCTTCTCGATCAGAAACGAACCCATCAGGATAATCGAAATATTATTCCCGAAATGGGTGGCTATCGGGATAAGGCTGTTTCTTAATGCATGCCTGAAAACAGCCTTTTTAAACGGAAGACCTTTTGCGATTGCGGTGCGGACATAATCAGCGGAAAGATTGTCGAGAAGAGTGTTCTTCATCAACAGGGTCATTACTGAAAATGAACCGACCATGTAGGCTGCAAGAGGCAAAACAGTATGCCAGATGATGTCTGCCATTTTTTGAAAAAGATTGAAATCCTCAAACTCCTCGCTTACCATTCCGCCCAGAGGAAATATATCCCAGTATGAGGAGAAAAGGATCAGGAGCAGGACTCCGATGACCCATCCCGGCACGGCATAACCGGTAAAAACTATTACGGAAGTTGTATTGTCGAAAGAGCTCTTATGTTTTATGGCTTTTACTATCCCAAGCGGTATGCATATTCCGTATACCAGTGTCATTGTTATTATGCCGAAATAGAGGGATATGGGTATCCGTTCTTTTATCATGCCCCATACAGGATCGTAATAGCGGGTTGATACCCCGAGATCGCCCTTAAGAACCTTTCTCATCCACAAGAAATAGCTCGTTAAAACCGGTTTGTCGAAACCGTAATATTTTTTCAGCTCTTCAATCTGCTCTTCGGAGAGCGGCTGGTTCTGCTCTCTGGAAGAGGGTCTTGCCCCGCTTTTTCCATCCATGCTCTGCATCTGCTGGGCCTGGGCTATCATTCTCTCAATGGGGCCTCCCGGCACGAACCTCGTAATCACAAAAACCATGACGGTTATTCCCAGAAAAGTGGGCAGGATCAATAATAGGCGTCTTAAAATATACGTCGTCATTTGTTTTGGTTATTCCCCTTTCAGACTGTTTACTCATATATGAAAAGCAGAATCATCTCAAGGCAAAAAGGTAAGGGTTCAAAGATTCGAGGGGTCAAGCTATCAAGGGCGAAAGCACAAAGGTTTTGACATCTTTAACAGATTCTTGTTAACAAGTTATCAGCGGAATGAAGAGAAAAATGTAAGGTGTTATAATATAGAATTTCGAAGTACGATGTACTAACTGCGATTCACTAATATCGAACAACAAACCATAAACCAGCAACCAGGAACTTAACGCATGTTCAACTCGGAAAACAGCACTCCGGCGGCAGAACTTGAAGAAAGAATAAAAAAATTCCAGATTCACCTTAACCGGAATAATATTGACGGCGCACTCATAATTCAGAACACGGACCTTTTTTACTTTGCGGGAACAATTCAGCAGGCGCATCTTTACATTCCGGCAGATGGTGAACCGCTCCTGATGGTCCGCAAAAGTTATGAACGTGCCATGGGAGAATCCAAAATAAAAAGGATGATCCCTTTTTCAAGTCCTAAACAGATTACAGGTCTTTTGCGGGAAAACGGATACAGGATACCTGGAGTTCTCGGCCTTGAGACCGATGTGATGCCTGCAAATTTATATTTTACCTACCGCGAATGTTTTGATAATTCAAAACTGACAGACGTATCCCATTTAATACGGCTTGTACGGTCGGTCAAATCAGGTTACGAGCTTGAAATCATCAAAAAAGCGGCTTTCTTTTCAGATATGGTTGCGGATAAAGCGAAAGAACTTCTTGAGGAAGGCATAACCGAAATCGAATTTGCCGGTAAAGTCGAAGCGGAAGCCCGCAAACTTGGTCATCAGGGCATTGTGCGAATGAGGCTCTGGGGAAGCGAAATGTTTTACGGGCACATCATGGCCGGGCCATCCGCCGCTGTCCCAAGTTTTCTTGCATCCCCGACCGGAGGTTCCGGTGTAGGCCAGGCGGTTGCCCAGGGGCCGGGTTTTACAGCCATACGAAAACATCAGCCGGTGCTCTTCGATTACGTATTTGCCTGGATGGGATACCTTTCGGACAACACACGGATTTTTTCAATAGGGAACCTTCCGGATGAACTCATGAAGGCTCATCAGGCAATGCTCGATATTCATGCTATGATCAAAAAAGAAGCAAAGCCTGGTGTAAAGGCTGGCGAACTTTATGATATGGCAACTGAGATGGCAGAACGCCAGGGATACGGTGAAAATTTTATGGGAGTCGGCGACCAGAGAATACGTTTTGTCGGACATGGAATAGGACTTGAACTGGATGAATATCCCTTCATCGCAAAAGGCCAGAAAATGGCTTTAGAGGAAGGTATGACAATTGCCGTTGAACCCAAGCTTGTTTTTCCGGGCAAGGGTGTAGTCGGGATTGAAAACACCCATATTGTCGGAAAAGACGGGCTTATTCAGCTGACAGTAGCGGATGAACAGATAATGATTGTTTGATAATCTGAAGGTTTTTAGGCTGAAGACTATTAGCAACTTCAGCCTTCTGCCTTGGGTCTTCTATATTCGATGCCCGATATTCGATGTCCGGTTCTACATTTTTCCGGCATTCTTAATCATTCCAGCAACCGCGCTGAGAGATTGCACGAAAGGTTATATCCTCTCTGCGAAATCCGTTTAAGAAACCACTGTATCCATGCTTCAAATCCGACCGGAACAACAGACTTGTTCTTTCTGACTGCTTTAAGAACTGCTTTTGCGACCTTTTCAGGAGACCGGCCGTAATCTTTGAAGAATTTTTCGACCGCGCAACGATTGGCGACGCCATCTTCAGGAAGACATGTCCTGCCGTCGCAGACAATATTAGTATTTATTAGCCCCGGGCATATCACCGAGACACCTATTCCGTAACGCCTTACCCCTCGGCCCTCAACGCCTCGCTTAAGCCTACAACGGCGAATTTGGTAGCACAGTAAGCCCCTGCTGCGGGAACTCCGATAAGTCCGAAGAGACTCGCAGTATTGACTATATGCCCGGATTTCTGCGCAATCATGAAAGGCAGAAAGGAATCTATTCCATAAACTACTCCCCAGAAGTTGATTCCAAAAATCCATTCCCAGTCTTTTATGGATGTATTTTCGACCAGCGCACCTACAGCAACACCAGCATTGTTGTGCAGGATATCGATCCTTCCGTATTTTTCCATCACAAAATCTGCAAGAGCCTTTACCTGCGACCTGTCCGACACATCCGCTTTATATAAAAGAGCATCAGCTCCTTTATGTTCAATCTCCTTTTTGACCTCTGTAAGCCTTTCTTCAGAAACGTCTGAAAGAATCACCTTCGCGCCCTCGGATGCAAACGCAACTGCGGTAGCCCGTCCTATTCCTGATCCTGCGCCAGTTACCACGACAACTTTTCCCCTGAAATCCTTTATGCCAGGCATTGTTTTATAAATTCTCCTTCCATTTCGGCAATCCGGTCAAACTGGGCACCCGCATAAATTTCAAAATGTCCGACATCAAGCCTTACTGCTTTAACGTTTTTAATTCTTGCTATGGTTTTTTCAACCATGTCGGGAGGAATAAGAGTGTCCTTCCCGGCATAAATAATAAGGACCGGACATTTGATCTTATCTGCAAAACGAACCGGCCTGTATAATGGAATTCCCAGAAGTATCCTGGCAGGGGTCCTGTTTTCCCATAAAGAATCTTCCGGAATAAGAGCCATGTATCCTGTTTTGGAGTCAGGAGTATTCATGAGCGCAAATTCCTCCGGCCCTGCGACAAACGGAACGTAGTGAGGCTTCCTGAAAGAAAGAGCCCTTGCAAGATCCCGTAATCCATGACCTATGCTTTTCATCCTCTGCGCAAAGTCCAGTCTGAAAGCCGTGGCAAGTCCGTCAACAAAAGGAACTTGGGATACAACACACGATACACCCTCTGTTTTTGCTGCAGTTACAAGGGCATGCCCACCGCTAAAAGATGTTCCCCAGAGAGCAATTTTCCCGGCATTAACACTATCAAGGTTTTTTACATTTGATATGGCAGCCTGCCAGTCATTCAGCTGCGCTCAGGGACACACAAGGTTTCTCGGCTCACCTCCGCTTTCTCCGAAATACCTGTAATCAAAAACAAAAGAAGCGATTCCTTTTTCGGCAAATTTTTCGGCATAGAGAGAAAGGCCGAAACTCTTTTCAGCTCCCATCCCGTGCCCCATGACTACGACAGGCGGTTTCCCTGTTCCGTCCGGGAGAAACAGCCATCCGGAGCACTTAATTCCGTTGCTTATAAAATCCGAATCTATCCTTTTCATCCTTTATATCCTGGCGCCGCTGTCAACAATTCCCCGGCTACTGATTCGGACATGTACCGCGTACCTCGATATCCGATGTCCGACATTCGATGTTCGACTTTCGTCTCTCGCCTCACACTTCTTCATACGGCAGCGGCGGAGTTTTCCATTTTGCGACAGGTTCCCCCCGGTTAAGCCTTGACCTGAAAGAATCGGTTCCCATCACCATAAATGGTTTTATCCTGTCAAGTTCAAGATCACGTATATTCCTGACCATCCTGTGGTCTGAATGGCCCGCTACAAGCTCAAAATTTTTTATGGATGAAAGTCTGTATTTCGCGTCTATATTGACGATTGTCTTTAAGATAGAATCATTCAGGTTTGAATATGTGGCAAGATCAAATCCGTTCACCCTTATTCCGGCTCCTGTTTTACATTTTACTGAAAGAATTGATTCGTTAGTCTTCGGATCAAAAACACTAAACTCAAAGCTGTCGGAATCAAGCCTCGAAGATATCTTCGTTACAAATTTTGGATATCCCCATATTTCCCTGCCGGCTGTCCTGGCAGCTGGGGTGGTAACCGGCATCTCGAGAACATAGGCTCCTATATTATTTTTTTCCATTCCCGTTTTTGATAGAAAGGCCGGAAGATAAAACAAGGGTTTTTTCAGGATTTCAGGATGCACGACAATTGTTATGGTAACTTCGTCGTAAGGGCCGATGTCAACACTCCGGTACTGAAAATAAACAAGACTGACGATTGTCTTTCCGTTGAAAAAACGACATGGGAGAAGACCTGTTCCGGCAAGTTTGGAAGCTGTCTTTTCATAATCAACCCAGAAGTTAAGATATCGAACCCCGACATCATAAAAAAGCATGGGAAGTTCAATATCGCCTTCCGATGTTTTTGCCGCGCTTCTTTTAACATCAAAAAAATCTTTTCCCGCCATGATTCCCCCGCAAGCTTAAATTGACTAGAACGATTGGCATGGAAGTATTACAAGCTGCATAACCAGCTGCACAGAGAGACAACCTGATCAGCATCCGTCAGGTTGGCGGCATTACTCAACGTGCCGTCTTCCAACTGATGCCAAATCTCCCCGGCCATGCTGTTTTCTATGGCGGCGCCGACAAAAAAAATATGAGGTTTAATCTTCCGGTCAGAAAATGCTTTTCGTATGCGAGTAAGAGATGTTCTCGCGGTTTTCCAGTGTTCGTCAGCCCCTGCCGGATCAATACCGCCCTTTAGCTCCCCTAGTGCAATATAGAGTGCCGGATTATTAATGGCTGAGGATAGTTCTTGCGGACTGCAATTGAGAAGACAAAAGTCTACGTTCTTATTTATAAACGGCACCTTGCGATTATATATCATTGTCCGGACTTTTCCTTTTCTGAACCAGCTGAGCCCGGTAAGATAGAGTTCAACATCAGCGTCTTCATCTTTGCCTTTCAACCACTCTTTACTGCCTGAATGAAGCCACTGATAGGGAATTTTAACAAGGCTGAGATTGGCGATTGTGGCACGAGTCAATTTGCGCTCTGCCATTACACCGCCTACATTGCGCATTGAACCCCCAAGAGTGTCGCCCCTGGTCAGGAGAAACCTGTAAACCAACTCCTCAAGAAAAGCCGGACCGGCTGGTTCAAGATATTTTGATATCAGCCCTTGTATCGCCTCAATTCTATCTTGTGGCAATAGATGCCCGATTGCTTTGTCGGATAAACCCGATGCTGTGAGTAATGCCGGTTGGATGATTTCAATTTTAAGCAAATCGGCGGGCGTTCTGGCCTGAGATGCGGCCGATTTTAATGATCTTGCTTGTTCAACAAATGGCGTAGCCCTCCGGTTTTTTTCAAGGGCCAGCGCGACAAAACCGGCTCGAATCTCTTCATAGGTAGTTCTAAGGTCGGAACTGCCGGAAAGGTGCATGCAGTACGGTTTTTTCTTTCCCACTATATCTTTCTCCAAAGATAAACGCATTTTCTTAGAGGATCCCGGCCATGTCTTCCCATTTGCTGGCTGCTGTTGCCTTTGCCGTTCGGCAATATCAGAATGTTCTCGACATGGAATCCGAGCTTTTCGGCAATATTTGAAAGGATCATATCAACCGAGATGCTCGCTCCGGCGTAGCGAACATTGTCATTTACCATGAATAAAAAAGCATTTGACTTCATGACACGGGCGCATTCTGCAATAACGCAGGCCATTTCGTAGAAATAGCCTCTTACCATTCTTGGAATACCGCTATTATTCAACCGGCCTTCCGCCTTTTCATCTTCCAGGTAACTCAGGATAGACTGCAGCAACTCCTGTCCGTCCGCGGCTGCTATTGCATTTACCCATTTTGGATTGATACTGAGCAGATCTTTGACCCGGTTCTCAACTGTGCAGCTAAGCATAGTCTGTCTGAGTTGTGATAACTCCTGCTCGCCGACGCCAAGCAATGCCAACTCCAATGCATAAGTTCTGGTGTAGTCGTAACGGTTGCAATAAGGTGGCGATGTCACAACGGCATCGTATGAATTCTCCGGCAAGGTCGGCATTACATCGAGACAAGATCCTTTAAATAGGTTGAGATTGCCACTCAATACCTTTGCCGGAAACAACTCTCCGGATTTTTTTCTGCAAAGCAAGTCATCACAGATATTCTCTATTTTGTCACATATCGCCTTATCGAATCCGAGGATTTTCCCTTTATCGAAAGGTTTTGCGCCATGCCTCCGTCCTGATCTGTAGTCCCATCTGAGATATTGTCCGTCTTTACGCGTAAAGCTAATAGATTCCAATACACATAATAAGGCAAAATACAAAACCGACCGGACACGTTCATTTTCATTTTGCAAGGCACTCAGATACCGCTCAATCGATTCAACCGTCTTCTCCGGGTAGGCGCCATTTGTGATACGAAGTATTGGAAGAACTGCTTTTGTTTCGAATTGATGCCAGGGGCAATCTTTAACCCACTTTCTGAGAGCAGCAAAATCCTTCGTTGAAAATTCCCTTTCCAGGCACATTCGAACAAGGATGATTTGTTGACCTATGGGAAGCAACTCAATACCATCTGCATCTATTCCGGCCTCACTTGCGGCAAACATTGCTGTGCCGCTTCCGGCAAACGGATCGAGCATCTTGCCGGTTGAAATGCCATATTTATCAAGCAGATATTCAATAAGAGATGCTGAAAAGGCTTCTTTGTATTTATACCAGCGATAATTAGGTCTCGATTTGTTTGCCTGAAAACTCACAATCTGACGTGTCAGGATTGGTTGAACTTCCAGCTTATCGTGGAAGTGCTGAGACAGCTTCTGGTCAAGGAGCTCAATTCGGGTTAATGCTGTGCTTTGCCCGATAGACTTGGAAGGTTGTGTTTCAGAATTAATATCGATGCAGTTTTTATCAATTATATCAAGTGAATCAATAGGCACTGTCTCATGAGAGAAAAGAGGCTTGGTTTGCGAATATATTGATGATCTCTGCATGTAGTATTTCACCCTTTTTTATAATTGTTGATATTAATATGAAGGCTATTATCTGTCAAGACGGATGGATTCGCCGGGTGCCTTTCATAATGTTATCGGAAAAGAGAATAACCGGATAAGAAAAAGCAAAGACCGGTGAACTATGTGCCCATCCATTATCTTATTGTCCGGGCAGTTTAAAAGGAAGCTGGAACCCCCCAAGCGGTGACTGTTTCTGAACTCCCCCGCTCTGCATACCGGTCAACTGGGATATACGGTTTTCGACCTCTTCGCCGAGGCCTTCAAATCCGCCGAGGCTTCCCTTTGCTTCCTGAAGCGGTCCGCTAACCTTATCGGATATGGCCGCACGCAGTTTATTTTCAAACTGTGCAACCTGGTCCTTTATTATTGAGCCGACAGCATTTTTTAGTATATCGTCAAGGTTGGATGAAATCTGCGTCTGATAATTATCTGTCGGCCCTGTTATACTGGCCTTGACTCCAACCGTCGATACTCCGGAGAGCGCTGAAGATACCGCCTTGCCGAAACCGGACTGAGCGTCGGTTCCTCCTGCCGAAATATGAACGCCCCGCAGTTTTGCCGCTACTGTCGCATCAATAATACCTTTTGCAAGCACAGCTTTAAGGTGCAGATCTGCATCTCCTTTTTCCAGTGTGAGCGGGAGGGATGAATCCTGTAAAATGCTCTTTGCCTGTATCTTATAACCTTCGATGTTCAGGTTGATGCTGTCTGCGGATGAGCCGGGAGAAACCCTGTTTATTGCTCCATCAAGCCTTACAGACCGGACGCCTGGAAGTTTTTCTCCTGAAAACATAAACAAAAGGGGCTGGCCAAGAATATTCTGATCAGGCGTTATATTTTTTACAGCCCCGGAAAAATCTCCCATGGGAAGCTGCACAGATACCCTTGCAACACGGATAAGAAAATCGGGTAAAGGCTCTTTTTCCTTAAAGCGCACATCGCTTCCCTTAGCCCTTAACGGTTTGACCACTTCTGCGTTTCCTTTTTTCTGGCCTGCCCTTTCAACAAGGGGCTCAAGCCTTGACTTCCAGTACAGTCCCCTGTCGACCCAGGCGGTTATTCCCGGCTCTATAAAAAAACGACTCATGTTCGCCAACCCGTGGGCTGAAAATCCGTATTTTTCAGACAGGCGGCGTATATCCTCCTGCGGCGCTTTCTCAATTTTAGCAATCTGATCTTTATAATTTGCAAGGGTTGTATTAAATTCCTTCTGGGATTTCTGAAGCAGCTCAAGGTCTGCCTGTATATCCTTATACAGGGTCTGCGCCTCTCCGGCAGAGCCGAGGATTCCTCCTATATCCTTTGACCCTTTTGCTCCTTTTATCGCTTCGATTCGCTTCCGGTATCCATCTATCTTTTCCTTTCCGGGAAGTCCTGCAATATTTTTACTCCACAGATCCTTCTTTCCCTCAAGATCTGACTTTACAGACTGAATCAGCTGAATGGTTTGAAGATTTTCCTTCCCGAGGATATCCTGAATATCGGGCATCTTTGTCATGGAAAGACCCGGGATAGAACCTTTCTTTTTCTCTTTCCCGTCCTTTTCAGTATTTTTTGATATGGCGCCTGATTTTAAGCGCTGAGTTCCGAAGCGGACTTCTTCAACGCTCATCTCATTTACAATAACCTTTCTGCGGAACAACTGCAGGCTGTCGACAGTTCCCGCGATACGCCCTATTTCAACCGCGTTTTTCATAGGCTCATCTGGGTCCGTAACCTGCAGCCCGAAGAGGGTCAGTCCTGCCGGAAAAAGAGAGAGGTCTGCTTTTTTAAGCTCAACCTTGGCGCCTACAATTTTTGTGCCGGTCTTTTCAATAATCCTTTTTATAACCGGGTCCACAAACAGAGCCCAGATGAGGCACATGGAGACAGTCACAACCAGAAAAGCGACGAGTCCCTGCCAGCGAATCCATCTGTTCATATGTTGCCTCCCCATCCTGAAACTGCCTGGTATGCCGAATATATCCGGCTTGCAGTAATCATCTGCATTATACGGGTTTTCCGGACCCGCTCAAGGATATGCGCCCTGTATTGCCTTACGGTAAACATGCTGAAAATTAAAGCAGGCACGAAAAGGATTATGGAAATAAAAAGGCTCCCCATTACTATCGAGTTGTTGAAACGCTCAATCCTCCAGACGGGTGAATTATAAAGCATCGTCCAGAATCCTTCCAGGGGTACTGCAGTGAGGAGGCCGAGCCCTGTTTTATGGAAAACAGGATCAAGCAGATAGGAGATGCCTGAAAAAAGACCGGTTCCGACGATAAATATTGAAATATTAACCCTCAGGGCAAGCACGAGAAAAAGCACAACAAGATTATGGAGGCTCAATAATGGCGTCAGCCCCGTTATTAAGGAAAAACTGACAGCAAGGCCTATCTGCGCTGGATCTGTCTCGGAATTTAACACCTTCAATATTTTGGCAATTGTTGTGATCATGGGGGGGAACCTCCCAAGTGAAAGGATTTTGGCTTTTAAAATAGGATAAAGCCTGGTAAAAGTAAAGGAATATCACAGGGGGATGGAACTTTAATGGCTTTCAAAAAGTCTCATATATCCGTTTTTTTATGTTACAATGTTTCCATTCGGAAATAGTCAATTTTTTTAACAAGATCAAGGAAATCAAGTGTTGTGCTTAAGCCTTACGCAATGTATGTCGCACAAGAAATCTCGCAAATTGACGCTTAAGATCGATCAAAAGAGCCATTTCCGGATGGAAACTATTCTAAGCGAACGCGGCATGTTGTAACTTCTAATTTCATTGGGTGGTAACCTGAAAGTATCAGCGCCTTCATCAACACACACCTATTGCACTTCCCTCGCCGATTAAACAGTGATGGGACTTCATAAAAAATTATTCTGCTGTGTAGCGCTTCTTAATCCCCGATCTGTTGAATTTTCATTGTGCAAGACGGCAGGGCTGATTTAACAGGGTGAATTATTACAGCGGGTAACAATGCCGAAGTAATAGTCGTAACCGATTAATCCGTCGTTTAAGAATAACTGTAATATTGAAAGGTCGTGTCCGGCATAAGGAGCCATAACAAAAAGGTCAAAAATGTCATGGTCATTTCGTAATTGCTCCAAACCCCGATAAACGGGACTCTGTTAAGTACCCCCTTGAGGGGTATAAGCAAATTTGCGAAATTATTTCCTGCCGTTCTTTTCAGTACCCCCTTGGGGGGTAGAAAAATGTCGGAAATAATTTCTAACTTACTAACGGATGCTTTTTGAAAAGTCGTCAATACTCATGTCGGATCTTATCCCGAAACGTGTTAATGCAAAATCATATTTGACAGGGTCCTCCGGAGCAAGCTTTCTGAAGCATGACGTTATCTCAAGAGCCGTTCTCATATCTGCTTGTTTTCTATCCGTAAATTCTATTAAACGGCTTATCCTGTGCATGTGAACATCAAGGGGGATGATGAGCATGGAGGGCGGAATCTTATCCCAGCCTCCGGGGTCTACATCATCCTTTCTGACCATCCAGCGCAAATAAAGATTAAGCCGCTTACAGGCGCTCCCATTTGTCACCAGCGGGATAAGATGACCGGGCTTGCCGCAGCAGCCTGAAATTATCTTCCCCGTAAAAAATTCCAGACCGTTTAAAACAGTTTCATCTTTTTTACAGACTCCCTTCAAAAAGCATGCGTGTAAAGATCCGTATTCTTCTAAAACCTGCTTTAAACCGGTCAGCAAAGCAGTTAAATTTTCATCTCCTGCGAACCTGTGTCTGAACCCGCAGCATGTTTTTCCCAATGAGGATGATGTCGAATTCCTGATAAAAGAATAAGGAGAAGAGCCCATTTTATCAAGAATCGAAGAGACGCTTTTCAATATCCGGGCGACTCTCCCGTATGCGAGGGAAGAGGCAATGAACCCGGCAATTTCACGATCCCTGATATTACGGTAATTATAGAGGAACTCGAGCGGATCAGGATGTACATATTTTCTTTTATTATACTTCAGATAAAGCTTATCAAAGTTAATTTTCATTTTCATCATAATTTTGTACCTTATAAAAACCGGAATTCTGACGGCAAAGTAAAAACTCATTATGCAAGGCGCACGAGTCTTGAGGAATGAAGCGTACTTACTGGTACGATGCAATGACCAAAGATGAAGTGCAACACAGCAGAATGGCTTTTTACTAAGCCGTCAATTTTCATTAATGACAGTTGGTGCAACTGAAAGCGATTTTCCGTCAGTTGATATCATAATGGCGCCGTTTTCATCGGTACGCAATATCCTGCACTTTCTTGATTTATATCTTTCAAGCACCTCGGGATGAGGAAATTTATACCTGTTTTTCCATCCGACCGGTATAATTGCGATCTCAGGATCAATCTTATCAATAAATTTATCCGTGCTGGAGGACCTGCTTCCATGATGCGGCACAACCAGAACCGTACTCTTTAAATGTTTTCCGGACATCTTTACAATATCGGATTCCCCTTTTGCTTTTATATCTCCCGTAAAAAGAAATGATTTTGATCCGAATACTGTTTTTAAAACAATCGAATTATTGTCTCCTTTCCTCCATTTCTCTTTTTTATCTCTAAATCCCGGTTCCGGGTAAAGGATTTTAAACATAGTCCCATTTATGACTCTATTCCTTCCTATATTCTTAAAATCTTTCATCTCTATATTTTTTTGTTTAATTATCTCAATCAGTTTTTTGTATCCGAGAGTGTCCGCAGCTTCTCCGTTTGACCAGAACTCCTTAACGTTGAAATTTTCCGCGATATACAAAAGGCCGTTCAAATGATCACTGTTCGGATGTGAAAGAACAAGGGTATCAACGCTCTTTATTTTTTTGCGCCACAAAAAGGGCGCTGTTATTCTTTCTCCGACATCAAAGACTGAATTATCTGAAAAGCCGCCCCCGTCAACAAGAACATTATAGCCGCCCGGAAGTTCAAGAAGAGCTGAAGCGCCCTGTCCGACATCAATGACCGTGACTTTAAGATCTTCCTGCAGGAACCTCTTATCAAGCCAGTACCATATATCGGCATATCCGGCAATTACCAAAAGTACTATCGCAATAAACGGCGCTTTCGGCTTGATCCGCTCAAAAACACTTCCATCTGCATTAATCATATTCTTCCTGTTTTTTCCCCGTAAAACAAAGAAAAGTACGCACAGCAACAAATAGTACCAGCATATCTCAAAAAATGACGGCGTCACCGTCTTAATTGCGGCAAAAGGCAGTTTCGCAAAATAATTAATAAATTCAAGCGAAATTCCTAAAACCACCGAACTTGCTTTTATAAGCCACATGGAAAGAAGGCTGCTTAACGGATAAAGAAAGAAAGAGAGAAGCCCCGCCGACACAACGGCAAAGCCTATTAAAGGAACTGCAACACAATTTGCAGCAAGTCCGACGAGCGAGACCTGATTAAAATAGTACATGACAACCGGAAAAGTTCCGATCGTTGCAAAAAACGATACGAGGAAAAAGGCTGCTGTTTGTCTCTGAAGCCTCAACCGCCATCCTTCCTCCACATCTATTCTTCTGTTTTTTCTGTACAGGGTCAGGTTCATTCCCGCAATGATGAAAAAAACCGATAAAAAAGAGAGCTGAAACGATATGAGAAAAAGGGAAGGAGGATGAACGATCAGGATAAGCATCGCCGCGACAGCAAGAGTATTTATTCCATCCTGTTCCCTTTCAGCAAAAAAACTCATAAGAAAAACTGAAACCATAATGACGGATCTCTGTGTTGAAGGCGACATCCCGGCAAGGAACCCGTATATTATAACAGGAAAAAGCGATAAAACCGCCGCACCCTTTCTCGTCCAGGCATTCCAGAGAAACAGATTGAAATATGACAGGAGCTTTTGAAAAAACAGGAATGAAACCGTTGCGACAATTCCGACATGAAGTCCTGAAATTGAAAGAATATGGCTTGTGCCCGTCCGTTTAAAAGCCTCCCTGATTTCAGGGGAGATGGAATTCTGGTCTCCGATCACAAGGGCTTTTAAAACTCCAGCCTCGTCGGAAGGAGCCGAATTGTCTATCAGCAGAGCAAATTTTTTCCGTGCATTTTCGATCAGCCGTTTCCACCCGATATTCTTTTTATTCTGCTCGACCCTGATTTTCTCTCCGGTTACATATGCGGTTCCGGTTATGCCGTTAAAGGACATATATCTTTTGAAATCAAAACCTCCGGGGTTGTTAAAATTCCTGACTGACCTGATGCCGCTTTTAAAGTAAACTGTATCACCTGCTGATATTTCCGGAATGCATTTTAAAACCTTTACACTGATCTTTCCTGTAACAGGAATAATTTTACCGGTATCCTCGACAGTTTCGACAAGAAGCACGAATGACAATCTTTTATTCCTGATTTCGGGACTCTCTGCCACCTGTCCGGATATGTTCAAAGACCCGACATCTGCAAAATTAATTATATGTGAAGCGGGAAGTTTTTCGGGAAACCATGGTTGTATTGAAATATATCCAAGAGAAAAAATAAGTAACAACGGCAGGAATAACGCGGACTTATTTCTGATGATTTTAATGAGTATAAAGCCGGAGCAACAGGTTACGGCAAGATACGCCCATACGCAGTGCCATGGGAAAAGCAAACCGCATGAAATGCCGGCAATCATGGATAACAGGAGAGGTATAAGAGGTCGAAAGAAGATATCACGATTCATGCCTCAACCTTCCGGTAGCAAATGAAAATGAGGGGGATTTTCTCAGTCGACTTCGTTGGAAGTCAAAATTCAGACGGCAAAGCAAAAAGCTCATTATGCAAGGCGCGCGAGTCTTGAGGAATGAAGCGTACATGTTAGTACGCTGCAATGACGAAAGATGAAGCGCAACACAGCAGAATGACTTTTTACAAAGCCGTCATAGTTTATGCTTTTACCCTTTTAATCTTTGCCCCGAGTGAAGCAAATTTCTTTTCTATGGCCTCGTATCCCCGGTCCAGATGGTATACACGGCTGACCTCTGTTGTGCCTGAAGCTGCAAGACCTGCAAGTATCAGTGATGCGCTCGCCCGGAGATCCGTTGCCATCACAGGAGCCCCCATCAGCGTCGAAACGCCCGTGATCATGGCCGTGTTTCCTGAAACCTTGATGTCCGCTCCCAGTCTTTTCAATTCGCTTACGTGTATGAACCTGTTTTCAAAAATAGTTTCCGTTATTACGCTGAAACCTTTTGCAACGGAGAGCAGTACCATGAACTGGGCCTGCATGTCTGTGGGAAATCCCGGATAGGGCATTGTCTTTATATCTATACTTGTAATTTTATCTCCACCCTTAACACTCATCGTATTGCCTTCAATTCTGATATCAGATCCGGTCAACCTCAGCTTGTGAATAACAGATTCAAGATGGGAGGGTTCACAGTCCAATATCTTTATATCACCTCCGGACAGAGCTGCAGATACCATGAACGTCCCGGTCTCAATTCTATCCGGAATAATGGATACTGATACGGGTTCGAGAGAGGAAACACCTGTTATTTTCAACACCGATGTGCCTGTTCCTTCAATTTTCGCCCCCATTTTATTCAGAACATCGGCAAGGGCGGTCACCTCTGGCTCCCTTGCCGCATTACGGAGTATGGTAATCCCGTCGGCAAGAACTGCGGCCATCATGAGATTTTCAGTCCCCGTCACCGTAACAGTGTCGAAAAAGATTTCCGCGCCTCTCAGGGTTTCAGCGCTTGCTTCAACATATCCGTGCACCAGTTCAACTTTTGCTCCGAGCGCGGCAAGTCCTTTAAGGTGCAGGTTAATCGGGCGTGCACCGATCGAGCATCCGCCCGGCAGGGAGACCCTTGCTTTTTTCAGCCTGGCAACAAGGGGACCGAGAACAAGTATGGACGCCCTCATTTTTCTTACCAGATCATACGGAGCCTCAGAGTTATTAAGACCACCGGCATCGATTTTAACGGTGTGCCCATACGTTTCTATTCCTGCGCCGTGGTTTACCAAAAGCTCAACAGTACTCTCAATATCTTTTAAAGCAGGAACATTCGAATATGTGCAGGGACCGTCGGTAAGCAAAGAGGAGACAAGAATAGGGAGAGCCGCATTTTTTGCCCCGCTTATCCTAACCACGCCTTTTAGAGGAGACCCTCCTTCAACAATTATTTTATCCATTCTTTCCCTCTCTTTCTTTAAAACAAAAAAGCGCTTCCCCGTCAATTAAAGGAGCAAGCGCTTTTTTGTTGTAACTTTATTTAAATTCTAAGCCGTCGTTCAAAAATGATCTTAACATTGAAATGCTGTGACCGGCATAAGGAGCCGTAACAAAATTGTCAGAAATGTAATTGATGTTTTGTAACGGCTCCTAATGGTGATGATCATCTTTGCCCTTATCAAGGAAGGTATCATAAAAAGCCTTGCCGATACAGAACGT
>RPRI01000023.1 GCA_003818505.1 Desulfobacteraceae bacterium | reverse complement strand
TTCAACTTGAGTTGTTGGACTACTGCCGCCCATTTCAGCTCATTAATTCGCGAAGATAGATACTCAGGTAATATTTTGGCTTCCCGGAAGGCCTTTCCATTATGATTAACAAGGGTAAACGCATCCTTAATTTCCTGCTCCAGCTTTCCTGCATTGTCATTCTTGACACGCGACAATATTGAATCAACTTTGCCGTTGAACGCATCAATAACGAAGTTGATTGCCGTATCCTTCCTCTTTACTTCAACATATTCACAGGCTGCCGCAGTATTATTGCGAATCATCAGTCTTGTACGCTCACGGGCATTCTTGAGCTCAGTTCCAGCCTCTGTGAACCCAAACTCTTTGGCCAAGTCATCAAGTATGCTGTGACTTGGCACAAGGTATTCATCGCCGTATCCTTCGATGATATTCTTCATTGCCTTCGCTGTTTTCTCAAATTGATCCGCATTCTTCATTGCTTCATACGCAGAACCAGCTATTTCCTCCGCTTTCTTATTAGCCGTATCAATGATCTTACCAGCTTGAACTGTAGCTGAATCAAGAACCTTTGCCGCGTCTTCTTTAAGTTCTTTTGCCTTTTGCCTTGCTTCGGATGTCACAGAAGCTGCTTCATTTTTTGCTGTTCCGACAATCTGCACAGCTTCATTTGATGCTTTTTCTTCAAGTTGCTTCGTATGGGCAACAGCCTTTTCAATCTTTGCCTTGGCTGTGGCCAGAATCTCTTTTGCCTTCCCAACAGCATCTTCAACAACTTTCCACTTTGACAATTGTGCATTTTCTGCTTCGAGTGTTTTTATCTTGGCTACTAACTCCAACACAGATGTATTGCTTTGATCAAGTTTGATCTTTAGTTCCGCAGCAGTTCTATCTGCTTTGTTTTTTTTGCTGATTACTTTGCTAAGGATTACTATGAGGACAACAATGACTGCGGTAAAAACAAGTGTTAATAGTTGATTCATGCGGCTATCACCTTTCTTCTAGTTACACCCAACATTATTTATATAAATGCAGTTGAATATTAAAGATGTAATCAAAACCAGTGGTTAATGTTAATTCTCTTGGAATTTGTTTACTGAAAATTGATTTTTAATACAATAGAATTCGATTATATGTATTTTATCGCAGAGGAATTTAATGTGTGAACTTTTGTGGGACTTTTTTCCAAAATTTGCTAAAATAATAAAAATCTTGACAAAATATGTAAATTGTATTTATAATTATATCAAATAAATATCAAGATTTGAGGAGGTTAGGAAGCTCGGTTTGGGCCCCTCTTAATCAGTAGGTTGTTGGTTCGATTCCAACACGGCCCACCAATATAAAGAGGGGTTGACCAGATTATGGTTAACCCCTCTTTTTTTGTCCTGATATTCAAACTCACAGAAACGTTTTATATCCTATATTGAGCGCCTTCCCCAAACGCTTCGCCATTTCCTTTCCGATGGGACGCTTTCCGTTTTCCATTTCAGAAATATGCCGCTGGGGGATCCCGGTCAGTTCGGCAAGCTGGGTTTGTGTCAAACCTTCCCGTGATCTTGCCCCGATCAATGCCTTGCCTATGAGCTGCGCTTCCGAATATTCCGGATAAGCATCACGCCAGGGTACCGAATCCGACACATCTACAAAGCCCAGAGGCTTAAGGGTTTTAATAGCCTGTGCCATGTTCACAATAAGACCGATGAATTTTAATTCAACGGTCTCTGTAGGGTGCTTTTTCGTGTGTGCCTGCATATGTTACCTCAATAAGTTTTATTTCCTTGTTAATTAGTGTCCATCCGGAAACTAATGATAGACACTATCGCGTTTCCAATTCGGAAATCGGCAATTTTGGGCAAGCTCAAGGAAATCAAGGGATTGCG
>RPRI01000022.1 GCA_003818505.1 Desulfobacteraceae bacterium | reverse complement strand
CCCATCACTGTCCCTCCCTTGCGGCAGAGGAAAGAAGACATCCCGTTGTTGGTCGAGACCTTCCTGTCGCGATTTGTCAGGAAAATGGGGAAACAGATCACGTCAATTAAGAAGGAGACGATGAAGGCCCTGCAGGATTATCCGTGGCCCGGAAACGTCCGGGAGCTTGAAAGCATCATTGAACGGGCCGTGATCCTGTGCAAGGGGCAGGTCTTGCAACTGGCAGACAAAATGGAGACTTTACCCGCATCACTTTCAGCCACCGTAAGGACATTGGAAGAGTCGGAGCTAAACCAGATTCTTAAAATACTTACTGAAACCCGATGGCGCATTGAGGGAAAGGACGGGGCCGCGGCGATCCTGGGCCTCCATCCGAGCACTCTAAGAGCCAGGATGCATAAGCTCGGGATAGTCAGACCGGAGACCGAATAACCAGGCAATCAGAAGGCTGTCCAACTCAATCCAAAATATCCCTCAATATGCTGAGGATTCCACCATATATTGAGGGCAAACGAATCATTTCATGCCTTTCTCCTGAGCTACACTGTTAGGCTAACCCCATGTTGTTGAAGGATTAATCCAATCTTACGATCCTCCTGTTGCTATTGGCAGGCTATTTGCTACAGCAATTGAATTATCATTTTTATCATGCGTATGAATGTCCTTTCTGCGAAGCGCCTGCAAACTGGATAGATTTCTCCCAGAGAAAAAGAAGTTCGCGAAAGCGTTAAATATCGTCTTCTTTACCTGATTTTTTATGTACCGAGTCGTTGATCCCGATCAATCATTGGTTGCGTGCTATGTTTTTTCAGAACACTTAAAAACCTTCTTTAATAAACGGAGACACCCTGGAAATGTGTGAATTGCCGCTTGTTTTAATGGCCGACGACGATACTGATAACTGGGTGCTGGCGAAAGATGCCTTCGAAGTAAGCGGAGCCCCGGTCATGATGAATTTTGTGGAAGATGGGATAGAACTTTTGAATTATCTCTCAACCTGCGGCACTCCTCCTGCCTTAATACTGCTCGATCTCAATATGCCACGCAAGGACGGACTTGAGGCATTAAAAGAAGTCAAGTCAGTCCCTTCCCTTCAGGATATTCCGATTGCGGTGCTCACAACCTCCCGGGAAAAAGATGATTTCATTAAATGCCGGGAAGCGGGCGCGAACTCTTTTATCAGCAAACCGGCAAGTTTTAGCGAATGGATTAAACTCATGCGATCTCTTGCCGATACATGGCTTGTGACAGAATACTAGATTCTGGATTGTAGTGAGTCTTAATTAAAGGCTGTTCGGATGTTCGTACATCTTTTCTGCTTGGCAATTCTAAAACAAAAAACAAAGTGAAGATGCAGACCAGTGATAATAACGGCATATTGGGAAGCTGAAATTCAGGCAGGCCATTTTGGCTCTGCCTTTTGTTATTCCTTTGGTAGCCGGGGGGAAGGAATACATGGTACGCGTGACCGCACACAATACTGAAAGCATTTTATCTGTAACCGTGGCGAGGAGAATAGCAGGCGCTTTGGTTATGTTGTTTCTATTGCTATGCATCGGAACGAAAGACCAGTGTGTTTTCGCGCAAACAGCCGAAACAGAGCCGGACAGAATTCATGATGAAACAAGCGATCCATCGCAGGCTAAACCCGGTGTGGAACTATCGCCTGTAGCACCTCCTGACCGACGTGAACCTGTTGTAATACGCGAAACAGTAGAACCCGTTATTGAATCATGGCGAAGTACGGAAGGCTTCGGCGAGAAAATTGATTGGATACATGGGAAGCTTTATGAAATAGCGGCGGCACAGGTTGGGAGGGTTGACTCCTGGTTCAAACCTCCGCCTGGTGAACAAGGCATTGTT
>RPRI01000021.1 GCA_003818505.1 Desulfobacteraceae bacterium | reverse complement strand
TCCTGAATATTGTTGACCGCAATTGCTTCTTCATACGATTTGAAAAGCGCGGCGCTTTCGTTGATTGCTTTTGTTGTAATTTCAAATTCCACTTTATTTATTCTCCTTTTTTATTATTTATACTTCATTGCATTATGTTTTTACGCGATAACTCGCGGTTAATGTCAAATACTTCTTAATTACTATCTTATGTCAACCCCTGTAAAACCGGCATTTCGCGCGGGTTAAGCATTGTCAAATAGCTTTGCTGCCCAGGGTAAACCCCGGCGTTTTTGCTTTGTCCAATCCGCCATAATCTCGGCCCGGTGTAATTCCCATGCTTTCCGAAATTCCTGAAGCATATTAGGTGATGGATTTGCCAACCTGAAAATTTCAAAACGGTCAATGTGATCTTCGGGAAAAAGCCGTTTCAAACAGTAATTACCGGATTCGAGAAAATACTTCATGGCCGGTGAAATATCGCGCTGCTTAAAATGCCTCATTCGTTTCGCTCTGTTTGTTGGCATTTATCGGCCTCCTGGTCTTCCGGCCTTATATCGTAATGGTTCGATGTCCAGGTTCAGCCCCTTCAATCCGGCGAAAAAACCGGCCTTACATTCATTAACGAATCTATTCGGTGGTGAACCTTTTTCAACTTTTACAAGACGATATGTGATTTTAATAACAAATTCTGTTTTCCGCTGCATTATTTGATAGATAAAACCACCTATAACAATGAAAAATATAACAAATGTGATTTTATTCATGTAAGCCTCATTGAGTTAATTCAGCTATCGAAGATTTTTGGGGCTATCAAATTTCTGTTCTCTGGCCGCATAGACAGCTTCTTTGTAATCATTACCATAATCATCTAACTTTTGTTCTCCCTGATCAAGATAATAAAATCTGCCTTCTTCTAAATAGAAAGAAACAAGACAATAGGAGACATCTATGTCATCCCAAATTAATTTACCATTCTCTTCTATTCCTTCTGCAACTGAAACAGATTTATAAGGTCTAAAATCAGGTGGGCCATCTAGCATTAAAAAGGAAAACCCTGTTAATTTAGAAAGATCAAAAGCAAGAGAATATTCATGCCTTGTAAATTCATTTGGTTTTACTTCAGCCCACATTTTGACTTGGGGTAGCCAAAAATCGGGCAAATACCAACCTGATGGTAGTTTATAACCCTCTGGTTCATATTGGAAGGTAATCCCCATATGTTCAAAAAATACTGCCCAGCGTGCTTCAAGGCGGCTTCTGAATCTATAACCCCTATAATATGTTTCAATAGGTTCGTAATTTTTATCATACATTTTAATTCCTTCCTCTAAACATTACGCTTGGACAGTATCCTCGACAATGTCACTGTCAACCAGAGGTGCTACGGGCTCTAAAAGCAACTGCCCTTTGATCCATGCATCTCTTTTCGCAGGGTCTTCACTTATAGCTTTTTCTATTGCCATGCTTTCGTGGTATTCTCTAGCCAAGGCAGTCATTGTCCATTTTGTTGATGTTATACCAAATTTTTCTATTTCTTCTCTAATGTGACCAAGGTCAACCCTAAAAAATTCTTTTCTGTAATTCATTTTATTAATCTGCATCATGATAAAATGTTTGTGGAGTTGGTTTTCCAAAGCCGGTGCATTCTCGCTAAAAATCATTGCGTGGACGTCAAATTCAAAAGGTACACTGGAATCACCCAGTTCTCTAATTCGATCCAATGGATCGAGCCTTCTGGTTAAACCAATCTTGTAGACGTGCTCCCCGAATGAGCCAATATTTGATATGATGTAGACATGACCTCTCTTCGTCTGCTGGGCCATAGACAAAGCTCTCTGATTTTTTTCCTCAGCGATCTTCAGCTTTTCAGCTAAGTCAACAAGTTGCTTCTCATATTTCGCCTTTT
>RPRI01000020.1 GCA_003818505.1 Desulfobacteraceae bacterium | reverse complement strand
TACCGCATCCCAGAGGCTTGTTGACGGCGTCTCAAAAAGGGACCGCCGCAGCGGAAGGGCCGCGGCCGTAAACATAATACCCACTACCACGAGCGTGGCAAAGACTTCATGGGAGATATTCCCGGGCCTGGAGGGGAGACTGGCCGGGATATCATATCGGATCCCCACCTCTGACTCATCGGTTATCGAACTGACCTTCAGATCTGAGAGGGATACGTCTATCAACGAGATCGACACACTTATAAAAAAGGCCTCGGAGACATATCTCAGGGGATATCTCGGTTACACGAATGAGGAGCTGGTCTCAACGGATTTTATCAATGACCCCTGTTCGGCCGTATATGATTCGGCATCTACCATACGCAGCAACCTGAGAGATGAAAAACGCCTATTCAGGCTCATCTCCTGGCATGACAATGAATGGGGTTACGCCAACAGGATTGTAGATCTTATTCGATATCTGCAACTGCATTATTAAATAAAGGAGCAAACATGCCATACATCAATTTGAAATTAGTCGGCAAACTTACAAAAAAGCAGAAGGCAGCTATAGCCAGGGAATTTTCGGAGACACTCCTTAAGGTCGCAGGAAAACCCAAAGAAAGCACCTACATCGTAATCGATGAGGTTGACGGCAAAAACTGGGCTCAGGGTGACAAATTTTTCGCATAGTAAGCCCTGATGTGCCTGCAAAGTTCTTCCAAAACTCCGCCATGCTGTATGCCGGTTGTATTGCAGGCGCTGTTCAACATGACGATTATCTCAAGATCATTGAAGAGACAGGTTTTAAAAATATCGAGTTAAAAAAGACCAAAACAGTAGATATCCCCGATGAAATCCTGAGGTTTTATCTGTCTGATACTGAAATTAAACGCTACCGTGAAAAAAGTGCGGGGATCTTCAGCATTACTGTGACAGCTGATAAATAAGGAAGGTCTTTTGCTTAATAGGACTTTTAGGATTACCAAAGACTCCGAACATGCTTATAGGCAAGGATTCTCTCGTCTTTTGTCAATATTGTCGCGTTCTCCTCTCGTGCTGTTGCGACTATAATCTGATCAGCAGGATCATTATGAAAGGGTTGAGGAAGTATTGTTGATCGATATGCTAAAATAGGAGAGAGAGGCGCCAGCCTGAGTTTCGGCATATCAAGAGCACTCTTAATCCAATCTTCCGGATCGCAGGAAATGCCGATCCTCTTCTTTTCAAGGAGTTTACTGAATTCCCAGAGAGAAATTGCGGACAATAAAATCTCATTAGTCCTGTTCATGTTCTCGATAACCTTTTGAGCTTTTCGTGACAACTTATCGGGGGACATATGCCACCAGATCCAGGCATGTGTATCAAGGATATATCTCATTTACATGCATCCCACATTTCTTCACCAAGCGGCGAAACAATATCATTTTCAAAAACAAGTGTATCAGCCAGTTTACCTGGCTTGTGTTTGGAAGCGGAGTTTTGATAAGGAATTATTTGCGCCATCGGCTTGCCCCGTTTTGTAATGACAACTATTTCCTGTGTCGCGGCAACCTGATCAATGGTTTTCAAAGCATGTGTCTTAAATTGGCTGATTCCCATGGTTTTCATAAAATCACCTCTTTTGAACACATATAATAGTCATTTTAAGTGGTCAAGTCAAGATAAGTTGCCGGCATAAAACCTTTCTGCCTTTGGTGAAGGGATTTATTGGATCAACCTTAAAAGCTGTTCTGTGTCAGCCACATCAGTCAGACGCATCTTGCCGTCAAATGCCTGCATTTTCAACTGGTGACAATTTGTCACCGTTTGACTTCCTTCGTTTTTCAAACGTTCTTTCAGTTTATTCTAATATTTTCTTGCGGTTTGAAAATCGGTTCGCTCAGTCAAGATTCGAACCACATCAACAACGCTAAAATACCATTTTTCTTCTTTT
>RPRI01000019.1 GCA_003818505.1 Desulfobacteraceae bacterium | reverse complement strand
TGTACTCGCTCATATCCTCAGGGGGATCGGCTTTGACCCAGACTTCCTTTATTTCGACAGTCTTGTTTGCGATATTTGATATCATTTTGTAAGTGTTGGAAAGGCCTAAATCAATGCAATGCTTGATGCACTTATTCGGGAATTCTTTCATAAATTCCCATATGAGTTTTGCATCATCTCCTTCAATTTTAAGATAGATTTTTTGCGTTGATCCGATGATCGCGAAATACTTGCCGATTTTTTCAAGCGCCTCCCGAACGGTCTGGCAGCTTGCCATTATATACCCAAGTATAGAGAGGTCCCCGGGGGCCGCTCCATGGCCCATATGCAGGCCGAAATAGTTATCTCCTGTCATTTCTATCGCGGCATCCATTATTGAATAATAATCTTCCAGGGGCAGTTTGTTATCCAGATCGGCGAGAAAGGACCGTTCGACGTTTGCCTTTTTTAAAAGGTCATCAACATTTAAACCTTTTCTTGAAATATACGACAATAATCTTTGCAGGATGGAAGTTGAGATATAAAACATAGGCTTTTCCCTCTGGCCATCAATAGATTTCTTTTGATATCCGATTAGTCGATAAATTTAATTGGCTTAGAAATAAACTCAGCTTAACATCAATATGATGAGTCGTTTAACGATAGCACTATAGATATAATTCCCAAAATATCAATATGAAAATAGAATTCGTGCGACTATTCATTATTATTAAAAAATCTATATTAAAAGAATTTGAACAAAAATATGCATCAAATGCAATGGAGAAATTCACCATCGGCCATGGCCAATCCTTTAATATATCAGTAAAGTGGATAAAATATTTACACTACCGTGTGCAAATAATCGCCCGGACTGAGGGGTTGCATGCGATATAATAATCCTATTTATCTGACAGGAGGCCGAAATGAAAAAAGAAGTCTTTATGGATTACATCAACAGATTCAACAATCGCGACGCTACCACTTTTGAGGACTACATTGACCCTGACTGTGTCATAATTAACGGAACGCTCGAACTCAGAGGCATTCAGGGCATGAAGGGTCATTATGCAAGGATCTGGAGATCGACAAGAGAAGAGCTTCACGTAGAACGTTTCGTGAGTGATGATGATACGATTGCGATTCAGATGTGGACGCATTTTGCAGTGGAGAAGGATGATGACGACTCCCCCTTCGGCAAGGTGAAGGCAGGCGAATGCTTTGATTATCACGGCATCATCATGTATGAACTCAAAAACAGCAAATATACCAGCATCAAGGTGTCTTACCTCAGCTTTACCTATACGGACGTTAAAGGAAACAAGAAGGAACTTGGAATCCCGCATTAACCGGCGGTAAAAGAACCGTCCCCGGTGTTACCAGCGCGCTTTTAAACTTCCTTTATCTCAGTGCATGGGCCCCTGACGGCTGAAAGACCGCTTTTTGCCGGGGGGCTTTTTGCTAATAGCTGAAAGTCTCGCTGAAGGTGTAATAGGGTTCAGGCAGCCTTGGCTCCAACTTCTGAGCCTGTGTAGGACTATACGGCTTATAGGGATCTTCATTTACCCTGATTGAAATGTCTTTTATTGCACTGCTAGGGTGACCTTCCTCGGTCTCCCTGACAGCTTCAGCAGTCATAGAAACGGGTTTGCCATTTTCATAGATCCAGCTTGGCGGGGGGTTGTCCAGGAAAATCTTTATATGCCATATCTTCCATTTGCCATCCTCTTTCGCAAAGTCCACCGCATATTTAGTCATCCGCCATTCGCCCTTCATGCCTGTTTTTCCTCCATCGCGAACTGATCCGACTATGTTCACGCCAGGCGAGTACCATATGCCTTTTGCGGTCTTTCCATCTCCGGCTATCTCTATGATCGGGGTTGTGAGGAAGTTCATCTCGTACCCGAAACCGACGCCGAGGTTTTCCGGGATATTTTTAATTTCCGGCATGATTCTGCTTGTCGAAGCAAGAAGATTCT
>RPRI01000018.1 GCA_003818505.1 Desulfobacteraceae bacterium | reverse complement strand
GGCGCTGACCGGGATGTCTCCATCAATGCAATCCAGATGAAGTTTATAGCCAACCCAAGTAGTTTTGTATCCCTTGCTGTTCTTTTTGGTCCCGACATTACAGACGGTCGGCAAATCGCTTAAGTTCTCTTCCAGGCTTCTTCCTGCTTGAAGTTCTACTCGTTTGAGGACGTTGGGAGCGGCAGGTTCATCCTTGCGCGGTCGTCCGGGTTTCCTTTTGGGACCGGCCGATGCCATCGGCATTTTGACCGGTTTTTCCCGTGATTCTATTGCAGTAGAATCGCGACTGATATGGCCTGCGAGTTTTTGCCCACAATGTTTTTTGATCATGGCTTCATGTATTTTCTGCGGCAACTCGCCTTTTGCGAACTCAGAGAAAGCCCGTGAAAAAGTCGGTGCTGAGGGAACTTGGGATGCCAGTTCCCATCCGCGTAACCGCCTGATATTTTTACAACCTTTTAGATAAACGATAAGTGCGTCTGTTGTCTCAATCATATAGATGGATTTGGCGATAAAGGCTTTTGCCAATGCCAGACGGCTTTTTCTAATGCGCCCGAATCCTTGCCAGTTATACACCTTTGTGTGTTCGGGCAAGTCGAGCAGGGAAACAATCTTTATGAATTCCCGTTCCTGTTCAGTAAGTGGATCAAATTCTTGTTCAAATGCTGGAAAAAGTTTCATTTGTATGGTATTCCATATGTCTAAGAGAGTGCTCATATTATTGTTCCTTTCTTGAACTTGGAGGTTTTAGAAAGACAATAGAGCACTTTCTTGCTTTATTCAATATAATATTAATTAATTTATCTTAATTTTATAAATATTCCTTTGCATTTAAGACTTTTGAAATTGGCTCCTTCGTCATAGACGAAACGGACACCTTTTTCAAAACAGGTTTAAATCAATTATATGCGATGAAGATGCCTATTTTAAGGAATTGGTAAGATATATTCATCTCAGCCGGCCATTTCTCCGCTACAATAGTATGTGACTGAATTTTATTTGACACACAACTTCGGATTTTCTATTATCCGCTCCTCTATAAGCGTTTTCGTATCCACCAACTGGCGCGGCATTTTCATGGCCAAGCTTCTGGTTCTGCTCTCTTTATGCTTTTTGGGTGACAAGATTAAAAACTTCATGTTTCAGCATCCGCCTGCCCTCTATTTCTTTCTGGCGATTGTCCTGTTTACATTGATTGAAATTATCGCCACATTCCGGGCGGGGAGAAAAGAAAGAAAAGGATAACCGCAAATAAGATAATTGCCTACCATGTATAAAATGAAAGGGATATAAACATGGCCACACTTAAGAACATTGTATCAATGACAGCCATATTAATGCTGGTAATTTTCGTTTCCATTTGCCCTGCCCAGGATAAAAACACACAAAAAGCCTCAAATCCTGTTGTTGTCATTCAAACGACCATGGGCAATATAACTCTAGAGTTATACAAAGATAAAGCGCCCAAGAGCGTTGAGAACTTCCTTGGCTATGTTAAATCGGGCTTTTACAGTGGCACGATCTTTCATCGTGTGATTAAGAATTTTATGATCCAGGGTGGAGGGCTGACTGAAGATCTGAATCCCAGAAGCGGGCTTCGCGCCCCCATTGAAAATGAGTCCTCAAACGGTTTGAAAAATAATATCGGGACAATATCGATGGCGCGCACCGATGAAATGAACAGCGCCACATCTCAGTTTTTTATTAATACAAGAGATAACGGTGGCTCACCCGAGTTTGCTTATGCGGTATTCGGCAAGGTAATAGACGGGATGGATGTGGTAAAAAAGATTGAAGGCTCGCAGACAACCAATACATTGAATTATCAAAATGTCCCTCGCAAGACAATAACAATCAAGGCTGTTTTACTTAAAAAGGGATAATGAACGGTTAAAAGAGTCCTGACCTGGAGGATCATGAATTTAAGGAAATCCTTAAAGACTGTCCTTCAACTTTTTCGGGCTCATAACCGCTGATGTCGCAAACAGGGGTCATCAAAGTCACTT
>RPRI01000017.1 GCA_003818505.1 Desulfobacteraceae bacterium | reverse complement strand
GAAAGGCCCTGGTATATACTGGCTAAAAACAATCCGGGCAAAGTCATGAAGACCGGGGCATATCCCTCTCTCACGACTTCCGACGTGAACATAGGAATTGTCAGGGCTCTTATTGATAAAAATGGATTATTTTATGGTGTTGTAGGGGTTGACGTCACATTAGTAAAACTGACCGATTATATTTCAAAGTTTATGATCAATCCCCAGGGAGCAATCGCTCTTATCGACGGGAATGGAGTGGTTCTGGCCGGATTAAGCAAAGAGATGCTTTTTAAAAACATAAAGGATTATTCCCCCGATCTTCTTAAAATTTTTAAGCAACCCGGCCAGGGGTTTGTCTCTGTAAACATTAACAATGAGAAAAATTATGTGTTTTCTATAAATGTCACAGAACAGGATTGGAAAATAGCCGTTCTTATACCTTATAAAAATATCGAAAAGCCTATCATTTCCCAGATTGTAATGACGATTTCAGGCCTGGTGATTGGCTTGATATTATTGAGCATTCTTACATTAATCGGACTCAGCACTTATGTTGTGAGACCTTTGAAGAAATTTATTGATGAAACGGATTACATAGCAAGGACATCTGATCTCGAGCGCAGTATCGATATAAAATCTAAAGATGAAATCGGATTGTTGGCAAATTCTTATAACCAGATGATAAACACTCTCAGGATATCATACAAATCATTAAAAGATACGGAAGCTGATCTAATAGAACACAGGGATCACCTTGAGACAAAGGTGGAAGATCGCACATCGCAGCTTCAGGCTGCGAATGAGAAGCTCTCTGCGGAGATTAAAGAGCGTATTCAGACACTCAGTGAGCTTGCAGTTGCAAAAGAACGTGCCGAGGCAGCTGACAGGTTGAAATCGGCTTTCCTTGCCACCATGTCGCACGAACTGAGAACGCCACTAAACTCAATTATCGGTTTTACAGGTATCATTCTGCAGGGAATAGTCGGGCCTTTAAACGACGAGCAGAAAAAACAGCTGAACATGGTGCGCGGGAGCGCTCAACACCTGCTCTCTCTGATAAACGATGTCCTTGATATATCCAAGATCGAAGCAGGACAGTTGCAGATTGCGCATGAAAATTATAACCTTCGTCAAACGATAGAAAAGACCGTTGAGAGTGCGCGTCCGCTTGCAGATAAAAAAGGACTTGAACTTGCGTGCTCAATATCTTCCGAAATTGAAAATCTGACCGGCGACAGGAGGAGAATAGAGCAGATTCTTCTGAATCTGATCAGCAATGCCATAAAGTTTACGGAAAAAGGTTCGGTAAAAATAGAGTGTGAACCGGAAGATGGCAAAGTAACTGTAAAGGTGACTGATACAGGCATAGGCATCAGGACCGAAGACATGGAAACAATTTTTCAGGCATTCAGGCAGATCGACTCGGGAATTACACGGAAATATGAAGGCACGGGGCTGGGGCTTTCCATATGTAAAAGGCTTGTGGAACTAATGGGGGGTAAAATATGGGTAACAAGCGCATGGGGTTCCGGAAGCACGTTCAGTTTGTCACTTCCTCAAGAAAGGAAAGATATATGAAAGGAAAAATTCTTGTTATAGAAGATAATGAGCAGAATCTTTATCTTGTCAGGTATATCCTTGAGAAAGAAAACTATGAAGTCTTTGCCGCTCCGGACGGTAAATCCGGCATTGAAACGGCAACCTCACTCAAACCCGATCTGATTCTCCTCGATATACAGCTGCCTGTAATGGATGGCTACGCTGTAGCTCGTAATCTGAGGCGGAATCCGGATCTTGCAGACATCCCCATCGTTGCTGTTACCTCCCATGCAATGTCCGGCGACCGGGAGAAGACGATGGAAGCAGGTTGCAACGGATATATAGAAAAGCCGATTGATCCGGATACCTTTGTGGCAAAGATTGAACAGCACTTGCCGGTAAAGCTTAAGAGGTGAATAAAGATGAAAAAACGGGTTTTAATTGTGGATGACAACAGCACCAATCTTTATATGCTGGAAACGCTGCTGAAGGGACACGGCATTGAAGTGACTTCTGCAGAAAACGGTAAGGACGCGCTCGACAAGGCCAGGCTCAACCCTCCGGATCT
>RPRI01000016.1 GCA_003818505.1 Desulfobacteraceae bacterium | reverse complement strand
TTGTTGGACAAAGGGAGGCAAATAGCTTTTCTTGTTTCATACAGCGGAATCCCCATTTCTGACAAAGTTTTGTGCATAACAAGAAAAGTTTGTTTGTCCATCCAATAAGTGAATTTTGTGTACATATCAACCGTCACTATCCGCCTCTTTGAACTTTTTCTCATCTTCCCCGGAGAGTTGCGCCTCTTCCTTTTTCTTCTTTTTGGCGGCTGCATCCTCATCTGCTCTTTCAAAAACATCATATCCCAGGAGCGATTCTGCAATATAAGCCGACATGTCTTTGATCACGATGTCAGATGCCAATGAGGAGATGCCGACCTGCAATCCCTGATAGCAAAAGGGGCAGCACGAAACCAGCTCTTTAGCGCCAGTCTCTTCAGCTTCTTTCACCCGCCTCTGTGCCATCTTGTTCTGGATGTCCGGATACCCTGATTTTAATCCGCCACCTGCTCCACAACAGCGTGAATATTCTTTGTTTCTTGGCATTTCAATAAGTTTGAGCCCTGGAATGGAATTCATGATAAGCCTCGGCGCATCAAACCCGCCGGTTGCCCTGCCCAGATGGCAGGGATCATGATAGGTGCAGATTCGGTTGACCGGATGAGGAAATGTTAGTTTGCCCTTCTTTAGCAGCCGCGCCAAATATTCCACGGTATGCAGGACTTCAAAATTCAATTTTCCAACTTTTGGATAGTCCTGCATGATGGTTTTAAAACAGCCTGCACATGAGCTGATCAGCGTTTCTATGCCCAGACCGTTGAACTGATCGATGTTTTCCTGAAAAAGCCGTTTATGCTCCGGGTCTCCCATTCTGAGCAACACGCTTCCACAGCATTTTTCATCTTTACCCAGAACTCCGTAATCAATATTCAGCGCTTCAAGAATATTTACGGTATTGATGGCGACCTGCTTTACATTGGCATCGTAGGATGCCGTGCATCCGAAAAAAAGCAGCACCTTGCCCTTTGATTTGATAATTTCCCTGGGTTCTTCGATGATTAGATTGTCCTTTTTTGCCCGCCGCGACCATTTGGTTCTGCCTGATCGAGGCTGCTGCCAAGGGTTGTCAAAGGTAATGACACTTTTACGCAAGGCCTTTTGAGGCTCCAAAGGACCGTATCCTGCGCTGACAATCAGTCTTCGCAAATCTTCCCAGAGATTCACCGTATCGATATGTGCCGGGCAGACCACTTCACACTGGCCACAGGTGGAGCACTCATACAGATTGGCAACAAACTCTTTAATCTGTTCTTCTGTCACTTCCTGATAGCAAAACAGAGCCCGGATCACTTTCTTAAACGATTCCCTGACATTTTCACTTTTCATGATTTTTGCCAGAAATCCGTTCTGAGCCCTGGCAATTTTCAGAAAATCGATGACCTTGCGTCGTGGAACGATACCCTCTTTGGAGTCCTGATCGTATACTGGACACCATGAGAGGCATTCACCGCATCGCGTGCAGGCATCAAGCTCAATTAAACGTTTTATATCCAGATTATGTATGGGTATCTGTCTGACATCTTGCTTGCTGTCTGTTTTTTCCGGTGAGACGTCAGATATTTTTTCTTCTGCTGTGGTCATTTTCAGTGCCTCATTTAAATATAAGCCCTTTATTATATCCGTTTCTCCTTCCTGACGCCGGACACCTCTTCCAGAGCATAAGTAAGAGGTGTATTGAGGATGTGCCGCATTTTACCGAATGGCAGATAGGCCACTAACAGCGCGCCGACGATTCCATGTGCATACCACAGGTATGAATAAATGGATGTCCAGTTCAATCCAAAGATGGAGAAAACCTTTGACAGGGGGTACCCGATAAAGGAGTAACTCGCCATTTCAGCAGGGATTCGGGTAACCAGTATTCGTGCGCCTTCAAGAAAAAAGCCGAGAAGAATCAGTGTCCCGATAATCAAAAGTGCTATATTATCCTGATTTTCCGTTGCTACATGAACAGGCTTAATGATGAACCTTTGAACCACGGCCCACAGGATGCCCAGAAGAATGAAAAGACCCAGAAGGTCGTTGGCAAACGCAGTGAACGGGCTGTTCTTATCTATTAATGCAAGCGTCCAGTCCCCGTCGGGATGGAAATA
>RPRI01000015.1 GCA_003818505.1 Desulfobacteraceae bacterium | reverse complement strand
GTAATAAGCCTGTTCATGTAAGACTCCTTTTGATGTCTGTTTGTTCATATTGCCCGTTAAGCTGACATAAGCAGTTTCCGTCCGAGTTTGCAGACAGGGCAAAAATATAGAAAATGCTTACATCAATACGGAAAATATTTCAAGATATTAAACCATTCATTATCAGAGGGGAAGGGAAGGGCGCTTGTGCAAAAAGGCCTCCATGGCAGGGGTTGGGTCTCATGCATGAGGCAGAAACAGAAATCAGCCCTGCATTTTGCGGAATAATACCGGGCCTGTATTTCATGAAGACTGCCTAGAAAAAAAATCATGTTAATGCCATGGAAATATTTTTATCGGGAAAATGTCAAAAAAACGACGTGTCCTGTCAAACGGATGACTGGAATCCGATGTTTATCACAAAGATAACAGGCTGATATTATTATAATAAATAAATTGTAGCCAAAAAAAATATTGGCACGGATATCGCATAGGACTGTATATGCGGAATTTTAATAACTGAAATGTCATAATATTATCCGATCAAAGAAGTTATGCCGATTCCCTGTTTGCGGTTAACAGCAATAATATGCCATCTATATAAAAATATATTAATATTGTGGAGAACTTTATGCCCAAGGAAACCAAGAATATAACAAAGAAGACTATAAAACCGGGGAAGAAAATTGAAACTTCAATGGTTAAGGGTCTTAATACACAGATACTGTCTTTCATAGACCAGGGGGTAAAGGAGATCACTATTGATTTCAACGGAGTTGAAGAAATTGATTCGAACGGAGTAGGTCTCCTTATCGGCGCCCATAATTCACTAAAATGCTGCAACGGAAGACTTAAGATAAAAAATACGACCGGCAGGATGCAGAAATTAATCCGTACGATGCATCTGGACAAATATTTTGACGCAGCTGCCTAGTTACAGGCAGCCGGCTGAAGAAAGAGATAAAATAATATAGAAACAGGAATTATATGCTGCCGAACAAAGGGATTATCTCAAGATGAAAACCTTTTACGGCATCCATTCAAGAATAATCAGACAAGAAATGTATGGAGGTAATCATGAGCTTTCAGGAAGATGAAACTTTGAGGCTGTATGTCGAAGAGTCTTTAGAGCATTTGTCAAATATAGAAAACGACCTTTTGGCAATCGAAAGCGACGGCGCCGATATTAATGAAGATCTTGTTAATAAGGTGTTCCGGGCTGCGCATTCAATTAAAGGCGGGGCGGGTTTCATGGGGCTCAACAATATCAAGGAGCTATCCCACAAAATGGAGAACGTCCTCGGCATGATCAGGGAGAGGGAAATGATCCCCAATCCGGAGATCGTCAACATACTGCTTCTGGCCTCCGATACACTTCGAAAGCTCCTGATAAACGTCGGGGAGAGCAACAGCATGGATATTTCAGAACATGTTGAGGCCCTTGTAGGCCTTACCTCCAACACTGCGCCTGTCAAAGAAAAGAAGAAGACGACCGACCTTGCGGATATAGTCATGGAAGGAAAAACCATATTTAAGGTATCCAAAAAAGACATCTATAACGCAAGAAAGAAGGGATATTTTATCTATCTGGTCGAACTCGACCTGATCCGTGACGTGCATGAAAAAAATTTAACTCCGATGGACTTTATCGACAAGATCCAGGAGAGCGGAAACCTGTTCGATTGCCGGCCGGATATAGAAGCAGTAGGAAACCTGCAGACGGACGCCATGCCGGACAGCATACCATTCAACATACTCTTCGGGACCATTCTTGAGCCTTCCATGGTTAATGCCCTGTTTGACATTGATGAAAGATTTATTTTTGAACTCAAGGAAGATTTCTCTCTTGTGCCTGTTTCAGGTACGGCGGCTGCGGAGCCGGAAATCCAGGAAGAGACCTCACCGGAAGCAAGGGAATCTTCCGCGCCCTTGCAGGAAAAGGAGAATCAGGCATCAGGTTTCGGCATGATGCAGGATTCTGCCGGTGATCAGGCTTCAAATGAGTCAAAGAAAACCGACATGCAGGTCAGCGCCGGTGAAACAAGCCTGAGGGTGCATGTCAAACTTCTGGACTCCCTTATGAATCTGGCTGGAGAGCTTGTCCTGGGAAGGAATCAGCTTCTACAGGCCATCTCTTTAAAAGATATGCACTCGGTTG
>RPRI01000014.1 GCA_003818505.1 Desulfobacteraceae bacterium | reverse complement strand
TGCCGGTGATACTGGTCGATTCTATGTATTTTGATATTTCCGATATGCCTGTCGCTCGCTTTATCAATAATGGCCATAAATACGCTATACGAATTCTCTGATTCGCGTCTGACATAAGCCTGAATCTTCTCTGTTGACTGAGGGGCGAACCGGCTTTCCATGTACTGAATTACATCGGGATCGTTCATCCAGCGGTAATAATTCTCAGAAACATCTGAAACGCGAACTTCGCGTAAATATAATTGTTTGCCTTCAATGAAGTTAGAATTATTGTTATCTCTCAAAATATGTCTTCCTCTTTTTCTATGCCGATCCAATATGGAAAATCTGATAGTGTGAGTAATAATCTATCTCTAATTCGTAAAATGCAATTGTACCTTCCGGCAACAAATTGGTTTTTACCGGCCACATTGATTGAGCTGATTCTTTGATCAGGTTTATAGGTAATGTAGTAAGATATTCCTCAGACCAGATAGGCCTGACATCTATCGGAATTAAAATGAAACCCATATTTATCGGGGTATCCAAATCGATTTTTCCGATGGGCAGGTTACCGTATATCGAACTTTTGTCTAAGCAGCTTCCCAGGCAAACCCAATCGTCATTATTTTCAGCATCTACACGCAATTCAAATTCATTAATCTTTCCGTCTAATATTTTGTCATTAAGAGTTTGCCCGGTAAGGGCATAGTTGACTTTTTTCTCAATTTTTTTAGAATAGCATTGGAACCAAAAAACAAAATCGGCTCCTTTAAGATCAACATTATGACCACGAATTTTCCCCCGTATCTTCATATTACGCATATCGGGATAACAGAGGCTGAGATCAAAACACATATGCTGATCTTTTTGATCCGGACGCAGAAGACAATGAAAGACAAGAGACAAGAAACCATATCCAGGGCTGGAATGGTTGGCATCTATCCACCATGGGCCGACAGAGAAAAGAAAACGTCGTCCAAGAGTATCTTCTTTTGAATAAAGCGCCGGAAGAGGGTACCCGTTACCGGCAATTCTATCGTTGCCTGTATATGTCATCCAGGGAAACCCGCGGGAGGCATTTAAATTATATTTTTTCCGGACCGGGATATCCGATCTTTTGACAGCGTATGCTTTCCCGTCAAGTATGAAGCGATATCCGGTTTGATCATTCACGATATTTGTCACTAATTCTACCTATATTTGTTTTGCCGGTTATGAACGCTTGTATACCATTCTGGTAATGACCGGCTCTGTTTCATCAATATAATTTCAGATTTTAGAAACCGTTCTTTTGTTAAACCTTCGTCAAATTAAAAATTAATCTTAACTGTGCAGGCGGATCGGAATGCCGGCGTTAAGGATCTGAGAACGCGTCTGCATGGGATTTTCATCTTTGAAACAGAAATATGTCCCTGCTGCAACCGCATCTGCGCCGGCTTCGATAAAACCATCCACAAAGTGGGAGGCCAGACCGCAGCCGCCTGATGCGACAACCGGGATCGAAACCTCTTTTGCCACTTCGCGGATAACCTGCAGATCCAGGCCCAGTCGGGTGCCGTCGCGGTCGATGCATGTCAGCAGGATTTCCCCAGCTCCCCGCCGTTCACCTTCAACAGCCCAGCGGACTGGATCCATATCGGTTTTTACTCTTCCGCCTTTTATGTACACCTGGTTCGTGCCATTGCCGTTTGCACGATAATCAATACTCAGAACGACGCATTGAGTTCCGAAGCTGTCTGAAGACCTGCGGATCAGGTCCGGGTCTTCAACCGCCGCGGTATTTATGCTGACTTTGTCGGCGCCGCTGGAAAGAAGCTGACGGAAATCCTCATTGCACCGGATACCCCCGCCCACAGTGATCGGCATGAAAATTTCTTCAGCAATACGGCTGACAAGTTCCGTGAGTATTGCCCGCTCCTGGAGAGCGGCATCGAGATCGAGAAAAATCAGCTCGTCGGCTGCCTGGGCTTCATAAATTTTAGCCTGTGATATCGGGTCTCCTATTTCAATAAAATCTTCAAACCGGATCGTTGTCACCAGCACCATTCGTGGCTTCGTCCCGTTTCGGGTCTGTTTTATCTGGAGTTTTGGAATCAGGCGCCGCTTCAGCATGATGACTTCCAGTTGATGAAATTTTCCAGTAACTTCATCCCGTAATCCTGGCTTTTCTCCGGATGGAACTGGGTTGC
>RPRI01000013.1 GCA_003818505.1 Desulfobacteraceae bacterium | reverse complement strand
TTGCAGGAAGAGATGCACGGGCAAAAGCCGTTCATATTGAAAAGCTTCCCGATGGATGGATAGGGAAAGTAAATGCATTGAATGAAGGAACTGCGAAATCAACGGGGGAATGGCTGCTTTTCACAGATGCTGACGTCCATTTCAGGCAGGGCACATTGCGAAAAGCATTGGCGCTGGCGGAAGCGGACAAGAGTGACCATCTCGCGCTTCTTCCCAAACCGGCTTCAAATTCATTCTGGTTTGAAGTTGTGGTAAGCGCCCTCGGCGCCATGTTTCTCCACGGCACAAGAGCGGTTGATGTCGGAAAACCGGGCTCAGAGGCTTTTGCGGGTACAGGTGCTTTCAATCTTGTCAGAAGAGCCGCATTTGAGAAAACGGAAGGTTTTTCATGGCTTCGCATGGAGCCTGTTGACGATGTGGGGCTCGGGCTTATGATGAGCCTTTCGGGAGCAAAGAGCACTTTTGCTGTTGCATTGCGCGATATTTCAATCGTCTGGTATCCTTCCCTGAAATTGATGTTTAAAGGAGTTGAAAAAAACTTTTTCGGTTCTGCGGCGAACTACAGCCTGATAAGGATGGCACTGATTGTAGCTTTTGTTTGGGCCTTTGCAATCGCCCCTTTTGCGGCAATATTTAATTTCAGGGACCTGCCCCTGCTTTCTCTATGGGTAATTACCTATGTTTTAATGGCTGCCGGGTCTTTTTTTATATCGAGAAGGTTTAAACAGAAGTTTTTTCCCCTTTTTCTTGCGCAGATCGGGCTTCTTATTGTTTCAGTAATGCTTTTGCGTTCGGGTATTATCTGCGTGCGAAAAGGAGGAATAGACTGGAGGGGGACAAGATATAAAACAGAAGATCTTCTGTCCGGGCAGCGGTTGAAACTTGATAAATTCAGAATAAAAAGATCGGATGGGAAAAAATTATGGAAAAACCATAATCGGACATAGAATATTGAATATTGAAATAATCACACAAAGACGCGAAGACCCAAAGGATAATTCTTGCAGCCACAATTTATCCATCTTCAGCATCGAATTTGGCTTCCAGCTTATTTTTATTTTCTTCCGTGATCAACCCAAGTTCCACGAGAAGATCTCCAATCCCGTCATTTCTCAAATCGTCAATTTTCAATATTGATTCAATTTTTCTATCTGTGATATTAAAAAATGTATATGAAAGAGTGAGCTCGGATTTTTCAAGCAAATAAAAGTCCTTGCCGTCAATGATGAAATGATGATCAAGTACAAAATATAGACCATATGCAATAATCGCGATAATAATATAACTTCTAATTGTTTTAAGCACTTTCTATACCTCCGTGTAAGCCGATTTGATTTTTATGAGTCGTATATATATCATTATTATATTGTATGGTCAATATTGGTGATTTCGTAATAAGTACATTTTTTTACCACGAATGACACTAAGAGCGCGAAAGAATAATAAATGATAATTTTTTTCATTTCCTCTGCTTCACGTCCTTAGTGGTTTAATAGAAATAACAAATTGTTACTAAACCATCATGTTTAAGAACAATAACAAATCATCACATGAAGGAGATGTGAGATATGTGCGATACATTTGTTATTCTTCCGGAAGGGACTGCGGACGGATCGGTTATTTTCGGGAAAAACAGCGACAGGGAGCCGAATGAAGCGCAGGCGATAGAATATCATCCTGCCGGATTCGATTCAGACAATAAACGGCTTCAGTGCACATATATTCAAATTCCTCAGGTCAAAGAAAAGTATTCGGTGCTGATATCCCGTCCTTTCTGGATGTGGGGAGCCGAGATGGGAATCAATGAAAAGGGCCTTGCAATAGGAAATGAGGCAGTATGGACAAAGATGCCACTTGTGAAAAAAGGCGGGCTTACGGGCATGGACCTTCTCCGCCTTGCCCTTGAAAGGGCTTCAACCGCCGAACAGGCGGTTGAAACGGTCGCCGGGCTTTTGTCGGATCATGGTCAGGGAGGAATTTGCGGGTATGAAGATAAAAAGATGGTTTACCATAACAGCTTTATCATGGCCGACGGCAGGGGAGCATGGGTGCTTGAAACAGCCGGGCATTTGTGGGCCGCGAAAAAAGTTAAAGATTATTATTCAATAAGCAACGGACTGACAATAGGCGATGAGTACGACAGAAGCCATCCCGGGCTTGTCGATTTTGCGCGTCAAAAAGGATGGCTCAAAAAAAACGATATTTTTAATTTTGCAAAGT
>RPRI01000012.1 GCA_003818505.1 Desulfobacteraceae bacterium | reverse complement strand
TTCCGCGGATCCAGACACCAGCGCACAATAGCCAGATTCTCAGTTAAACTACTGCCCCAATGACGATCCAGTTCCGGAAAATACTTGCATACCAAACCATTTCTAATCTGCATGCGCACCGAATGCTCGGTTTTTTTAAGCCGCCTGAGCAATGAATGCAGATTGCGAAGCTCAACTAGCCGTTTGTCCGGCACCTCAAAAAACTGGCACTTGCCCTGAGCTATCAAATCAGCGACATTGGCGCTATCCTTGGTGTCGTTCTTATCCCAGCGCCCATCCAGAGTCTGACGATTATCGGAAATCGACTTGTTCGATACCAATACGAGCATTTGACCTTGTTCCATCAGCCAATTCGACAGCGGCTTGTGATAATTGCCGGTCGGCTCCAATCCGTATACAGCCCTGCCGAGCCCATACTCGATCTGAAGCTGCGAGGCCCGTGTTATTAACTGCTTAAATCCAGCCTGATCATTGTCAAAGATCAATCGCCTCAAAAGTGTGCGACCGGCAGCAGTGCCGAAAAATGCGTGATGCCTATCCTTGGCCACATCGATTCCAACTATAAGATAATCGCCTGACGATCTGATCTCCGCTTTAAATTGACAGAACTTCTTGTACCTGATAACTTCATTCTCGTTCATGACAGCCTCCTTTTAGCATTTTATTTTGAGTTTGCCCAACTCTATGCTACTAGGAGGTTGTTTTTTTATCTACGCGATAATATATTTTCTTTTTACTACAGTGGGAAGTATATTCTACTTCTGCTTTACTATATAACGTTCATCAATTTATAAGTTGATCATATTTTATAGCTCAGTTTTTGCTCTACTGCCCATACCCACCCGCGTCCGGCCGCTAAGCCGAGTTAAGTACATCCTTCACTTATGAAGTTTCTCCGCCTCCTGTAAAATAAAAGAACGATTTCATTATTTAAACTTACCTTCTAAAAACTCTCCGCTACGATTTTCTCAAAGCCCCGCCAAAGGGAAGGGGAATAATCCGCCTGCTTCTCTTTTATGATGAAGCCAATTTTTTTGTTCGGGACAGAGGGTAATTTTGGTAAAAGCATGAACTCTTTTGGAAAATTTGATATCAGAGGATGTCACAATTTGTGATATCCTCATTATCTCCTCTCTGGTCAATGCAAACATGAAGTCATCTGGAAACCGCCTGATATTCCTTTGAACCGCTTGATTTAAAACTCTTGTCTCCACTCCATAGAGTCCTGCAAGATCTCTATCCAACATCACTTTCTTTTCGCGGATCAATAAAATCTTTTTCTCAATAATCGGGATTAAAGATTCCATAAGCGCCTAAATATTAAAGACAGGAAAGAGGTTTCAGGAGAATAAGGATATTTAAATTTGCATTCCTGACTGCTGCTGGCTTTTCCTGGGATGGTTCTCTGTTTTCCAGGTTTATCGTTTTTTCCCATATTCACGAATCTTTTCCTTGACCGTAAATCCTATTTTCTTCCTCGGCTTACTCTCTATCACCAATAACTGATCCAGCGTTTCAAAAACAATCTGGAACCTATCCTCTGTGATCTGCTTAAATTCATCAAGCTCCCTCCTGAAATCTTCATTGTCGAGCAATGCTCGGCGGAGCTTTGTAAATATTCTCATTATTTGAATGTTTACCTGAATGGCCCTTTCACTTTTTAATACGGAAGAAAGCATCAGTATGCCATGTTCTGAAAAAGCAAAGGGTTTCACACGCAATCCCATTACATCCTGATTGGAGGTCGCAAATTGCGATCTCCAATTTTTTAATTCCTCCTGAGTCAGTTCAAACATGAAATCGTCCGGAAATCTTTCAATATTTCTTCGCACCTGTTCCTTTAAACGTCTTGTTTCAACTCCATAAAGCTCTGCAAGATCCCTATCCAGCATCACCTTTGTACTTCGAATAAAGTATATTTTACCTGCAATCTGCTCGACAGAGAATTGTTCCGCCATAATTTAAAAACACCCTTAAAAAAAGAAATCCCCGTCAAGGGGCTGATAACGTCAATCGGCCTTCTGTTGGATTAGCCAGCCGCTGATATACTCTGCGACATCCTGCCATCCGGGCTCGGTCATGATCCAGTGAGCATGATTCGGGAATTCTTTATAGGTTGCATTCCTGTATTTTCCTGCTACCTTGCGAACGACCGATGCAGGGGTGATGCGGTCCTCGGCGCCTGCAACAACCAGCACGGGGCAGGTTACTTTGGACTCGTCAACTTTTGA
>RPRI01000011.1 GCA_003818505.1 Desulfobacteraceae bacterium | reverse complement strand
GGGACATATCATATACATAGCTTTTTATGCAAGAAATGTTTCAGTATAGTTTCAGTAGACACATCAATAAAAAAGCGCATTCAGCCTTATTTTCACTGTTTGCGCTTATTTCTGGGTTGACCCACCTGGGCTCGAACCAGGACTCTGCGGAACCAAAATCCGACGTGTTGCCAATTACACCATGGGTCAGTAAATCAATTATTCACGCCGCAAAATTAATAAAATTTTCGATTGTTCCGCGATACGCACTATTGAGCTTTTGATATCAATGACCGGTATAGCTCGTCATCCATGTTACCGACCTGTACCAGCCGGAACGGGCATTCCATCAGTGATTTAATAATGCGCCCAAGCTCACGCATGTCCTCATCACCCTCTTCATAATACCATGTAACAGATGTCTTGTGAGTGAGATCTTCCATTCCCGATAATTCCCTCAATAAAATGTAAAGCCATTTAGTAGAACCTGAATTGATATAGTCAAAGCCCAGCTCCACCCTGGTCCTGCCCTTTGATTTCATCACGTAATCTTTAATCCATTGGTGGACGGGTTCATAGAAAACGCCAGGATTATCAATTATCGACCTGCCCATGATAAAGATCCTCCTGTGCTCCAGCACGATCCATGGCGTTCGCTTTGTTGGCTCTATATGCAGGTTGTCAGGATACATACATATCTCCGTTTTCAGACGTGTCTTAAAGTCTGATCCCCTTTAATAAATAGTCAGTATGTAAAATTAAGAAAAGAGAGGAATCAGCCAAATTTATCTTGATCCGTCCTGGTTGAAAAGGGTCGGTTCGGGCTCCTCCCATAGTGTCGGATGCTCATCATCAAATCTTTTCAGAATTGCCTTCATGATGGTTTCCCTGAAAAATTCCGACCTGTTCCTGATCCGGTAACGGCTGCAGTAAATATCAAGGGCCCTCATTTCCCTGTCGTTCAGCATCACCGCGAAACGGTTGCCTCTTTTTAACTGCTCTTTATAAACCAGATGCCTCAATGTGCCGTTGTTTCCGTATTGTCCGCTAAATTAACAAATAGCTGTGTCACATGAGAATGTAAATGAGCGACAGTTTTTAACATAAAAAATCAGCCGGCTTTTAACCGGCTGAATATGTGTATATTATAATATTGACAACTTTATGTACAAACCCACCCCCAACCCCCCGAGACTTCGCTCGGGGCAGGCCCTCCCAGGAGGGGATATTCTCCCACTCTCGCCCTCCTCACGCAATCCCGCCCTCTCTCTTCTGCCGTTGAGCCTTTGCGCCGTTACGCCGTTACGCCTTTACGCCTTTACGCCTTACCCGCGCTTCCCAGCACATTGATTACCTTATGCTTGTACAGCTCCTTGAGCTTGTCACGGGCCGGGCCGAGGTAGTTGCGCGGATCAAATTCACCGGGCTTCTCGGCAAACACCTTGCGGATCGCCGCCGTCATAGCAAGGCGCCCGTCGCTGTCTATATTGATTTTGCATACAGCTGATTTTGCAGCCCGCCTGAGCTGATCTTCTGAAACACCGGCTGTATTTTCCATTTTACCGCCGAATTTGTTGATATCGGCAACAATATCCTGCGGGACTGACGAAGCGCCATGCAGGACAATGGGGAATCCCGGGATCATTTTTTCGCATCCTTCAAGGATATCAAACCTCAGCGGGGGAGGAAGCTCGCCCGGCTTCACCTTGAATTTGAAAGCGCCATGAGATGTCCCGATCGAAATAGCCAGTGAGTCAACTCCGGTTTTCTTTACAAAATCCGCAACCTCTTCAGGTCTTGTATATGACGTGTGCTCTGATGATACTTCATCTTCTATTCCGTCAAGCACACCGATTTCTCCCTCAACCGTGACATCAAACTGATGAGCATATTCGACAACCTGCTTTGTCAGCCGCACGTTTTCCTCGTACGGGAAATGCGATCCATCGATCATCACCGAGGAGAACCCGGTCTCGATGCACGATTTGCATGTTTCGAACGAATCGCCGTGGTCGAGGTGCAGAACGATAGGGATCTGGTACCCCAGCTCCTTTGCATATTCGACAGCCCCCTTTGCCAGGTACTGGAGGAGAGTCTGGTTTGCATATTTGCGCGCTCCTTTTGATACCTGAAGTATCACTGGGGATTTTGTTTCAACACAGGCGCTTATTATGGCCTGCAGCTGCTCGAGATTGTTGAAATTAAAGGCCGGAATGGCATATCCGCCCTTCATGGCATCTTTGAACAATTGCCTCGAATTCACTAATCCTAGTTCTTTATAATGTAACATGATTTCATTGTTTTTTACAGCCGCACAAGATAGTTATTTTTC
>RPRI01000010.1 GCA_003818505.1 Desulfobacteraceae bacterium | reverse complement strand
GGGCTATTTCCGCCATTCTGCTTGATGAACCTCTTTTTTTAATTTTTCTTTGGACACTTTTCAGGATTCTTTTCGTCTTTCTGTCCGGGGCCGCATTCAGGTTCCCCGCCTTTCCCATTTTTATCCGGCTTGACATTCTGTCTTTCGCCTCTTGGTGTAGGGCTGCGCTCAGGCACTACGGCATTTCTTTTTTCCGCAGACTCAACCTGCTGCTTCTTCTTCTCAACTCTGACAGTGGGTCCGATTACAGGACCGCTTGGCATCGCTCTCTCCTCAGGCTTAACCTGTTGCTTTTCACTTCTGCCGGTGGAGAGGCCTTCATGCACAATAGCTTTTCTTTTCTCTATGGTTTTAACCTCCTGCTTCCCGCCTCTGTCTGAAGGATCGGCCACAGGACCGCTGGGTTTCACCCTCTCCTCAGGCTTAACCGGCTGCTTTTTCTCTCTGCCGGTGGGGATACCTTCAGGGGCTGAAGGAGTCACTTTCTCTGCAGGCTTAATCTGCTGCTTTTCGCCTCTTACGGTTGAGCGACCTTCATTCACTATTGCTTTTCTTTTCTCTATGGACTTAACCTCCTGCTTCCCGCCTCTGTCTGCAGGACCGGCCACAGGAACGCTGAGTTTCATCTTCTCCTCAGGCTTAACCGGCTGCTTTTTCTCTCTGCCGGTGGGGATGCCTTCAGGGGCAAAGGGCTTCTCACTCTTATCAGATTTAATCTCGCGATCTTCAGGTCTGGACCGTTTTCTCTCTTCCACAGCTCCACGGTCGTCTTGTGAGATGGGAGGCATCGTTCTCTCTTCAGGTTTAACCTGTTCAATTCTTGGCCTTCCCTTACGGGAAGTTTTTGGCGTTGTGACACTATTCACCGGGAGCGAATTTGGCTTAACACTTTGATTTAATACAGATTTATCTCGATCTTTAATAAGCGGGCGTGAGTGTTTTAATTCCTTCACCCGCAGTTCTCTGACGCGTTTCGGCGGAAGTTTAGCCGACTGAATCCGTATGTTCGAAGCAAAATAACTCTCCTTCGTAGGTTTGATATCAGGTGTACCGACACTGAAATTATTTTTTACGAATATTTTCTTTCGTATGATGTTTTTATCAACATCGGCAATTGTTGGTTTTCCAGTATTAAATGTGTTCCGCCTTATAACTGTCACCCCGTTGTTTACATTTACGTTTTTGTAAACATTGGTGATGTTGACCCGGGTAATATCAACATTGATTATGTTTACGCTGTGACGGCCGTAATTGCCGCGGCCGTAATAGATCTCTCCGGGGGCCAGAGGAACCCATGCCACATAATCAGGAGTCCTGACCCATCCGACATATCCCGGACTCCAGTAAACCTCATTATCAATAGGAGGCACCCAGAACCAGCCTATGTTTGTTCGAAAATCCCATCTGCCGTAATGGTAGGGCGCCCATCCCCATGGCTCGGACGCCACCCAGATGTAATCGCCGCCTCTCCATATCCATCTGCCATGCCTATAAGGAGACCAGCTCGCACCGACTATGACCGTAGGTGTCCATACATTACCATACCCACGAACAGTTACCCACTTGCCGTAACTGTCAAAGTCGGATGAATACGGCCTGAGTCCCGAGGGCAGACAGCGGGAGCCATCGTCGCTTCCTGCATAGACCCTGTCGTTTCTTTTTTTGTTCCACTTCTCCCATTCGTCAGGAGGTCCCATCGGAGAAACCTCTCCGTCCGTGTTCTCTCCGAGAGAGACCATTTGACCTGCTTCAATTTCTGTATTTCCGACATTGTTCTCCGTTTCAACATATCCCTTGTAGACCGCCACGTCTGTGTATTGCTAAGACATGTCGATTCTGAAGATTGCCCTGTCGAAGGCCCGGGTAGACGCATCGGGAGTATCGATCTGTATCACCCCTCCACTCACCGGGGTATCATAAAAAATATAGGCATATCCCTGCGACAGATAAAACTGCGAAGAATCCTCATCCATCGACAGTATCTGGAGAGCTGAATTCTCATCGAGTCTGATATATGTCCCTGTGTTCAGCTGGAGTTCAACCCTCCCGTCCTGAGGTACCCAAAGCTGATCTCCCTCTGCAAGGGGGGTGTTAACTGACGCGATACCCCACTCATCCGCATCGGGCGTCTTTATCTGAACATCTCCCTCTATCAGGCTCACGCGCATATATCCGGGATTTTCAGAGAGGGCATAACCCGGCACTAAAAGCAGCACAATCAATATCATCACAATCTTTAAGCTCTTCATATCGTTCCTCCTGGCATATTCAATTGAATTTGTTGAACTATTTGCAGGATTAAATCTGTTTTCATTTAATCCTCCGGAATCTTTGATTATGGGCGTAAACCAACCGAAAATCAGACATCGAAGCAGGAACATTGTCTGTCACAGCAGCTGATTCGGTCGGATCGCCTTTAAGGTAAGCGCTTATATTCCGTTCCATTCGAGCCGGAAAATTCGGTACAGGCCCTGCGAGCTTTTCCCGGTAAACTCTTAGCATGATTTCCTTGAACACCG
>RPRI01000009.1 GCA_003818505.1 Desulfobacteraceae bacterium | reverse complement strand
TTGGCCGGTGAAACCTGACAAAGCCGAAGCGGTCTACGAGAATGGCCTGCTCCGAATCGAGGTGCCCTTCAAAGATCCTATGGAAGATGCTGTGAAGGTTGCCATCAAAGCAGGTGGCGCGGAAACCAAGACCAAGATAATCGAAGCCTGATGACCCGCTAACGAGTTTGGTTTTCAATAGAGAGAAAACACAATTGATATTTAAGCCCTGTCTAATTTAAGTGGACAGGGCTTTTTTGTTTTTAGACAAGAAGCGCGGTGGTCGGGATTGTTTGAACAGCTAAAAAGATTTTTTAAGTGATAAGCTGCTCTTGTACAAGGCGTTAGCAACCCCCCCTTCCTTCCTGCTATACGTAAGTGCGCCACGAAGGTGCATGAAAGATGAGGGAAGGCCCCTCGAAGTCGGTTTACAGGAACAGGCTTCAAACCGCCTTAAGCTGCATTGGTAAAGAGCCATTGTGGTTAGCGTTAAGGAAAAGGCAAGGCAAGACCTTGTCAGGTGAGAATCAAGGAGACGAATACAAGTGAACCGCTGATCACGTGTCGAAAAGCACCAGACGATGTCAAAACCGAGGAGTTACGTAGTCTCGGGACGAGCTCAGATGAAACCTGCTTACAGACTGAGCGGCATCCGGTATGGAGGCGGCGTGAACTTGATTCAGGCTTTCATGTGCAACGTGGGAACCTGTCGTTCCGATGATAAGGGAGAAATTCAAGTGGAGGACCCACGAGAATGAGAGTACCGAAGCGGAGCACAGGGGCGGACCATCCTGTAGTAGCGATGAAGGGCGGTAATGCGTCTGGAGCAAAGGGGATGGATTATCCAGCCGGATTCAGAGGTCAACCATTATATGGGAGGAATCTGTGAGGAAGGCAAAGTCGTTTAAGATTTCCAAGGAGGCTGTCGTAGAGGCATGGAAACATGTAAAAGCGAACCAGGGAGCGGCAGGTGTGGACAATGAGTCAATAGCGGATTTTGAGAAGGATCTGAAAGGTAACCTTTACAGGATCTGGAACCGTATGGCATCGGGAAGCTACTTTCCTCCACCGGTCAGAACGGTAGCGATACCGAAAAAGACAGGCGGGGAGAGAATGCTCGGTATTCCTTCAGTGTCTGACAGAGTGGCGCAAATGGTGACAAAACTGTACTTCGAGCCAATGGTAGAGCCACACTTTCACGAAGACTCATACGGGTACAGGCCATATAAATCGGCAATTCAGGCAGTAGGCGTAACAAGGCAGCGATGCTGGCGATACAACTGGGTGCTTGAATTCGACATTAAAGGTCTGTTTGACAATATTGACCATGAACTTCTGATGCGGGCGGTAAGGAAACACACAGACAGTAAATGGATACTTCTCTATGTTGAAAGATGGCTGAAGGCTCCGTTTCAGAAAGCTGACGGCACACTGATTGAAAGGACGAAAGGAACACCACAGGGAGGTGTAATAAGCCCTGTGCTATCCAATCTCTTTCTGCATTATGTGTTTGATGTCTGGATGAAGCGGAACTATCCTGAGCGTCCATTTTGCCGCTATGCCGATGATGGAATCGTGCATTGCCGGACGAAACCAGAAGCGCTTGCATTAAGGAAAGCACTGGAAGTCAGATTCAGGGAATGCAAGTTAGAACTTCACCCGGAAAAGACTCGTATTGTCTACTGCAAAGATTCAAACCGCAGAGAAGAATACCCATTGATAAGCTTTGACTTTCTGGGTTTCACTTTCCGGCCCAGAAAAGCGAAGGATCGAAAGGGAAGATACCTCGTCAGCTTTTCTCCTGGCGTAAGCAATAAGGCAGGAAAAGAGATGAGACAAAAGAGTCGGCGATGGGAACTACACTTGAGAAGTGATAAATCCCTGGAAGATTTGTCAAGGATTATCAGCCCTATTATAAGGGGTTGGATAAACTACTACGGAAGCTTTTATAAATCTGCGCTGTATCCGACCTTGCAGCATCTGAACAATATATTGGTCAGATGGGCAAGGAGAAAATTTAAACGGTTGAAGAGCCATCTGACCAGGGCGGTATATTGGTTGGGGAGAGTAGCCAAAAGGCAACCTCAATTATTTCCACATTGGCAGTTTGGTATAAGACCAACGGCTGGATAAAGGGAGCCGTATGAGTCGAGAGATTCACGTACGGTTCTGAGAGAGCGCAGGGGGGTAGTTCCCCTGCGCCACTCACCCAAATAGGTGATAGAAAGCTTTTCGTTACAATGCCCATTCACCCATCAAGCTCCCCGTTGATCGTCATCCTGTTCCTCCTCGCCGCAAGTTTGCCCGCCATACTGATTGGCGGGATCTTCGGCGGAGAATCTTCGACAACAGGGAATAGTGTCTGTTTTAATTCGCTCGTTGTTTCGGTTCAAAACACAACAATCGTTTAATTTTTAGTTTAAATGTGATATTAAATAAACGGGAATATCCTGCCTGCTCTGAATTCGGGATATTATTATTCCGGCAACTAGATAGGTCAATGCGGGATCGAAGTTTACAGCAAATACGGGCAGCGCACAGATTTAATTGTCATGTTTAATTGCCATAGTAATAATAGGCAAGACTCAATTGATATCCGCCATGTTTGTAGAAACATATCAGGTTTACCCGAAGGAGCCGG
>RPRI01000008.1 GCA_003818505.1 Desulfobacteraceae bacterium | reverse complement strand
TGGCATGCATGCGGTATAGTAGCCTCCACGGACGAAAAAACGAAGAAACCAAGCGCCATGTGGGAATGGAACAGGTATGGCGATGACTTTATCAAGGAAGACGGCAGATGGTGTTTCTGGCATCATCACATCTATCCCCTGTTCCAGATCGACTGGGATGAAAAATGGTCGGAACGCTTCGCGAAAAAGGAGACCCAACCGGCAGCTGAAGGAGAGGGTGGCGGCGGTATGCCGGGACTTAAAATGGACGGACCTCCCGGGCCGCTGGATGTCGGCTATGACCCGGACGGCAATTTGCCGTATATACCCGAACCGCAACCTTACGAAACATTCGATTCTAACAATATATACTAATGAGGAAGGCGATGGTGTCAGACCCCGATCAACCATGATCAACAACATGCTAACAAAAGGAGATAATTATGGGTAAAATATTATTTTTCTTCACCCTGCTTGCTTTTCTTTTTATACCGCCTGCATGGTCGGCGGACATATCCGGCACGTGGACGTTTACGATGAAAAACGCCCAGAATAAAGACGAATCCGTTGACCTGCTTATTAAGGCTGCCGGCGAGAACCTTACGGTGACAACCAGCAGTCACCCGGCGTTAAAGAACCTGGTGGGGTCCGGCACATTAAAGGGTGATGCCGTTGCCATTAGTGTCAAGACAATAGACGAGCATAATATTGAATTTATCTTTACAGGAAAGGTGGAGGGCAACAAAATAACAGGGACCAGAGAACTTAAACTGGGCGCTCCTCCTGCCGGTCGTACTCCTATGCCTGCTTATGAAGGCGAAATTTCAAATACTTTTAAAGCAGAAAAGAAATGATGCTTTATTAGACTATCTGAAAGAACCGGAAGAGTTGCTGAATCCATCTCTTCCGGATCCAATAGCTCAGAATTCATATTCAGGGCAGTCGCAAAACATTTCTATTTTTTATCCTTATAAGAAAATCTTTGATTTCCGAACTAACGGCAGGTAATAATTAAAGCTGCAAAGATTTCTTCGAGATGATCATCAGAAAACCTCAGAGATATATGCTGATCAATTATGGGCTGGAACACGATCAGTTTCATAAAATCCTGAAGGAGCGTCTAAAGGCAAATAATTTAATTCTTATTTTACGGGATGTTAAAAATTTAAAAGGAGAAATTCTTATGAAAATAAATAAACGTTTTCAACTTATAGTAGCTCAATCCTTTCTATTCATCTTTATGTGCATTCCCAACGCTTTGATAGCACAGCCTGAAATGAATGCCGGTAAAAACTCATCTGCTCAAAAAGAAGTCAAACAGGTCACAAAACCATTATATGATAGCAGTATCAATGCCGACAACATCCGGCGGAAAAATATTGAGACAATAAAAAAGTTTCTGGCCCTTGACGGTATGGGTGACACGACACAGTTTTTTGTAGACGGCGGCGTGTTTGAACAAACATTTCCTTTTTACGGCGACGAGCCTACGAAAATGGTTATGAGGAGAAACCAGGAGCAGCAAGCGCCGCAGCAGGCAGAAGGAAGCATGCCTGAACTGACAATCGATTGGAAGTTTTTCAACGAAATAATTTACTGCACAGACGATCCGGACTACATCATTGTAGAAAATTATGGATCCGGAAAGCAGCTTGCGCCAACAGGGGAATATGTTCCCTACTCAAATCACTATTTGCATACCTTCCGGATGCAAAACGGATTGATCAAGGAATACAGGGAGATCACCAATCCTCTAAACCTGTATAAGGCTTTCAGCCTGCCGATGCCACACATGCCAACTCCAGATGAAACGATGGAGGCCGTAATAACTGCCCGAAAGGCGAAGGCAGCAGAGCACAAATGATCAACTATTTTCGAAGGCAGGATAAAATGAAAACCTGTTCTTTAATAATGAAGACTTTTTTTGGCAGTTATCCGGAATTTCCGGATAACTGATTCCTGCTTTAGTTCGCCTTCTTTGAAAATGTTCTTAATATGTTCATTGATTGTTCTAACATTTTTCTAGAATAGCTCTGCCAGGGACGATTATGGGATCTATGTTACGTTCATTTTTGGGGTAGAACGACTACCAGATGTGCTACAAATTATCTCTCTGTGTTTTCAATAACAATAGAGGCCTTATATTTGAACCCATCTCATGTTTATTAATATTATCTATCCCGAGGCTATGGTTATTTGAAAGCAGGCGGTTTTGCGATCACAAATTTCATGGGAAATACCCTGCCCAACATTATTTCATCGGTTCTTAAAATATTGTACCCTTCGTCCCTTATTGAATCTTCGACATAAATAGGTCTGCAACTTGCGTATCTGGGGAGTTTGATGTGCACCCACTCATAGAATCTGAGAAACCTTGAATTCTCATGATTTTCTTTTTCTATACTTACTACTTCGAGTCTTCCGTCCGGTTTTAATACCCTTTTTATCTCTGTGAGAACCTTCGGGATGTCAGGCGTATCAAATAACTCAAGAACCCCGGCCATGTATACAGCATCAAACATATTATCTTTATAGGGCAGGTTCCTGGCATCAGCTTCAGCTAATCTCACCTTAGTCACAACTCCTTCCTTCACTAATCGGTTTTCGGCTGATTGAACCATTTCAGGAGTTACATCAGCGCCATAAACCTTTCCGGTTTTTCCAACAGCCTTTGCCAGCTCTACGAGGGTAAAGCCTGTCCCAAAGCCAATCTCCAGGACTATGTCACCTTCTTGAACATCCAGAAACTTCAACCCCCGTTTTCTCAGTTTCTTTTCAAACCTCCCTTCCAGAGTTGCATAGATCCTGCTGAGCTTAGCGTATGTTTCCTTGATTTCTCCACCGACTCTCAGGATTTTTCTTTCGTTGGCCATAAAATCAGCTCTCTTTTGGTTTAGACATCCATGGGTATTCGTCTTTAAAAGCCAGCGCCCCTGTGGGACAGGCCTTCACCACCTCATGGGCCGTTTTTGTA
>RPRI01000007.1 GCA_003818505.1 Desulfobacteraceae bacterium | reverse complement strand
TTTAAAATAAATCATAGCAACTATTTTGCAATGATCGAAAGGACAGTTGAGACATGACAATTGATATTGCAATCCCAAAGCTGGGAATGACAATGACCAAAGCCAAGATTGCGGAGTGGAAAGCTGCCGAAGGAGATCGGATAAAAAATAATCAGGGTGTTCTCATTATCGAAACCGAAAAGGTTACATATGAAGTCGAAGCGCAGGGCGAAGGGCTTCTCCACATCATTGTACCTGTCGGCGAAGAAGCGGAAGTCGGACAGACGGTCGGACAATTAGCCGAATCCGAGGAAGAACTCGCATTGCTTCAGGCCGCTTTGCCCGCAGCAGTGACCCCCCAACCCGTTACAACCTCTTCATTCAAGGGTTCAGATTCATCATTGAAAACCGATAAGCCCGATTTACCGCAAGGGAAAATAAGAATTACACCAAGAGCTAAAAGAAAAGCCGAAGACCATGGAATTGACTACACAATCATTAATGGAAGCGGACCGGGCGGGAGAATTGTGGAAAAAGATATAGAAAATGTAATTGCAGCAACGAAGGACGCACCTCAGCATACAATCCCGCAGGGTTTTCATGAAGGTCCGGTTTTAGACGGCAAACGGGTGAAGGAAACCATTCCCCTGCGCGGCATGCGAAAAGCGATCTCCGATCATATGCTTCGCAGCCTTCAGGTATCGGCCCAGCTTACTGCCGGTAGTGAAGTAGACATGACGGAGATGATTCGTTTTAGGAACATCCAGAAAAAAGCTGAGCGGTTCAAGGAAACTCAATTGGGTTTTACTGAAATATTCGTCTACATCATTGCGAAGGTTTTGAAAGAGCAACCCATAATGAATTCGAGCCTTATAAATGAGCAAATTCAACTCTGGGAGGATGTCAATGTCGGTGTGGCCGTTGCAATCAAGATGGGTGAGAATGAAAGCGGATTGGCGGTGCCCGTGGTTCGAAATGCGGATCGACTGTCTCTTTATCAAATCACACAGGATGTCAGGCGGCTTGTCATCAAGGCCAAGCAGGGCAAACTGGAACTGGATGATATGACCAGGGGAACTTTTACGCTGACTAATACGGGTACGTTTGGGAGCCGGTGGTCATGGTCAACGCCTATACTGAACCAGCCGGAAGTTGGCATTCTTCAGACCGGCGCCATAGTTGACCGGATTGTGCCTGTCAACGGTGAAGCTGTCATCAAACCGATGATGCCGCTCATATTAACATTTGATCATCGTGTTGTCGATGGATCCGACGCGTCACGCTTCGCATTCCGCGTTGCCGAACTGATGGAGAATCCCTATCAACTTGTCGAATGATTCCATGGATCATGAAGCGGTGATCAGCTTGACGATCAGCCCTAATTGCAATTATTCTGATGGCTCTTTTTGCAAATCGTGCCATCGTATTCATTGAGAGGTGAAAATATGTATGACGTAGTGATAATCGGTGGGGGGCCAGGTGGTTATGCCGCCGCCATTCGTGCTGCCCAGCTTGGAGGGAAAACAGCATTGATCGAAGCAGCCTCGCTTGGCGGGACTTGTGTCAACAGGGGTTGCATCCCGAGCAAAATCTGGCTGAGGGCAGCCTACCTTTATACCATGACGAAGCGAGCTGGAGACTTCGGTATCATTTTATCCTTATCCGGTTTGAATTTAAACAAAATTGTTGAAAGGAAAAACGGTGTTGCTTCAGAGATTCGAATGGGAATGAAATCCCTTCTGGCAAATTATGGCATTGAACACATCAATGGCCGCGCGGTAATCAGAAATTCAAAGGAAATTGACGTTGACGGAAAAAAAATAGAAGCGCGGATCATCATTATTGCAACAGGAAGCTCTCCGGATGTTACCGGCGCTCCAGGAATTGATATGGCCGTCTCGGTCGATCAGCTTTTTGATTTGGCCAAGCTACCCAAATCAGCTCTTATTTTGGGAGCCGGTTCCAATGAAATCGAGGCAGCAAATATGCTTGCCGTTTTTGGCGTAAAAGTCCATCTTGTTGCGGACGGCGCCCGAATACTGCCGCTTGAAGACCACGATATCAGCCAAAGAATGTCTCAGGCCTTAAGGCAGCAAGGCGTGGAAGTGATTACGCGCCATAACATCATGTCGCTCAGCAAACGGGAAACGGGATATTCTATCGTTCTGGCCGGCCCAAAAGAAAGAAGTTTGGATGTCGATATGGTAATCGTTGGAAAGCGAAAACCTAATACCGAAGGGTTAGGGCTCAAAAACATCGGTGTCGTCTTGAACGACGACGGCGGAATCAAGGTCAATGACAGCTTAGAGACCTCGGTCCGTGGAATCTACGCCATTGGTGATGTTACCGGCGGATGGATGCTGAGTCATGCCGCATCCTCTATGGGGGTTACAGCATCGGAAAATGCCATGGGAGGCAATAAAACTTATCCCAGCCATCTTGTTTCGCGCGGTCTGTGGACGATACCCCAGGTGGGTGCTGTTGGTTTGTCCGAAGAAGAGGCAGAAAAAAAAGGATATGATGTCAAAACAGGTGAATTCCCATACGCAATTAATGGATTGGCCATGGGCCATGGATTGACGGAAGGTTCTGTGAAAGTTGTCTCGGATGCAAAAGACGGAGATCTCCTCGGTGTTCACATCGTAGGAGAAAACGCCACCGAACTGATCGGAGAGGCTGTATTGGCCATGCAATTCGAATGCTCGGTTGACGAACTTGCGCATAGCATTCGTGTACATCCATCCTGTTCGGAAACCTTGGTGGATGCAGCACGGGATTCGGATGGCTGGGCGCTATATCTGCCGAAAACTTGACAACTCGGATCTTTATAGATTCCATCAATATTACGACACCAATTCTTTCACAAATAAAATAAAGGAGGGGGCATGCAGAAACCAACAAAGGGGAGCGGACCGTATTACGCGATTGGTATCGATTTGGGGACCAGTGGACCCAAGGTCGCATTGGTTGAGGATACAGGAACGTTGATGGCCATTGAACGAGGACATACGGACACCATTTTTATCCCCGGCGGTGGTGCGGAGCAAGATGCAAACCAATGGT
>RPRI01000006.1 GCA_003818505.1 Desulfobacteraceae bacterium | reverse complement strand
TCAGATCTGTAAATCTGCTGATATCAGGTATTTCTTCTGATTTACCCGATATCAGATATCGTACTCACTTAAAAACCGGAGTTTCCGGATGGACACTATTTAGCATCCCATGAAACAACAAAGCTCCTGTCAGCGCCTAAAGTCGAACCTCCGGCCTGTGTTACAAGCAAAAAGACCAGTTCATCCTTCCCGTCATTGTCAATATCACCCAGTGTGTAATCACTTATATAACCTGAAAATTTCCTCGTTTTCCATTTTGGAGAAAGTCCCACGTTATCCCAGGAAAGGCATTCAAAATAACCGCTTTTGAAAATCCTGACCCTCGATAAAATACCTCCCGACGTATCTATGTTTTTAACAACCAGCACCTCTTTTTTTTTGTCATTGTCAAGATCGTTTACAAGAATACGCTGGGGCAGATAAAGCCTGTTCTGTGGCCTCGGGTCGGGATCGGTTCTTGTTTTTTTTGCAGCTTCAATTTCAGCTGGAGGTTCGAGATATGAGTTGCTTCCGCCGTAGGGTTCACTGCTTATCCATTCTTCGTTTCCGTTCGCATTGAAAAGCCCCAGATACTCGTTTGTATTAAAGCCGAGTATCATCTCCTGGCCTGAATTCAATACATCGCCGTAATTGAAACCATAAACATTTAAGCCTTTGGGTAAAATTTCCTTATTGGTGGAGATATAATATCCGTGTACCCATTTGAGTTCATGCACATTTCCGGAGAAGATGTTTGCATTTCCTCCTTTCTGTCCGAATAGAATTTTTCCACCGCGTACCGGAATATCAAGCACCCTGTAATGCCAGTCTTCATTATCCGCTATTATTTTGTAGTCATTTCCATCCCATTCAAGCACAAAAGAAATAACTCTTCCGCTGTCGTTGATGGCAGTTACGAATATTTCAGCCTTTTTGTTTCCGTTTATGTCCGCAACATCTATTCCTTTATAAAATTCGTATGTTTTACCTGCAACCTCTTTTATTTTCTCAAATTTTCCGGCAGTCTGCCTGTAGATAAAAATATTGTGATCATCTGCAAAAATGGTTTCCATCTTCCCGTCGCCATCAGTATCTCCAATGGCAAGGCTTTTCAGTTTAGTTTCAAATTTCTTAGATTTCCATAAAACAACGGCCGGTTCTCCTGAACCTGAAAAGACTTCATCGGAAGCCATCTTTATTCCGCTTTGCTTTGACCACACATCTTCCGGATTTTTGCGGCTGTCCAAACCCTGCTCTCCGCCTGAAGGTTGTTGCTGGACAACCTGTTTTGCAGGTGCCTGGGACGAAATGGTTTTTCTCCCGAAAACAGTTTCATTGATCTTGGCCGCAAATACATTTATATGATATATGACATCTCCCTGGCTGCTTCCGAACTCATTGATTACGACCAGCGGGCTTTTCTTCTGCACATCGTAAAATTTGGCGTCTGTGCTTATGCTCTCACCGAATACAGTCAGACTCCCAAAGAGCACATAATCGGCGCCTGTCTTTTCGCCTGCGGCGAGGGCAGTTTTTTCATCCGTTTTCCCGGCTGCAGTTCCAGTTCCATCTTTTCCGATAATCATGACCTTGTTTTCTAATGTAAGCCTGGTTGAAAGCATCTCCCCTATTCCTCTTTGCAAAAAGGAGAGATCTTTTTCGGAATGTATATTAAAAGGAAGTACGAGAACCTTTGATATTTTGTCGGCCGAAACGGCCAAGTTTGAGCCTGAAAGTAATAATACTACGGCCAGTGTCATAAAAATATTTCTAAATAATTTCAAATTATTTTCTCCTGTGTTTCTATTTCATTGTTTCTGGTCTCTAGTTATTTGAATTTCTAACCTTTTATGCCGGATTGTTTCAAGTAATTCATGAATCCTGAGATTAATTTTTTTAGATGATGCTATTGAGCGCAAGGAATTGAATTCTTCTTCAGTAATATGTCGCTGATCCGATGCTATATAGCGTTGCGCTTCAATCAAAAATCTCTTGCTGTATGAAAGCACCGGCCAACTTATACTCAACACGTATAAATTAATCAAGCATTTCATACGATGTTGTTTATATTAACCTTAAATATAACCATAGACCATAGGCCAGAAATCAGAAACCGTTACTTTTACATTTTTCTTGACTTTTTAAACCCATGCTGTTATCGAAAAAGTGTCTTATCTTATGGCAAATCTGCATGGTTAGGAAAGGAGGTGGGACGGGAAAGATATCAAAAACAGTTCTAAAACAAAATTTTCAGGTTTGGGTTAACACAAATTAATCAGGTTAAGGAGGAATTAAGGATGAAAAAATTAGCAGTTTTAGCTCTTGCAGCTCTGCTGGTTGTAGCTTTTACAGTGCCGGCATCTGCTCTTGAGAATACTTTCGGCGGTTACTGGCGTACAAGAATGTTCCAGCAGAGAAATTTTGACGGTGATAATAATGATTCACGAGAAAATGTTATGGTTGATACAAGAACCAGGCTCTATTATACCGCCAAACTTAACGATAATTTGAAATTCGTAAACAAGTTTGAGTTTGATACAAACTATGGTTCAGCGGCCGGTTTTGGTAGAGTCGGAACAGATGCTGTTGCCATAGAAATTAAAAATTCCTATGCGGATTTCAATGTGGGCCCGGTTAATTTCCTCGTTGGCGCCCAGGGATTCACCCTTGCCCGCGGGTTCATATCTGATGAAGACGGGATCGGCATTAAGGCCATCTTCAAGGTAAACGACGGTCTATATCTTCCATTTATCTGGCAGAAGATGTATGACGGCAATGATCCAGGCGTAGGCGAAGACAGAACCAGGGGTGATATCGATATGTATATTTTCACACCTGTCATCTACCTTAGCAAAGACATAAAGATCAATCCCTATTATGTGTTTGTTCATTCACAGGATGGTTTTGCTTTGTCAACAGTAGCGCCGGCATATGCCGCGACTTCATTTAATAATATAAACGCTCATGTGTTTGGTCTTGATTTTGACGGTAAATTCGGTGCTGCGTCGATGTGGTTTACAGGTATTATGCAGACCGGTAGCTCACAAGCAACAGGCGCTGCTGCTTCTGCCGGACTT
>RPRI01000005.1 GCA_003818505.1 Desulfobacteraceae bacterium | reverse complement strand
CGCCTTTCCTTTATAGCCGTCTGATTGAGACGATCCTATGCTATTTTCTTCTTATAAACATTCAATCCTATTTTGGCCTCTTCATGCCCATCAATGGGAACATTTCCTTCTGTCGATGCAATGATAATGGTCTTCCCCGATGATGACGGGCCAAATTCTTTGGTAAGATCAACCTTAATGGTCAGGATATTGCCTTCTACTTTAATTTCAACGTTCTTCATTTTTCAATCCTCCTGATAAAATGGTTCTTCTGCTGATAAGTTGACGCGAAGAGCATCTATTTCCTCTTTTTAGATTCCATTGCCAATCTGAGTTTTTCGGCCAGATCGCTGACGGGCGCGCGATTTGCCGTCTCTGCAAAATTTTTCCAGGCGCCCTCTTCTTTTGCATCGCCGGGGGCAAGGGTGATTTTCCGGTCAGAAGAGTGGATCTCCTCCAAGGTCACGGCAACAGGATCTCCCGCCTTCAACTGTTCGATCAGTCCCGGCTTTTCGGCTCCGCTGAACTTTGATTTCGGCAGAAGCCCGGTAATACCTGGAGCAAGTGTGATAAAATATCCGAATTTTTCTTTCTTTTCCACGGTCCCGATGATGACCTGGCCGACACTGAATTTTTCCGCCACTTCCAGCCATGGGTCTCCAAGGGCATCCCGGATGCTGAGGGATATCCTCCGCGCTTTCGCATCTACTTCTTTTATAACAACGGATACCGTTTCACCCGCTTTTACAACATCAGCCGGGTTTATAACTCTTTTAAGATAGCTCATCTCGCTGATATGAACCAGTCCCTCTATTCCCGGGGCTATCTCCACGAAAACGCCGAAAGCCATGCACCGGGTGACTTTTCCGCTCACCTTATCTCCCGGATGAAAATTATCCGCCGCCTTATCCCACGGATTTGTGTCAATCTGTTTCATGGAGAGAGATATTTTTTTCTGATTCTTCTTCTCCCCGTCAGCTACTGAAATAACCTTAACCGTAACCGTATCATCGGCGCTTACAATCTCTTCGGCTTTTTCCGCCCTGGACCAGCTCAGCTCGGAAATGTGAACCATGCCTTCGACTCCCGAAATCAGTTCAACAAATGCGCCGTAAGGCATTATTCTTGTAACCCGGCCATTAAAAATATCCCCCGCTTTCAATGTGCTGAAAAACGCTTCTTTTTCTTTTTCTATTGCCTTTGCAAGAAGTTTCCTGCGGGAGACGATTATGTTCCTGCCCCCTTCCCCGAATTGTGTAATCAAAAACTGGAAGGTCTGCCCCACGTAATCTTCAGGTGTTTCAGTATAGTTGACATCGATCTGGCTGATGGGGCAAAAAGCGCGTCTCTGAAGCATCTCCACATGGAAACCGCCTTTGCAGGTTGCGCTTATTTTCCCTTCAACGGGGATCGTATTTTCAAATGCGTTTTTTAAAAGTTCCAGCCCTCCGACACCCGAAATAGCTTTTGAAAGGCGCACTTCATGATCATCGATTGCCACCACATAAAGCTCAAGCTCATCTCCTGCGTTAAAGGGCATATTCCCATCCGCATCCAAAAGCTCCACCCGATCAACGCTCCCGTCAACCTTTGTGCCGGTATCCATAAAAACCGAATCTTTTCCGATTGAAATGATCTTTCCTTTTATCCTGTCCCCGATCTGAAGATCGTCTTTCATGCCGGAGCTGTAAGATTCGAAAAGCTCGGCAAAACTCTGGTCCTCATTCTCCTGGTTTTCATTGTCATAATTGTCCGGCATGCTTTGACTCCTTAAAAAATAATTACCGGCATAAATCCCCGAATACTACCAGGGAGCCGGCGTGTTCAGAATAATTTTAAAGGATATCCTTTTAAACCTTAACAATTCAAAGGTCAATATATAACAGGATTTTTACCCGCTCATTTTCCGGGCAATATCTAAGATTCGGACAGATGGTTAAAAAGGGGAAGAAACACTGATTCCGAGTTTTTGATGAATGAATCATTGAATATGTCATCCATAGATGTGTTACGGAAGCACAAATCATAATAGGGATCTTTTGATACGCCCCTCGCATAATAGCTCCCGTACCATTTTTTTTCAACAATCCTGACGGCATCGTTTTTCCCTTTTCCCAGGATATGTGTCTGTTCGGCAAATTCGTGCGACAAATCCGGGAAAAAACGGAGAGGACGCGAAAGGCCTTCCCGGTAAAGATCAAGAAGCGCAGCAAGTTCGTCAACGCTTTTTTCGACCGGATTGAATTTAGCGCTCTTATCCGTGCATACGAGTAATGTATTTAAAGTCGAAATATCACTGTCAAGAGAACATAAAACGAGATGATATATCCATGCCCTTAATAAATCCTTTCCCTTCATTGCCGCATACCTGAAACTGAGCATTCCGCTCTCATAAATGTTTGTGAGCCTGCCTGTTAATGAAAAGCCATTTATCGTCATATCCACATTATAAAAACCGGGCTTTCCATCTTTTGTATATTCATCCAGTTTTTTTACAAAAATACCCGCATCAATGCCTGACTCATTGAGCATAATCTCACCTGCCTTTCCGTGAGGAAGCCTTCCTTCAGCTTTGTATGCGCTAAGGCAGTAATCACCGGCCGGTTTACCTTCTTTTATGTCTGATACGAGATCCTGATTGACAAGGTACCTGTCAAGACCGTTTAAATCGAAATCCTCTCTGTCGGATAAAACGGTATCCTTTTCTTCAAGGTATATTCCAAGCCTTTTTGTAAGAAGATACTTTGCCGGATTGGCGAAAAAGCCGCACAATGTCTCAATCTCTATTCTTTTCCATTCATCGGAAGGCCCGATAATTCCATCAGCAAGAAACGGAGCGCGATCTCCTGATTTATACCTGCTTTCACTCAGGCTTTGTGCCGCAAGCATGTTTTCAGCCGAGTAACTGGAAAGCTTTCCGCTATCTTTAAAATATGCCGGAGAAAACGCCTGAAGCTTATGACGGGTTATCATTTGCTCCGGACCGAAACCGAAACCTTCTCTCACATAATCGAGAAGTTCGCTCACAAGAACGGAAGGCGGTAACGGCGTATTATCCTGAATACTTTGCCCGACATAACTTACATAAAATGTTTTTCCGGCAGATATAAGCGCCTCAAGAAAAATATACTTGTCGTCGTTTTTCTTCGACCT
>RPRI01000004.1 GCA_003818505.1 Desulfobacteraceae bacterium | reverse complement strand
GCGCCGGCTTGCCGCGTTGTCACATATCCTTGCGGCGGCGGGGATATTTTTAAGCGGTCATTTTTCCACAGGGTCCGGGGTAATGCTCATATGGCGTGTTATCATTAGCGTACAGGAGCATATTTTTCTACCGCTCATATCGGGGATCGGGATGGAATTTGCCAGGGAAGGGAATATCGGCAAAAGATTGGGCCAGTTGAACAGCGCCGGCAATGTCGCTACAATTATAGGCGGCTTTATCGTTTTTATTGGATTCAGATTTCTGAACTTTGATTTTCCAATTTCCTTTACCATCGCCGCGGCCGGCGTCTTGATCTCAGCATTTCTGCTCTACGGGATGAGGCCGGATGATCTCCACCCCGAACATTCAAAATTTACCCTGAGGAGGGAATACGGTCTCTATTACTGGCTCTGCATTCTCTTCGGTACGCGCAAACAGATATTCCTGACCTTTGCGCCGTGGGTCCTTGTAACAGTCTTTAACAAAAGCACCGCGATGGTGGCGATACTTATGACAGTGGGCAGTGTAATAGGCATCTTTTTTAATCCCCTGCTTGGAATGGCAATCGACAGGTTCGGAGAGAGGCGTATCCTTATGTCTGAGGCGTTTCTGCTTATATTTGTCTGTATCGGATATGGATTCTCACGACTGCTTTTCTCCGAGAAAATAGCGTTTCTTGTTGCCGCAGCATGTTTCATAGCGGACTATCTTCTAATGTCGGTCGGCATAGCAAGGGCAACCTATTTAAAAAAGATAGCTGTAAAGCCGGAGGATGTAAGCCAGACCCTTTCCATGGGCATAAGCATAGATCATATCTTCTCCATAACCATTGCGCTTCTTTCCGGTTTAATCTGGAAGGCATTCGGGTATCAGTATGTCTTTCTGCTGGGGGCGGTCATTGCCGTTGTGAATTATTTTTCCGCGTCACGCATAAAGATAAAGAAAGGGACTATCTGAAAGAAAACGGGGGGAGGTTTATATTAAAAGCATTAAATCAGGAGGGCGCACTTTCACCTATGTCGTTTGTGAGAATTCACAATTGAGGCGGATTCCGAGAGAATGAGCCATGAACAGGGACCAGAAGGCGCCATAGATCATTGCCCAGGCGATCTCTCCCAGCGGAACCCCAATGACAGGCGTTCCCCAGATATTCCCTGCATTCCAGGTCAGAATGAAATCAGGGATAAATAAAAAGCATGATTTCATAAGAAGAAAATGAACGAAACCATATGCCAGCATTCCTGACAGGCTGAACAGCAAAAGATCCCTGCGCAGGAAGATAAGCATTACCCATACGATTAAATTGCACAGGACAAGGGCCGTCATGGGCAGGAACTCGACAGAAAATAGGATAAGAAAAATGAATACGGATATGCCTGCAGAAGAAATATAGCGGTTGAAAGCACCCCGCATTGAGATTTTACTGCTTATTCTATTTCGAAACAACGCTGAAATAACAAGCCATACCATAGCGGCCACCGCAAAGGAACATATTGCATCTTCGATGCCCAGCACCCATCCCCCCAGCCTGTTCTGAACCCAATAGTTATTTTCAAATAACACCAGGAAAGGAAAGCAGGGTATGCTGATCAGGCCACTGACAATAACTATCATCCTTTGTTTTAAAGGCACAACAAGAAAGAGTCCGATGACAAGCCATATGAGATACAGGATATTCGCTGCTAAATAGGGTTGGCTTTTAATCAAATCAAGAAGATGATTTTCCATGAAGATTCTCCAGGTGCTGCCTTCTGCAGAATAACTGCCCTGAATGATCAGGTATTGGAATCCTGTTAAAAGTCTAAAAGGTGAATTACGTGCCGGTGCTCTGTCTGCTTATGACTGTTTTATTGAAAAAATCCTGAAATCTCCAGCGGATGGCTTACTACAACCTTTGCGCCGTTCTCAATCAACTCCTCTGATGAACGAAAGCCCCAGAGCGCTCCTACGGGAAACATCCCTGCGGTGCAGGCCGTCTGCATGTCTGTTCCAGTGTCGCCCAGGTAGAGAAAGGATGCAGGGGCAATCCCTAAACGGCGGGCGATGGACAGGGCTCCTGTCGGATCAGGTTTATGAGGGATTGATGCATGGATTCCCTGTACAACATCAAATTCCCATTCGGGGAAAAATGCCTCGACACAGTATTTGGTGAATTCGTGCGGTTTATTGGAAAGGACGGCCATTTTTAGACCGCGGGCACGGACAAGGTCCAGCATTTCAGAGATACCCGGATATAACGTTGTTTCATCGTTCCAGGTTCTGGAATATTCCTCTTCAAACTCTTTAATGCATGTCCGGATCAGAGGATCACTTACTTTATCTGCCGGCAATGCCCGTGCAAATAATGTCTTTACCCCGTCTCCGACGAAATTACGGTAGGAATCAATCGGGTGAACCGGAAACCGGTGTTTTAATAAAACCCTGTTGGAGGCATTTCCTATATCCTTCAGGGTATCAAGCAATGTACCGTCTAGATCAAAAAGAATCGCTTTATATTTCATCATAACAGTAAATCTTCAGCCTTATCAGAATTCAGTTTTTTTCCATCAATATTTTAAAAGTCGAAGATGTACATATATTATCTCATCCGCAATAAATATCAACTATCTTTATGAAACTCGTACCGGGGCCTTCCGGTGCGCCGGGTTGATTTTCATGTTCGATAAAATTTGCCGTACCGGAGGCAAGCAGCCACATAAACACAGTCCGCAAACCTTCGATCCCGGTTTAGTTATAAGTACGACCCCAAGGCATTTATTTTTTATTAATAAAATCAGGGTATAATTTTGCGACACAATCCGGACAGATGCTGTGGCTGAATTCCACTTCCGAGTGATCCCGTATGTAAGTTTCGATTTGCTGCCAGTAACCGCTGTCATTGCGTATCTTCTTGCATGAAGCGCAGATAGGCAGCATGCCGCTAAGCTGCTTGATATCACTGAGTGCGCGTTCCAGGTCCTTATTCGTCGACTCCAGATTGTCTTTTGTTATGGTCAGCTGTAAATTTAAACTTTCCAAATCCTGATTTCGCAGCTGAAGCTCTTCCTGTGAGCTGGTGCGTTCCTTTACTTCCCTTTGAAGTTGTGCATTGAGCTCTTCCTCCTTTGCCTTTTCCACTGATAAAAACGAGCTCAGCGCCTCGTTGCGAATGCCCATTAAAAGGGCGCGCAGGCT
>RPRI01000003.1 GCA_003818505.1 Desulfobacteraceae bacterium | reverse complement strand
TCTTCGGTCGCTTCGGAAAACTGTTTCGCGGTTTTTTCCAGTGCGGGATGGAAGTTGTATTCATCGCGCGTATAGCCATTCTCCGCATAGGCTTTTTCGAAATACGGGATTCGCAGCAGCTTCTCGATCACATTTGTTGGTACCGGTATAGATATCCGGTCTGGTTCCAATTCAATCTTGTTGCGATCCGGAAATGTAAGGACTTGTTCGATAAAAACCGGAGGGCATGTCATAACTATGTCAGCCCCTGTTTTTTCTTCCAAATGCCATATTCGTTTCGTACCGTTTACTTGAGGGCCAAGCCGGAGTGAGCACGAAAGCATTTTGCTGGGCAGATCATTTGATTTCAAATAGTGATATGCTTTTTTAAAAATCGCCAATTCAGCAAGCCTAACCTCGGCCTCCGACAGGTCAATCCCTATTTCCGATGCGTGTTCGCACAGCCCCCCCAGATCCCCAAAACGTGACTCCATATGGGTGATCACAGAACGCCAACGGGTCAGATCAACACCGTTTCTTTTAGCTTTTTCGAGGCCTTTTTTAACTGTATTAGCACAGTCGATCAGCTGGGGCAGAACAAAAGTCATCGTATTGTTTGTCGGTATACCTTTAGCCGTCAACTGTTCAATAACCTCATAGCCCTCTCTGGTACCCGGTATTTTCACCATGACATTGGAACTAATTGCAGCAAGCTCTTCTGCCTGTCTGAGCATTGCAAACGCATCAAAGCAGCGACGAGGATCGACTTGTGCGGAAATAAACCCTTCTTTATATCCGGATATCTCAAAGAGCGGCATATAAATTTCCGCACTCAACGCAACAACTCTCTTGTAAAGAGCCCAGAACAGGGTTTCTTCATCGATATCTGGAAAGGTATAGATGATTTCGCTGGCAACGCTTTGCCAGAAAGGCATGTCGTTATTAATTGCCTGCAAGGAAAGGGAAGGGTTGGTAGTTACACCTCTGAATAGCTGGTTTGCCGGATTTTCCTTATCCACCATCCTCAATAATTGGCGCCTGAGCGGCTCAAGATTATCACCTGATGCGTTATTCATAATTTTTCTGCACCAGTTGTCAAAGATCATAGGCGATGAATCCCACCAGATCTCCATGCCAGGACTTATAGAAACTAGTTTTTCAAAAAGGTTCTGATCTTTCATGAAGGACTTTCCCTGCTATATTTAACTCCATTGTTATTGGATTGACGATCACTTTAATTGTCGATGCCGAGCGGTGCAGGAACCCATGTACCCAATAAAACCTTTTCCGTACATGAGCCAAAAGAGAATAGTCTGTACATACTATATTAATGAACCTCCCTTACGGCATTCGCCAAGTGATATTAGGCGTTTTGCGTGTCGGCAGCCGGTGATAACTGAACTTTGGATATCCAACCATCATGGCGCCCAAGCACTGATGATTCTCGGGAAGTGCCAGAGCCTCCATCATTGGCGGGAAAGTGGTTGCTGCTGCATTGAAATAGCCGGCCCAGCAGCACCCCAACCCTAAGCTGCTTGCAGCAAGTTCCAAATACGTCAATGCGATTGTGCAGGAAACAGGCGCGATTTGGTCGTTTTTTTTTGAATGTGTAACGATGACGGCCGCAGCATTACGCAGAATTACATTACTGCCATTGTCCCACCGCTTTACTGTTTTATCCAATTTCAGTGACAGGGCGATTTCCGTCTTGTTGTCAATCATCCAGCGCATCCAGTCCACTACAATTCCTGAAAGATTGTTCAATTCATCCGGTTTTCCCAAGACCAGCCATTCAACCGGTTGGTAGTTGCGTCCGGACGGAGCGTACCGGGCAATTTCAATTAGCCTGGCCAAGTTCTCTCGTGGAATAGGCTGATTTTTATATACGCGGATTGAACGCCGATGTCTTAGGAAATGCTCGCACTGCTTTTCGTTTAATAGAAACTCTTTTCGGATGGGCGGGCAGTCTTCTACTGCCATGTCACGATGGATAAAACTAGCTGTTGGGCAAACCGCGACGCAGTGGCCGCAATGGATGCATCGTTCCTCGGCATCGGCGGCAGGCGTCGGATATCCGTTTTTTTGGAAAAGTATTATCTCGGATGGGCAAACAGCGGCACATATGCCATCTTGATTACACGTACGCTTATTAATTTCAAATAAATCCATGTTAAATGCTTTCCTCTGTCTTTATTGCGCGAATACAAAAAAACTCATGAGGCAAGTCGTAATTAGATTGACGATCACTTTCATTGCCGAATTATTTGGCGTTCAATGCCTTGAAAACCGGTTTGGTTCGTTTGTGAAGATCAACAAACTGTGTCAACATCTTGTCATAGAGCATACGAGTACTTTCGTTCGGATTATAAGTCTGTCTAACTTTAGCAATGCCGGATAATTCGCCTTTATCCCGGTAGCCCAGCGTAATAAAAGCTCCCAGAGCTGTCCCCTTTGCCGAAACGGCAAGCGGATCAACAGCTGCATGGATAGGTACACCCAGAACGTCGGCTAATATTTGACAGAATATATTTGAGCGGGCACCACCACCTGAAAGTCGGTAACTTTCAATTTTTCGCCCAAGAAACTTCTCCATCGGCTTTTTTGTCCACAGGTTGTTCAGTGCGATGCCTTCCATAACTGAACGACAGATATGTTTGCGGTGTGTTTCCATTCCCAAATTAAAGAAAACAGACTTTGCATAGGGATTCTCAGCGGGGACTATGGTACCGGTCATCCAGGGAAGAAACATGGCGCCATTGCAACCGGCCGGCGCTTCGGCCGCCAAGTGGTCCAATGTTTCATATGCGTTGTCCGGCAGGGGCCCGGTACCGAATTTATCTTGGGGAAATATGAGGTTCCCCAGAAAAAACTCGATATTTTTACCGCCCGAACCCTGTACTCCCATAACACTGTAGCGATTTTCAAGTAGGGAAGGAATTGTCAGAATCAGGTGGTCGAGATCTGTCTTTTTGAAGGGGACAAACGAGGTCATGTAGAGAGAAGTACCGACTATAATGGCACTCTCATAATCGTTGGCCACACCGGCACCCAGGGCAGCTGCCATGTTGTCGTTTGAACCGCATAGCACCTGGGTTGAGGGCATAAGATCCATTTCCTTAGCTATTGAGGGATCTAATGATCCAACGATACCGTTGTTGGGCAAAAGGTCAGGCAGTTTGGCCTTGTCGATGCCAATCATTTTAACCAGCTCATCATCATATTGTATATTTCCCCATTTGCGAGTGTCCACCGACATGGTGGCCATGATGTTCCCTATAGTAGAGGTAACTTTACCGGTCAAACGGAAGGTGATGAAATCCATCGGCTCCAGGAATTTATATGTTTTTCTGTACACTTCAGGACGTTGGGTTTTTATAAAACCCATATGGCCGACGCAATCGATCCCAGACAGCAGTGGCGGGATACCGACACGCTTGACCATTTTTAATAATTTACCGAGGCCATAGCCCTTCACCATGGGAAATCCCTTCATGATAGCGGCATTGTATGAAGCACCGCGAGAATCCATCCAAATCATCTCGTTCATCACGGGGTCGCCATTCTCGTCAATAGGTATTGTATTCGAATATGTCGAGCATGTGCCAATTGCGACAATCTTTTCCTTGGGAATACCGGCAACAGCAATGACCTTTTTCATGGTCCTCTTTATTTCGGACCACCATTGGTTTGCGTCCTGTTCGGCTCCACCACCGGGGATAAAAATGGTATCCGTATGTCCTCGTTCGATGGCCATCAACTTTCCTGTATC
>RPRI01000002.1 GCA_003818505.1 Desulfobacteraceae bacterium | reverse complement strand
GATGTATGCAAACTCAACATGAAATATTGCACAGCCTGCATGGCCTGCCGAGAGAAAGAAAAATGTATTTTACCTGAAGATGATGCGCACATAGTGGGTAAAAAGATACAGGATGCCGATGCCCTGGTCATCGGTACGCCGACGCACTGGGGCAATATGTGCGCACCGCTGAAGCTTCTTTTCGACCGCAACGTTCCAGTCTTCATGGGGGAAAGCCCGGGTGGTATGCCAGTTCCAAGGCAGAAAGGGAAGCGTGCCGTGGTAGTGACTGCATGTACGACACCGTGGCCATTCAACTTCATTCTTCCCGAGAGCAGAGGGGCCATCCGCGCCATCAGAGAGGTTCTACACTACGGTGGGTATAAGACAGTGGGTACTTTAACGAAACCAGGCACTAAAAAATCAAAAGAAATTTCGTCCTCCTTGACGGCAAAGGCCAAGCGGCTGGGAAAGAAGCTAATACAGAGATAATATACCAACAACCGCATGACCTCTGGCTGGTAATTCCGCCTCGCCCTCATTACCGGACTTTTTATGCAGAGCTTTCGGCGAGTAAAATAATTGCCATTGGAGGGGATAAATGCATAAATCCAATCTACGACCTTTATGTATCACATTTTTTGCAGGTGGAATTTGGGATACAGTAGCCGGCATTCTGTATCTTTTTGCAATTGGGACAGGTCGACTAATCGATGAGCCTCACACTCACTCTTTTTATAGCGTATTTCTGGCTTCCTTCTTTTTCTGTTTCGCCTACTTGCAATTTTTATCGTCCTTTAATATTCGAAGATATATTTTTATCGTTGGCTGCCTGATCATCGGTCGTGTTTTCTATGTGATCCAGATTTATGGCTACATTTTATTTGTCAAAGATTTCCCTACTACATTCTGGTTTACTGGAATTATCGATGCCGCATTTGTACTATTGTATTTTATTTTCACTTTCCGTGGCGGATTAGGAATTAAGGATTTGTTTTTGCCATTTCGTGAATCACAGAAAATAAAATACAACCAACAACCAGCTGAAGATTTAAAATGCTAAAAAGCCTTTCACCTGACCGCCATTCCGTGTCGTCAGGTGAGCTTGGATGTTAGCGGGCTCAAAAACGAAACCAGGGACGATTATGACAAAACGCTCATCCCCGACTGACAGTTGCAGAATCAGCTTCCTCTCCCTCGTACCTTTCCTACTCATTGCTTTCGGTTTGGCGTGGGGAATCCTGGCTCTGTTCATCTTTCTTCCGGATCAGATGACCGAGATATTTGGCAAATTGACCGGCCAACATCCGCTCTTCTTCTTGGCGGTGTACGCGCCTGCGATAGCTGCCTTCATTGTCGTCACATACAACTGTGGTGCCGGAGGTTTGCGGCGTTATCTTGCCCGGCTGATGCTCTGGCGCTGTTCAACGGCTTGGTATCTCTTTTTGATTATCGGCATTCCGCTGCTTTTTTTCGGCGGGTCTGCATTGAAGGGAAACCTTTTTGCGGGGCCAATCCCGTTTTCCTCATTTCAATCACTTATTTTGGCATTGGTATTAACTGCTATCAAAGGCCCGGTCGAGGAGTTCGGCTGGCGAGGGCTGGCTCTTCCTCTGCTGCAACGAAAGTTCTTGCCAATCTGGGCCGGGCTGATTCTTGGTGTCATCTGGGGCTTCTGGCACCTGCCTGCATTCATGTTGAGCAGTACGCCGCAAAGCGCCTGGTCATTCACCCCGTTTTTTGCTGGCTCTATTGCAGTCAGCGTGATCGTGACCGCATTATTTAACACATCGCGCGGTAGCATCTTGCTTTCTGCGCTGTTTCACTTTCAGCTCAACAACCCTATCTGGCCCGACGCACAACCTTACGACACGTTCTTGTTCGTGGCTGCTGCAGTTCTGGTTATCTGGTTCAACCGAAAAGCTATGTTCACTAAAGAAGGGGCCGTCACAGAGGTTATCCCCCAGGCTGAAAGCCGAATGATGCCGCATGATCCAGGAAGCGGTACAGGCACAGATTATTGAGCTTTCGGAAAAAGTGGATTTCTTTATTGATATTTGACCAAGCCCAGCCCTATTGATAACCAATTGAAAGGTGGAGTTTTTGACCGTGGATACGACTTATGGAATGAAAAGTGGAAATTCTTTACATCTGATTTTCTGCCTCTGAGGGGGCAAGTATCTTCCTGAAAGCAGTAATTTGAAAGTGATCAAAGTTATCCAATCTTTCTCTTGGTAATGATCTGTGACTGCACCCCTGTAAATGATCGTTCCGCAAACATACCTTGACACGATCAACGATAATCGTTACAAGAAATACGGGCAAGGGATGGATTGGCGCTTATGGAGGTTAACATGGACAATGATGAACTGAAAAAGTATCTTTCAGGGCTATGCATTGCCACCCTCATTTCCGGTTCGGCTCTTATGATGTCTGGTTGTGCGACAAAAGCCAGCGCTTGAAGCGGAGCGAAACCGGATGCAGGTGGCATCCAGAAAGAACAACCGGCAAAGCCGGGCAGTGGCTGAGGCGGAATGAAGAAATAGTGCAGTTTGCACTATCAAAAACAACCATTTTCGATTATTGTCTTTTGAAATTCAGCAGCAATCATTCCCTAAAAACGTTACAGAAATATCAACTGAAAACCGAGCATGATTGGAGCGCCACCATCCCTTGCTTATTATAACATACGCCGATGAGCCCCACAAAGATTGATCTCGAAGTTATTTATCCTCGATGTCGCATGCTTCTTGGTACCGATATGTGGCAACAGATCATTTCCGGCCACGATCTGGATCGCAAGCCCGAAATATTTCCGAAAGTCATCGTGGCTTATAAACACCATGCGCACATTCCTGAATTTCTGCCTGAACTCGCCCGCCTTGAATGGAGCGTCTCACAAGCGAAAGAAAGAAGTATCACCATACCGGATGATCAGGAAGATGTAACTATCAACCCCACCCTTCTTTTGCATGAATTTCAATGGAAGAATCTTGCTAATGATGTGGGTTTTCCATCCGCACAGGAACCTGAACCAGGTAACGAATATATCCTGATATGGAAACACCCTGAAGATGGCGAGGTTCAAACCAAGGCCGCCTCCCCGGAGGATCTGCTCATTCTTAAGATGATCTCCGAGAACATCGACAGGAAGGAAGTGGCACAGACAGGCGCATTACCGACCTTCGTGGTTGACGCTTTAGTGGATCGTGCCATCGAAAAAGGAATCATCATTGCACCACCATCGCTTATCCGGCGCAATTTCGATATCATTAAGACATCTCCTTTCGCAAAAAAGAATTTCCTCGTCTCGCCGTCATTTACCCTTCAGTGGCATATTACCCAGGTCTGCGACCTCCACTGTAAGCATTGCTATGATCGGAGTGATCGATCCACGCTGACACTTAAGCAGGCCCTGAAGATCATCGATGATCTCGATATCTTTTGCCACGAGCGCCATGTAAATGGTCAAATATCATTTACCGGTGGAAACCCCCTTCTGCATCCGGATTTTTTATCCATATATCAAGCTGCCGCTGATCGTGGTTTTACCCTTTTTGTTTTGGGAAATCCGACGACCCGTGAACAGATTAAGACATTGCTCGCCATCCAGCAACCTGATTATTTTCAGGTGAGTCTGGAGGGTTTATCTGCATACAATAATTTCATCCGGGGAAATGGTCACTTCGAAAGAACCATGGGCTTTCTCGAATTACTTCGTGAACTCGGGGTCTATTCCATGGTTATGCTTACCCTGACAAAAGAAAATATCCACCAGGTTCTACCCCTCGCCGAATTGCTACGTGGGAAGGCGGATGTCTTTTACTTCAATCGTCTGTCGAAGGTGGGTCAAGGGGCAAGCCTTGAACTTCCTCCGAGGGAGGACTACATCTCTTTTCTGGAAACATATGTTGAAGCATGCGAAAATAACCCTGTTTTGGGCTTGAAGGATAATCTCATCAACGTACTTAGGTATCAGAAAGAATTGGCACCCTTTGGTGGTTGTACCGGCTTCGGTTGCGGGGCCGCGTTCAATTTTGTCGCTGTTCTTTCTGACGGGGAAGTGCATGCCTGCAGAAAATTACCCTCTCCTATAGGGAATATATTGCACCAGAGGATTGCAGAGATATATGATTCAGAAATTGCACAACGTTATCGCTCTGGATGTGCCGAATGTCGATTGTGTATTCTGCGACCTGTGTGCGGGGGGTGCCTTGCAAGCGCTTATAGTTGCGGTCTTGATGTTTTCGAAAAGAAAGATCCCTTCTGCTTCTTGTAACTAATTTATAGAAAAGTGGGGTTCGCGGAACTGCTATCGCATATTTCCATTGGCAATGCGCAAAATTTTTATTCTTTGACTCCATGTATCTGTGGGTATATCCAGCAACCTCTTCTTCCTGAAAGCAACAATTTTTTACACTCCATTAATATTCATAATTACAAGTTGTAATGTTTGAAATATTTTGGCACTGCCGGGAAACCGGACGGTAAACTTAAAAAACAAACATCTACCTAAGTATCGGGACAAACCGGTCTGCTCGGTTCATTATGTTGAAAATATAAAGCGGCAGACGCCTGCGAAGTTTGATGCCAGATGGACCTTAATTGTTGGAGGAATTGCAGCATAAATAGCCAGAAATTGGAGTTATAGGAAGTCAGGCTATTCAGGGGATATCATACTGGTTAATGGATCGGTGTTGAGAGAAAAAGAAAGTCTTTTATACTCGGCAGGAAACCGGTAAAGGTAAATAAATATTTGCCTTTTGATAAATAAATCTATAAGTATGACACGTTATTTATATCCATAACAATAAAGGAGCAGAATGAAGAGGGTTATTCTTACCTTCACCGTCTTGCTGGCCGCTTTCTTTACATATACAGGTGGCTTTCAGACCCTTAACAGATCCAAACCGGATATAACTTCTCCTGTTTCCGAAAAGACCGGGAAAATTTTCAGGGAGATAACAGGTGTCATAAAACCCGGGGAGACCCTCTACGATATCTTCAAAAGGGACGGACTCGATATTAGGGATCTGTTTCTCATGAGGAATGCATCCGCCAGCATTCACAGGTTAAGGGATATATCTGCGGACCGCCAGTACAAACTCATGATAGATGAGGATAACAATGTCCATTCTTTCAAATACAGCATCGATGACGATCTTTTACTGAATATCATGCGGAATGAAAATGGCTTCAAAGCGGAAAAGATTGAAGTTGAATATGAAAAAAGAATAGGTCAGATAGGAGGCGTTTTAAAGGACAGCCTTATAGCATCAATAGGTGAAGGCCGGGAAAGGACTTCACTTGCACTCAGCATATCTGATATATTCGCATGGGACATCGACTTTACTACAGACCTGAGAAACGGTGATACGTTCAAGGTAGTAGTCGAGGAACTCTACAAGGACAACGAGTTCAATAAATACGGTAATATAGTGGCTGTCGAATTTGTCAACAACGGCAAAGAATACAGGGCATACAGATTTGAGCATAACGGGAAGGCCGGTTATTACGACGATGAGGGGATCACATTAAAGAGGCCGTTCTTAAAAGCCCCCCTCAGCTTCAGAAGAATCAGTTCCAGATTTTCAAAGAACCGGTTACACCCTATACTCAAGAGATATAGACCACATCATGGGATTGACTACTCCGCACCTCAAGGCACGCCTGTATCGGCCGTAGGAGATGGCACGGTAACCT
>RPRI01000001.1 GCA_003818505.1 Desulfobacteraceae bacterium | reverse complement strand
GGACAAGGGATGGATTGGCGTTTATGGAGGTTAACATGGACAATGATGAACTGAAAAAGTATCTTTCAGGGCTATGCATTGCCACCCTCATTTCCGGTTCGGCTCTTATGATGTCTGGTTGTGCGACAAAAGCCAGCGCTTGAAGCGGAGCGAAACCGGATGCAGGTGGCATCCAGAAAGAACAACCGGCAAAGCCGGGCAGTGGCTGAGGCGGAATGAAGAAATAGTGCAGTTTGCACTATCAAAAACAACCATTTTCGATTATTGTCTTTTGAAATTCAGCAGCAATCATTCCCTAAAAACGTTACAGAAATATCAACTGAAAACCGAGCATGATTGGAGCGCCACCATCCCTTGCTTATTATAACATACGCCGATGAGCCCCACAAAGATTGATCTCGAAGTTATTTATCCTCGATGTCGCATGCTTCTTGGTACCGATATGTGGCAACAGATCATTTCCGGCCACGATCTGGATCGCAAGCCCGAAATATTTCCGAAAGTCATCGTGGCTTATAAACACCATGCGCACATTCCTGAATTTCTGCCTGAACTCGCCCGCCTTGAATGGAGCGTCTCACAAGCGAAAGAAAGAAGTATCACCATACCGGATGATCAGGAAGATGTAACTATCAACCCCACCCTTCTTTTGCATGAATTTCAATGGAAGAATCTTGCTAATGATATGGGTTTTCCATCTGCACAGAAACCTGAACCAGGTAACGAATATATCCTGATATGGAAACACCCTGAAGATGGCGAGGTTCAAACCAAGGCCGCCTCCCCGGAGGATCTGCTCATTCTTAAGATGATCTCCGAGAACATCGACAGGAAGGAAGTGGCACAGACAGGCGCATTACCGACCTTCGTGGTTGACGCTTTAGTGGATCGTGCCATCGAAAAAGGAATCATCATTGCACCACCATCGCTTATCCGGCGCAATTTCGATATCATTAAGACATCTCCTTTCGCAAAAAAGAATTTCCTCGTCTCGCCGTCATTTACCCTTCAGTGGCATATTACCCAGGTCTGCGACCTCCACTGTAAGCATTGCTATGATCGGAGTGATCGATCCACGCTGACACTTAAGCAGGCCCTGAAGATCATCGATGATCTCGATATCTTTTGCCACGAGCGCCATGTAAATGGTCAAATATCATTTACCGGTGGAAACCCCCTTCTGCATCCGGATTTTTTATCCATATATCAAGCTGCCGCTGATCGTGGTTTTACCCTTTTTGTTTTGGGAAATCCGACGACCCGTGAACAGATTAAGACATTGCTCGCCATCCAGCAACCTGATTATTTTCAGGTGAGTCTGGAGGGTTTATCTGCATACAATAATTTCATCCGGGGAAATGGTCACTTCGAAAGAACCATGGGCTTTCTCGAATTACTTCGTGAACTCGGGGTCTATTCCATGGTTATGCTTACCCTGACAAAAGAAAATATCCACCAGGTTCTACCTCTCGCCGAATTGCTACGTGGAAAGGCGGATGTCTTTTACTTCAATCGTCTGTCGAAGGTGGGTCAAGGGGCAAGCCTTGAACTTCCTCCGAGGGAGGACTACATCTCTTTTCTGGAAACATATGTTGAAGCATGCGAAAATAACCCTGTTTTGGGCTTGAAGGATAATCTCATCAACGTACTTAGGTATCAGAAAGAATTGGCACCCTTTGGTGGTTGTACCGGCTTCGGTTGCGGGGCCGCGTTCAATTTTGTCGCTGTTCTTTCTGACGGGGAAGTGCATGCCTGCAGAAAATTACCCTCTCCTATAGGGAATATATTGCACCAGAGGATTGCAGAGATATATGATTCAGAAATTGCACAACGTTATCGCTCTGGATGTGCCGAATGTCGATTGTGTATTCTGCGACCTGTGTGCGGGGGGTGCCTTGCAAGCGCTTAT
>RPRI01000352.1 GCA_003818505.1 Desulfobacteraceae bacterium | reverse complement strand
ACATCTCTCACGTCCTGTCGAGGCGCTGCAAATACTAAAAAACTATTTGACGCAAGATGGCACAATTACGGTTATAGAAGGAGACCATGGATCGGCCTATTTTCATCCTGACAGTGAGGCGGCACGCATGTCGATTCAGTGTCAGGTTGAACTCCAGCGGCAGGCAGGCGGAAACGCCATGATAGGGAGAGAACTTTATCCGCTGCTGAGTAAAGCGGGCTACAGATCAATTCATGTATCCCCCCGAATGGTTTACGTCGATTCCGGAAAACCTGAACTGGTCGAAGGGTTTACAAAAAAGACATTCACGGCTATGATAGAAGGTGTCCGTGAATCGGCTATCAAGACAGGAATAATTGAACAAAACTTTTTTGACCAAGGGATCAGAGATTTATATCGAACTACTGAGCCGGATGGAGTGTTCTGTTATACCTTCTTTAAGGCAACTGCAAACAAATGATTTCCAAATACCCGCCTGCAACACAAGCGGCACAAGGATCTGCTTTTCTTTCAAAAATCTACTGATAAAAGCTTTACATAAAAAACTTGACGGTATCCTTTGCGTTATATATTTTATGACATAACGAAAATGTTTAAGCTTTTTATATTATCCTGAAATATACAATATAGGCGAATAAGGCAAAATCGCTCAGATTGATTCACCCGAAAAGATATAAAGCAGTCCTGCAAATATACATGTTTCACAGCTTATTGCATGCGATGACAGCGAAAAAAATTGTAAAAAAGCAACGATCTGAATCAGCAGACAAGAAGAGACTGCGCCGCTGCATCAGGTTATTGTAAATCAATTATTCCGGATAAAAAAATTCGGAGGTGCGAAAATGAGCCAAGCAGCTGCAGCAGTCCCCTTGATCCAGGCCGGTTCTGCCCGTGAGATTTTCAACCGGCAGCGGGCGGCATATTTAAAAAATCCTTACCTTACCCTGGCTGAGAGGTGTCAAGCACTGATGGCCATAGAAACGCTCCTCGTGGACAACCAGAAGGAAATCGCGGAGGCCATCTGCCGGGATTTCGGCAACCGTAGCCTTCATGAAACCAAATTGCTTGAGATCTTTCCCACGGTATCGGGTCTGGCCAATGCACGCCGCCGCCTGAAAAAGTGGATGAGGCCACAGCATAGGCATGTCTCATTCTGGTTCATGGGGGCCAAAAACAGTGTAATTCCCCAGCCCAAGGGCGTGGTGGGGATCATTTCCCCCTGGAATTATCCCATGCAGCTGGCCGTCAGTCCCCTGACCAGCGCCCTGGCGGCCGGCAACCGGTGTATGATCAAAATGGCAACCCATTCCCAAGGGTTGTGCCATCTTCTCCACCGATTGACCTCCCTGGTGCTGCCCGATGAGCTGGTAGCTTTTCTGCCGGGCGTGCCGGCCTCTGAATTTACATCACTCCCCTTTGACCATCTGATCTTTACCGGGTCTCCCCGGTCAGGGAAAATGATAATGAAAACCGCTGCTGACAATCTCACTCCGGTCACCCTGGAGCTGGGCGGAAAGTCGCCGGCGATCGTGGCCTCTGACTTCGATATCGATAAGGCGGCTGACCGCCTCCTGTATCTCAAATACATGAACGCCGGACAGACCTGCGTAGCGCCTGACTACCTCTTCCTGCCCGAGAACAGGGTTGAGGCATTTGTCGAAAAGGCCCGAAAGCTGATTCAAACCCGTTATCCGCGGCTCGATACCGACGACTATACCTCCATTATCGACGCCAGCGCCTTTGCCCGGCTCATGGACTGCCTGCAGGATGCTCGCGCCAAGGGGGCCAAAGTCATCAACCTGCTTCCCGGCGCTGAACCGGACGAAGGCCTCAGAAAAATCCCACCCACCCTGGTTCTGGACGTTACCGATGACATGGCGCTGATGCAGAAAGAGATCTTCGGCCCTCTGCTCCCCGTAAAAACGTATCAGGATCTGAACCAGGCCATTGCATATATCAAAGGCCGCCAAAGGCCTCTGGCCCTTTACCTGTTCACCAATGACCGGGCCATCCAGGAGAAGGTGGTCTTCAATACCATGTCAGGCGGCGTCTGCATCAACGACTGCGCCATGCATGTGGCCCAGCACGATCTGCCCTTTGGCGGAATAGGCAACAGCGGTATGGGGCATTACCACGGATACGAGGGCTTCGTCGAATTTTCAAAGCTGCGCCCGGTTTTCAAACAGGCTCCTATACCGGCCAGTGCATTCTTGTTCCCGCCTTACGGGAAAACCTTTGAAAGGATCTATCGCTTGATGATAAAGATGCGTTGGCTGTGAACGAAAGGCCTGCTCCGATCAATAATTATGACCATAATCCTCTTGACACACAAAATTCATCTTCATATACTCCCACCGTGAAAAAACAACGCCTTATCAATAATAATTGTTTGGAAGGCGGGTCGCTTGGAGTTGTCAGCGCCAACATGGCTCGTAATACCGCTACTATACCGAAAACTCCATTACCGGACAATACTATGGACCTGCCCCCATTGGATCAGCCGATCATGAGATTGCATCTGTGGCTGGAAAACGAAAAAGGGGTATTATTCGGACTGGGGCGACACAGGCTTCTCGAATGCATCCGTTCAGGACTATC
>RPRI01000351.1 GCA_003818505.1 Desulfobacteraceae bacterium | reverse complement strand
GCGGTTACGGCGGCAGTTTCCATCGCTGGGCAAAGAGCAAGAACTCGGAACCATATAACAGCTGGGGAAATGGCGCGGCCATGCGCATCAGTCCCGTCGGTTATGCATACGACGATCTTGGCACAGTCCTTCAGAAGGCAAAAGAATTCACCGAAATCACGCACAATCATCCCGAAGGGATAAAAGGAGGTCAGGCGACTGCCGCAGCAATCTTTCTTGCCCGAAAGGGAAGCTCTAAAGACGAAATAAAGGAATTTATCGAAAAAAGTGTTTGGATATGACCTTGGCAGGCACGTTCGACGAGATTCGCCCGTCCTATAAGTTCAATGAATCATCTCAGGAAACAGTCCCGCAGGCAATCCGCGCGTTCATCGATTCGACCGGTTTCGAGGATGCCATCAGAACGGCGGTATCTCTTGGCGGAGATACGGATACGCTTGCCTGTATTACCGGCGGCATAGCCCAGGCATTTTATGGCGGTGTCCCTGATCCGATTGCAAATAAGGTTTATGAAATTCTTGATAAGCGCCTTGCCAAGATCACGAGAGAGTTCATGGAAGAATTCTGTATCTGATTTTTGTTCCATAAATAAATATGGAGACAATAATATGTGTCAGTATTTAGACCCTCTGCTACAAACCGTTAGCCGAAGAAAAAGCCGCAAGCTGGCTTTCCAAGCACTTTACATACTGGAACCTTACAAAGTCGACCGTATATATTAAATTACCTGTGAAATAACATCTATGGTTACGAGTCGGTATGAAGTACTTTCTTAAGGGAACTGTTTTACTGATTTCAGGAAGAAGATAAGGTCAGAAGAGAAGCGCTGGAGCCAGCAAGAAAAGGCATGCTGGTGTAGTATCGTAATCAGTTATTGCTTCATGTCATCAGGCGTCATCTGCCGAATCTTTGCGATTATTCCCAGTGGCCAGAATAGATTCAGGTGTTATGGATGCGAGTTTTTTCGACAGTTGTTCGCGAAAGGAGCCAAATTCCGCCAACGCAACTTCAGGCAGAGGCTCACCGCTGGGGATTTTGATCCTCAGGGGATTTACCGGTTTATTTTTTACACGCATCTCGTAATGAAGGTGCGGGCCTGTCGCAAGCCCGGTGGAACCGACATATCCTATAACTTCACCCTGATCAATTTTAACACCAGAGGTAATACCCTTGCCGATCCTTGAAAGATGACCATAGCAAGTCTTGTATCCGTTGTGGTGCCTTATCACTACAAGTTTTCCGTACCCTCCCTGATAGCCTGAAAAGGTTACCGTGCCATCTCCTACGGCCGATACAGGCGTGCCTTGAGGTGCGGAGTAGTCAATCCCATGATGTGGTCTATATCTCTTGAGTATAGGGTGTAACCGGTTCTTTGAAAATCTGGAACTGATTCTTCTGAAGCTGAGGGGGGCCTTTAAGAACGCCCTCTTTAATGTATTCCCCTCATCGTCGTAATAACCGGCCTTCCCGTTATGCTCAAATCTGTATGCCCTGTATTCTTTGCCGTTGTTGACAAATTCGACAGCCACTATGGTTCCGTATTTCTTGAACTCGTTGTCCTTGTAGAGTTCCTCGACTACTACCTTGAATGTATCGCCGTTTTTCAAGTCTGTCGTAAAGTCAATGTCCCATGCAAATATATCAGATATGTTTAGTGCAAGTAAAGTCCTTTCCGGGCCTTCGCCTATTGATGCTATAAGGCTGTCCTTTAAAATACCTCCTATCTGACCAATTCTTTTTTCATATTCAACTTCAATCTTTTCCGCTTTGAAGCCATTTTCATTCCGCATGATATTCAGGAAAATATCGTCATTGATGCTGTATTTGAAAAAATGGACATTGTTATCCTCATCTATCATGAGTTTGTAACGGCGGTCCGCAGATATATCCCTTAACATGTGAATGCTGGCGGATGCATTCCTCATGAGAAACAGGTCCCTTAAATCGAGTCCGTACCTTTTGAAAATATCGTAGAGGGTCTCCCCGGGTTTTATGACACCTGTTATCTCCCTGAAAATTTTACCGCTCTTTTCGGGAACAGGGGAGGGTATATCCAGTTTGGATCTGTTAAGGGTCTGAAAGCCACCTGTATATATAAAGAAAGCGACCAGCAAGACGGTGAATGTAAGAAAAACCCTCTTCATTCTGCTCCTTTATTGTTATGAGTATAGATAACGTGCCAAACTTACAAATTTATTTATAAAAAGGCAAATATTTATTTGTTCTTACCGGTTTTTATCCGAGTATAAAAGACTTTCCTTTTCCCTCTACGCCGATCCATTAACCAGTATAGTATCCCCTGAATAGCCTGACTTCCAATAACTCCGATTTCTGGCTATTTATGCTGCAATTCCTCCAACAATTAAGGTCCATCTGGCATCAAACTTCGCAGGCATCCGCCGCTTTGTATTTTCAACATAATGAAACGAGCAGTCCGGTTTGTTCCGATACTTAAGTAGATGTTTGTTTTTTCATTTTACCGTCCGGTTTCTTGGCAGTGCCAAAATATTTCAAACATTACAACTTGAAGTCATGCCTTTTCTTCGAGGTTTGCATTTAACTCATTCTATGCTGGTCATCTGCCGGAGCAAAAGGTAAGAAGGCATACGACAGGCGGCCGGCGGCAATTCCGGCCGCCTGTCGTTTCTGATAACAGCTCATCATACTATTTCTTGTCGCGGATCTTGGCGTGGCATTCGCCGCACTTTCCCTTGATCTCTCCCAGCTTGACCTTGACGGTTTCGCCGTTCTTTTTAGCAGCGGCAACGGAGACGTCATTTGCAAGTGATGAAATGGCCAGGGTCAGCTCTTTGCCGAGGGGATTGGGAATGTTTTCGCTGACTTTCTTTGTCTGGGCAGCCAACTCGTCGGCATCCTTGGTAATGGCCTCAAACTTGTTGGCGCCAAGGTTTTCGTTCATTGCGGTCAGCCAGGCTGCCCGGGCCTGCATCAGCTTCTGTGCAGGACGCTGTTCAGGCTTGGCATCACCGGCGGCAAAGGCAAAGAGAGCGGTAGCAAAAATTGCAACGGACATCAGGGTAATGATCTTTTTCATCGGGTACTCCTTTCGGTTTGGTGTGATGGCTCGGTGTTGTGAAAC
>RPRI01000350.1 GCA_003818505.1 Desulfobacteraceae bacterium | reverse complement strand
TCATGCTCGTATTTCACAATGTTTATTTTCACCCTCTACGCCTTAAGGTGAAAATACTCATACCCATCTTCGCGGCTGTGTTTGTCGGTGTGATATCCTGGCAGATTTTTCTGAATTATTTAATGAAATAACCCGCTGGAAACCGCGCATAGGATAGCCCGATAGTACGGCTCTGCTGCCCTTGCTGATTCTGAAGCACACGATTCCGCGCAAAGCCTCGTCATGCGGGTTCTACAACTATCACAAAAAAGGCGTGTGCATACAGATTTGACTGGCTTTCAGACAAGAACCGTGGGAAACTTAAGCATTCTAAGCTCAATGAAACAGGGGTTATTGCCGCAATGGTCAGAAAAGTACTGGGTGGGCCAAAAGGCTCGGCTCATGCTTTGTTATCCGAAAGTGAAGTATTTACTGTACTTATTTCTCAAGGATACCAATGCAATCCCCTCTGAGAATTGTTTTAATTAAAGATCTGATGCATGATCATGCAAGGATCATTGAGTTTTATACCGCTACATTTAAATTCATATACTGATATGAAAGGTTTTTGCGTTTTCGATCAGACATAAAAAGTAAGAGGAATCAATTATTGTTGCGATCAGAAACACGAATCAAAGGCGTTGGAAATGAAAGAAATGAAATATAAGGGTAGAAAAGCCCTATTTATTGCAGTGATAATTTATTTGCTGGGTGTTATTTTTGTAACGGGTTCTTGGTTGATCTTTTTGCGCCACGAAAACCTGAATGAGTTTGACAATCGGTTACTGGTTGCTGCAGAGGCACTCCCTGGATTGCTGCCCAGGGATTTCCACGACCGTGCCCTTAACCAGAACAGTATCGGTCCGGAAGAAGACCAGCACAATCTTGATAATTTTTCGACCCATGCGAACACAGGGGGCTTTGCTTACCTTTACACCTATGTGATGGATAAAGGACAAATTTATTTCACCGCTTCAAGCTATACTGATGACGATGTTACTAAGGGAAAGATCAGTCGTTACTGGACCGTTTATCCTGAAGGCCATCAGACATATTTTGACGCAATCAACTCATCTGAGCCTATTTTTGTCACCGCGTCCGACCGCTGGGGGTCATTTAGAACCGTTCTGTTGCCACAACAGTCCCCCGCCGGTAAGCCATATGTGGTCGGTGCAGATATTGATATCAGTGAAATTGATAAATCACTATGGAAACAGGTTCCCTGGGTGGTAGCAGCGGCCTTTTTGTTGCTACTTTTTGCAGTTCCTATTGCGATAACCATGCGACGTACACTGGTGTTCATGAACAATGATTTACGGGTACAACTGGATGAGAATGAAATAGTGGTGAACGAGTTGTACAAAGCAAATGAAAAAGCCAATCAAGCTCAACAACAAATTGAACTGTATTCATCAACATTGGAGCGGCGGGTGCAAGAGCGAACCGTGCAACTCCAAGGGGAGATAGAAGAACGCAAGCAAGTGGAAGATGCACTGCGAAATAGCGAGCAACGGCTCAACCAGTTGGCTGATCAAAGCCGAACTATCACCTGGGAAGTTGACGTCCACGGTTTCTACACTCACATAAGTCATGTAGCCGATTCCGTTTTTGGATACCACCCCGACGAAATCATTGGTCGGATGCATTTCTACGATCTTCATCCTGTAGAGAGTCGTGAGTCTTTCAAGACCCTGGCCTTTAAGTATTTAGATCAGAAGAAACCGTTCCAAAATTTAGAACACTTCGTGCGAACCAAAGATGGCCGTTATATATGGGTCTCAACCAACGGAATCCCGCTCCTGAACGCTGATGGATCTTTTCAGGGCTATCGTGGAAGCGATACTGACATCACCGAGCGCAAGCAGGCTGAGGATGCGCTGCGAGAAAGCGAAGAAAGATTCCGCCTCACCTTTAACTTCAACCCGGATGCTGTGAGCTTCACTTGCATGGAAGACGGTCTGTTCGTGGATGTCAACGAAGCGTTTTCCAGGGTATCCGGCTATACCCGTCAAGAGGTTATCGGAAGGACATCTTTGGAAATAAACATCTGGCATTATCTTGCCGATCGGCAGGAAATTGCCCAGGGGCTTCTGGAAAAGGGTTTTTACGAGAACCTCGAAGCTCAATTCCAAAAGAAAGATGGCAGCATGATTACCGCATTGATGTCTGCCAGAGTGATTTCTCTGAAAGGCGTCCCGCATATCATCTCCATCATTCGTGACATCACGGACCGAAAGCTGGCCGAGATTGAGCTGTTTGAGAACCGGAGGAGACTGTCGGATATCATCGATTTTCTGCCGGATGCCACCCTGGCCATTGATAAGGAAAAGCGCATTATCATCTGGAACAGAGAAATTGAGAAAATGACAGGAGTTTCGGCCGCAGAGATGATCGGCAAAGGTGACTACGCCTACACAATCCCGTTCTATGGCGAGGCTCGACCGCAGTTGATGGACCTAATCTTTATGGACAATAAGGATATTATGGCCAGGTATCCTTACCTTATCCGTGAAGGCGATTCACTCGTAGCGGAAGTTTTCTGCAATGCCCTTTACAACAATAAAGGTGCATGGGTGTTTCTCAAGGCTTCACCCCTTCACGATCAGTCCGGAAATATCATTGGTGCAATTGAGAGTATCCGTGATATCACCGAGCGCAAACGGGCAGAGGAGGCGCTTCGTGAGAGTGAAGAAAAGCTGCAGCGGTCAAAGAAAATGGAATCTCTTGGCCTACTGGCCGGTGGTGTAGCCCACGACTTGAATAATGTTCTGTCCGGGATTGTAAGTTACCCGGAATTAATTCTGATGGATCTACCTGATGACAGCATCTTAAGAAAACCAATTGAAACAATGAAGGATTCAGGATACCGGGCGGTAGCCATCGTACAGGATTTGCTCACTGTGGCAAGAGGTGTTGCGACCATAAAAACTCCCACGAACCTGAATGACCTGATCCGTGATTATCTGAAATCGCCGGAGTTCAAGACCCTATCGCAGTTTCATCCCGACGCAGTTGTAAGGACCAGCCTTGAAATGGACCTGCTGAACGTAACTGGATCTCAGATTCATATTCGGAAAGTTTTGATGAATCTAGTGTCCAATGCTGTGGAAGCGATACCGGGCAAGGGCACGGTGACTCTGGCGACAATGAATTGTTATGTGGAAAAGCCGATAAAAGGATATGAGGATGTTGCCATAGGTGAATATGCTGTCCTGTCTGTGTCAGACGACGGCCCCGGGATATCCGGAGATGACCTCGAACGGATATTTGAGCCATTTTACTCAAAAAAGGTCATGGGGCGAAGCGGTACCGGCCTCGGATTGGCCGTGGTATGGAATGTCGTACAGGATCACAAAGGCTACATCGATGTGACCACTGGCATGAACGGCACCACATTTGAGTTATATTTCCCCATTACAAGAGATGAACTTGCCAAGGAGAATCTTCCCATATTCATTGATGAGTTAAAGGGAAACGGAGAAACCATCCTGGTTGTCGATGATGTGGCCAGTCAGCGGACAATATCCTGTGCTATTCTGAATAAGCTGGGTTATAGAACAACAGCCGTTTCCAGTGGAGAGGAAGCCGTTGAATTCCTGAAAGAAAATCCGGTGGATCTGCTGCTCTGGATATGATCATGGACCCCGGAATAAATGGACGTGAAACGTACTCACGGGCACTTGTGATCCGTCCTGAGCAGAAGGCGATCATCGTCAGCGGATTTGCTCAAACAGAAGAAGTACTTGAAGCAAAGAGACTCGGTACAGTACAGTTTTTGCGCAAGCCGGTATCCATTGAAAAAATCGGGCTTGCCGTAAAAAAAGCATTGGGAATGGTAGTATCAGCAAAACAAAGCCCACAGCTATAGTATTCGAGGAGTGAAATGGCCTGTTATCGGAAAAGGCCTCTAATCGATTTGATCGGCTACAAATTGAGGTCTTCTCAAGTATCTGTTATCCCATTCTTGAGTATTGGGCGGTCCGAATATATTATCAATACCTACAGTAAGCAAAAAGCGGTGGCTGGCCGGCAAGTTATAGAAACGGTGTTGGACGGTTGGACGATGCACAAAAAAAGCACTGTTGCCGGGAAGATAACTTCTCCATCCTGAGAGGATTTATCAGCGAACCGTCAAGGAAACAAAATCGGATTTTTCTGGAAACCATACAAGCTGAAGTCGGGCATTTTCCACAGTAGGTCGTTTGTTACTTGAAATAGGAGTTTTACAATGGAAAAATACGACAATATTTCCGGGGAGTGGATCAAGGAATTGATTCAGAATTTCATCGCCAGCTCACCCCTCAACACCATGAAAACAAAAGAAAGAGAACCTGCCTGGGATACCGCGCTGGTGGGATTTGCCTCTGGCGCCGACCCGATATGGCAG
>RPRI01000349.1 GCA_003818505.1 Desulfobacteraceae bacterium | reverse complement strand
CCAGCTGATTGATTTGTTGGGTGTAGTATTCGATAACCTTCTGGCTGATCTCCCTCCGGGCTTCATGGCTCTGATCGTTCCTTTCCCAAACGTGCCGAACAATCATCCGTTGCAATTCATCATGAAGCACAAAGTAATTATCTTCAATGCATTTGACAAAGGAGAGTTGCTTGATAGCATCTACTAAGGTTTCTATATTAGCGTCAGGAATTAATAAATTGAGCAGTTCTCGATTAAATCGCCGGTTGACATGGGCCATTAAGTAAATAGCCTGATCTACTTTTGTGCCCAGTTCGCTGATAAGTGTGACCAACTCCTGCTCGAAAGCCAGCCTTATATTTTGTTTTTCGGCCTCACTCATATCCTTCAGATTCGCAGAATAATCTGCCAGAGTGTGCATCATCAAGCCGCGCGACAGCCAATCCAGAGCAAGAGCCAACTTAATGGGCAATCCATTATCGGCCAGGAGGTAGAGAGCCTTTTGCTCCTGTTCGCTTAACTTTTTGCCGGCGTGGTTTTTGCGGATATACTGGATTGCATCTTTCTCGTCAAAGCCTTCCAACTTGATAAATTGGTAATGATTACCCAGCAGTTTTTTCAGCTGGCCGTCCATCTCAGCATTGCGGCGGCCTGCCAGGAAGAATAAACTGTTTTCAGATTGCTGGGCCAGCTCAATAATAAAATCGGAAAGCATCGAATCTTGAATCAATTCGAAAGTATCGAACAGGAATATACACCGCCTGGTTTTTTCCACCTCCTGGAAATCCTCTTTAAAGCTTTTCTCCAGTTCTTCCATGCTTAAGTATGCGGCATCCTCTTGCGGCTTCCTATCGTCGAACTCCGTGGATTTATTCCGGTAGGTTTCAAACGCCATTGGCATACTTGACGACTCATTTGCATTGGAAGCAATACTGTCCATTAGCCATTGCTTGGTGCGGGTTTTACTCTGCGAAAAGTCTATAATGTCCAAACACAATAGATCGTTTCTTTTTGAATAGAGTTCATGGATCTTTCGCAGCAAGTATGTTTTCCCTGCCCCGCCCCGCCCATTGATGGAAACCAAATAGGAACATTTTTCTTGATTTATCCAGCGCTTAAACTTTTCGAGCTGTTCTTCTCGCCCAATAATTTCTACCATGTTAGCCTCCTGCCTGTGTCCAAAATAGACCCAATTCAGTCCTGCTCATTGAACAATTTGTCCAGAGCATTAAAAAGATCAAGGCATTTATTCTCTGGACCCTTTAGCAAGAGATGCAAGGCAAAATCGTTTTGCCATAACATCTTCAGCATATCAGGATTGATAGCAGGGTCGTCCTGCATCTGTTGAATGGCCTGGCGGTCCAAATCTATAAGTTTTTTCGCCGCATCGCGGATAGTGTCACACGCATCATCCGTAAAATTCAACCCCTTGGCAAGGTGGTAAATCGCTTCCAGGGTCATCTTAGGGCGAAGATCGCCGGTTGACATTAACCGGCCGCTATCATCCCGTCTAGTTAGAAAATTGTCATAGATGTCATATGCTTCCTTGTATAAGTCTGGCAATGTCATGGACTGTTTTCTCTCCAGATCCTTTTGCAAAACAGGTTGTAAAACCGGGTGAACCTTATAGAAAAAATCGTTTACATTTCGCT
>RPRI01000348.1 GCA_003818505.1 Desulfobacteraceae bacterium | reverse complement strand
CAGCGGGCCCGGGAAGTTGCTAATCTTGGGGTGGGCGTGCTTATCTGCGGGGCTATCTCCCATGCGCTGGAACGGTTTCTAATCGGTGCAGGGATAGAGGTGAACGGTTTTGTCTGCGGCAATATTAATTTAGTTACAGAGGCTTATTTTGATGGCCAGTTGGCACAGGATCGGTTTCAAATGCCGGGAACTCGTTCAAAGAGTCATCCACATAGGCTGACCCGGAAGCCGGCCCGGATATGCCGGCGGAACAAAACCACCGAGGCTGATAACAGGCGAAGCTGATCCGGACCGGATCGGCCGCTTGTTACGAAACCGCCAGGGTACTAGCTCATCCCTCCTATACCCCGGCGGTTTTCTATAATCGGGAGCTTTACATAACATATGAATGAACTACCCCGCAGCAGAGCTGCGAGGTATCTGGAATACAGAATACAGTAGTCAGAAGTCAGAATTTTTTTTGAAGACATTATAATCCCTCTTCTGGATTCTGAATTTTGGATTCTTATCCCAAAGCAGAGCTTCGAGGAATTTTTTTTGATTAAAGGGCGGGCCCGATGCGAAGTAATCGTCCAATCCATAGGGCAAATACGCAATATGGTGGCTCAGTTCAAGGCAGGACTCTTTACCCCATCCTGACAGCCCATCTCGATGCCGTAAGAATGATATTGTTTAACGGATTTTTTTTGCCACAGGTTTGAGCATACCGGGCATGGCAAAGCACGAATCGTCCAGCCGGTTGCAAAGATAGGCATGAATAATCTTATCCAGCTCACCGACAACTCCCCTGATCAATCCGATCTTCTTGTTTTCCATGAGCCGGGACATAGTTTCGCTTATTGCCGCGCAGATAACACAATGGACCTCGAGCCGGGAAAGAGCTTCGATCCGCTCAAGCAATGACATTTTTTCGAGGGACAACTCCCTGCGATCCACCTCCTGCCCATCTTCGAAATCCACGACTATCAACCGGTTGCTGATGTCCAGCACCGGTGCCACGCGGGTGTTAAATACAGGAATAGCTACCCGTTCCATGTGGGAATCGCTTTTTTAGGATCAGCTTGGGGCGAAAGAGGGCAACAACTGGCATGCTCCGCCTCAAAAGAGTTCAAATGATGATCGCTGCACCCACAGATGGATACCATTTCGGAACTGATATCGGCTTCGGCCAGATGCCGCCACAATGGGTTGATGTGCGGATCTGGCGCCTCACCGTTTTTCAGAGTTTTTGGGTCAAGCCTGGAATCAAACAGAATTTCTTCCCCTTCTTCGGGATCAGGCATCAAGTGAGCGTATTGCTTGATCGTATCATCGGCAAACACCAGGCTCGCGCTGAGAATCCGGCTTTGATCGCAAGGCCGAGCCTCTACGTTGCCGTCAGTTTTTTGAACCTGCTCAAATCCCGGCAGCCGGATCATTCGAAACCAGACCGGCGGCCTGCGCACGTAAAAGGCATAAAGACATACCAGGCTGTTAAAAAGCGGGTAACCGATCGTCCAGCCGGCGACACTGCGCAGCAAATCACCTTCAGCAATCTTCGTTTCGCAGGTGATAGGCGCGCTTCCGTTATATTCCGGACCGACCAGCCGAATCGTGTCCATGGTTTCAAAAGTAAACACCGCCGCCCTAGCCCCGCCGTCGGCTGAAACTATCCGGCTGCCGATGTTGAAAAAAGTTGGGGTAATTTCAGGCCTGGTCTCGTAAACCGGAGT
>RPRI01000347.1 GCA_003818505.1 Desulfobacteraceae bacterium | reverse complement strand
TGTGACCCGGAAACACTTGAAGACATTAAAATGATTGAAAAGCCCGCACTGATGGCCCTTGCCGTCAAGGTTGGCACAACAAGACTTATAGATAATATGATATTAAAATTATAGCGGCATCAGCGCAAATAAAAAAAATGCTGTGATAATCAAGGCCGTTATGGGAAAAGGAGGCTATTGATGAGCAATGAACAATTCTTTTTTACATCCGAATCGGTAACCGAAGGACACCCCGACAAAGTGGCAGACGCCATATCCGATTCCATACTCGACGCAATAATGGAAAAAGACAGAAATTGCAGGGTAGCCTGTGAAACTCTTGTTACAACCGGCCTGGCATTTATTGCCGGGGAAATAACCACCGAATGTTATGTGGATATGCCCCAAATAGTGCGCGATACAATACGTGAAATCGGTTACTCTTCATCCCAGATGGGATTTGACTGGAAAACCTGCTCTGTCATTACAAGCATTGACCATCAGTCTCCGGATATAGCACAGGGCGTCAACATCGGCGAAGGCCTCTTCAAGGAGCAGGGCGCCGGCGACCAGGGCCTCATGTTCGGATATGCCTCCGACGAAACGCCGGAACTGATGCCGATGCCTATCATGTATGCCCATAAACTTTGCCAGCGTCTCTCAATTGTGAGAAAAAACGGAGCCCTTGATTTCTTAAGGCCTGACGGGAAAACTCAGGTAACAATTGAATATGACAACGGAACTCCCAAAAGGGTCGATGCAATCGTCATTGCCGCACAGCATAAACCGGATGTTTCTTACGACGACCTCAGGGAAGCCATCATCGAAGAGGTCGTCAAAAAAGTAATTCCAAAAAACATGATAGATGGCGACACGAGATTCTATATAAACGCCACCGGCAGGTTCGTTATGGGAGGCCCTATGGCCGACTGCGGTCTTACAGGCCGTAAAATCATAGTTGATACTTACGGCGGACAGGGGAGCCACGGCGGCGGATGCTTTTCAGGCAAAGACCCTTCCAAGGTGGACAGAAGCGCTTCCTACATGGGAAGGCACATAGCAAAGAATATCGTGGCCTCCGGCATAGCAAAAAGATGCGAAATACAGATTGCCTACGTTATCGGAGTGGCAAAACCGGTATCGATAATGATAGACTTCAAAGGTACGGGCCTTGTTCCGAGAAAGCGGGTAACCGAAATTATAACAGAGGTTTTTGACTTAAGACCTGCCGCAATCATTGAATACCTTGACCTGCTGAGGCCTATCTATAAGAAAACCGCGGCATACGGACATTTTGGGAGGAACGAGCCGGAATTTTCATGGGAAAAAACAAATAAGGCCGACATTTTACGGGAAAAAGCCGGCTTATAAAACAGGAGTATAAAATGCTGTATTCAGTTAAAAAGAAAAAATCGGGAGATTTCATGGAGCTTGATCTCTCGCTTCCTTATAAAGTAGCCGACATTTCACTCGCAGATCTCGGAATCAGGGAGATGGAATTGTCCGAAAGAGAAATGCCGGGACTAATGACAACCCGTGAAAAATACGGCGCTAAAAAACCGCTTAAAGGATTAAAGGTCATGGGAAGTCTTCATATGACCATTCAGACCGCCATGCTTATCGACACGTTAAAAGCTCTTGGCGCCGATATCCGTTGGGCGACTTGCAATATATTTTCCACTCAGGATCATGCCGCAGCAGCAATCGCAAAGAAAGGTTCTGCGGCGGTCTTTGCCTGGAAAGGTGAAACTCTTGAGGAATTCTGGTGGTGTACCGAGCAGGCGCTTACATGGCCTGACGGGACAGGCCCTGATCTGATA
>RPRI01000346.1 GCA_003818505.1 Desulfobacteraceae bacterium | reverse complement strand
CCAGGCACATTCAATCCGACCGGAAAATCCTGGCAGGTTTTCCGGCAGATAATGCTCCGCCGTCCTGGATTCGAGCTTTCGCGGGAATGACAAAAAAAGGGAAATCGGAATTTTATACGAGAGCAACGGAATCGACCGACGGAAAGAGCAAAAGATTGGTATGGGGTATGAACCTGGCTGCTGAGAACCGGTTCATGAAATCCTGGTTTACATTAAGTTCTATATAAGTGATGCTGTTTCTTATGGCATCGATCTCGTCCATCAATCTGCAGTCTTTAAGAATCATTGAGGCTCCCTCAAGGGAGCTGTTTCCTATTGACCTGTATGTTCCCTCGGGGAGATCCGGCATCATTCCTATTGTTATAGCCGAGCGGGGGTTTATGAGGGAGCCGAAAGTGCCTGCGACATAAAAAGTGGAGAGCTCAGAAAGAGAAATTCCAACATAAGATGAAATGGTTTCAAGTATGGTATACATTGCGGCCTTGGATCTTATGAGGCTGTCAATGTCTGCCTGACTTATTGAAAGATCATTTCCCTGTTCAGATGCATCTGCCGGAACGAGAACAAAGTGTTTTAATCCGTCCTTCTCCCTTAATCTTCCTTTACATGCCTCCGGGACAAATTTTCCGCGTATGTCTATCATCCCGGATACAAAAAGGGCCGCCGCAAGGTCTATGACTCCTGAGCCGCAAATGCCTCTCGGAGGAAGATTTTCTATCGTATGAATTGAAAAAAGCCCGGTTTCCGGATTCACAGAGACCCTGTCAATTGCTCCGGGGCCTGCCATCATACCCATCTTTGTGACCCCTCCTTCAAGGGCAGGTCCGGCGGCGCCGGCGCAGGCGACCAGCCAGTTTTTATTTCCGAGCACAACTTCGGCGTTGGTTCCGACATCGACGAGGATGGCTGTTTTTTCGCTGCGGTTCAGGCCTGAATAGAGTATTCCAGCGATAAGGTCTCCTCTGAAGTAGTTTCCGGGGCACTTTCGGGCACTTTCGGGACGTCCATAAGTAAGTAAATAATTATCATTTTTAAATTCTTTTTTACTTTCTTATGGACGTCCCAAACTCAATTCCCTAAATTGTCAATAAAATAATGTTAGCATAAAGAATCGCAATAGAAAGCCACACCTGTAATTTGGTTGCCGCTTGACATATTAATATGACATAATATGATTTGAATCATGATAAAATTCCTTCGTGCCTTTAAAACAGATATGCGGTCAGTTTCAATCACTGCAGCAAAAGAAGCGGGCAGGAGAAGGCAAGGTTGATAAATATTGAAAGTAAGGAGTTGTTATGAAAAAAGAAAGAAATGAAATTATGGATACGGCTTTTAAGAAAGCCAAACAATATGAAATGAAAAGCGGTGGGTGTTCGCAATGCACCCTGTCGGGAATCTTTGACGCCATGGGTGTTCAAAATGATGATATTTTTAAGGCTGCTACTGGTCTGGCGGACGGAGTCGGCCTGACCGGTAACGGCCACTGCGGAGCTCTTTCCGGCGGAGTCCTTG
>RPRI01000345.1 GCA_003818505.1 Desulfobacteraceae bacterium | reverse complement strand
TCCTGTTGTTTTATTTCCGGGCTGGGGATTCAGGCTCATGACAGTTATTACCCTTACAGCCGGGACGGCATTTATTATGTGGCTTGGGGAGCAAATTACCGAACGCGGAATCGGAAACGGAATATCCCTTATTATATTTGCCGGAATTGTATGCCGGATGCCTAATGCCATAGCCAACACATTCAAGCTTGTTTCAACGGGTGAAATGAATATATTTTTTGTTGTTATTCTCCTCGTTCTTATGGTCGGCGTTGTAGGAGTAATAATATTTGTCGAGCAAGGGCAGCGGCGTATACCGGTTCAATACGCAAAAAGGATCATAGGCAGGAAAATGTACGGTGGCCAGAGTACTCATCTTCCGCTTAAAATAAATACGTCAGGGGTTATTCCCCCGATTTTTGCATCTTCCATCATGATGTTTCCTGCGACTATTGCCAGCTTCATAAAGATTGAATGGATGCAGGATTTTGCGAAAGCGCTGACACCGGGCGGGGTGGTTTATGAACTGCTCTTTGTGGGATTGATCTTTTTCTTCTGCTATTTTTATACGGCTGTTACATTCAATCCGGTTGACGTGTCTGAAAACATGAAAAAACACGGCGGATATATTCCGGGGATAAGACCGGGGAAACGGACCTCCGATTATATAGACAGGGTGCTTACGCGCATTACTTTAGGAGGCGCCATTTATGTTTCGTGTATCTGTGTCCTTCCCTCGGTGCTGATAACACAAGTTAATGTTCCATTTTATTTCGGCGGGACGGCCCTCCTGATAGTGGTTGGGGTTGCTATAGATACGATTTCACAGATAGAGTCGCATATGATATCCCGCCATTATGAAGGCTTTCTGAAGAAGAGCGGCGCTAGGGTCAAAGGGCGATTCTAACATGGTGGTTTTAAAATCACCTAAAGAAATCGATAAATTAAGGGTAAGCAACAGGATTGTCGCTGATATTCTTTGCAGCCTTGAGGGTGAAGTTAAGCCGGGCGTAGATACTTTATACTTGAACGATCTTGCTGAAAAACTGGCAGTGGAAAAAGGTGCAAAACCAGCGTTCAAAGGTTATAAAGGGTATCCGTATTCGCTGTGTACCTCAGTGAATAATGTCGTGGTTCACGGTATGCCTTCAAAAAAGCAGCTTGTTGAAGGTGATATTATAAGCCTTGATTTCGGGGTTCTGTTTGACGGGTATTATGGTGATGCCGCCATAACAGTGCCTGTCGGGAAAATATCCGAAGCCGCGATGAGGCTTACACGGATAACAAGAGAAGCTCTTTATAAAGGAATTGAAAAGGCCGTACCGAAAGGAAGGCTTACCGATATATCTTATGCCGTACAGTCTTATGTTGAGGCTGCAGAGTATTCGGTTGTTCGTGTATTTGTCGGCCATGGAATCGGGAGCAGTCTTCATGAGGATCCGCAGGTTCCAAATTTCGGGAAACCGGGCATGGGAGCCATACTAAAACCCGGCATGACGCTTGCTATTGAGCCGATGGTTAATGAAAAGGGATATGAAGTCGATATTCTTGAGGACGGCTGGACGGCGGTAACAAGGGACGGCGGTCTTTCTGCTCATTTTGAACATA
>RPRI01000344.1 GCA_003818505.1 Desulfobacteraceae bacterium | reverse complement strand
TATATTCGTCGGTGACGCCTTTTTGCGGTTTGCCGGACCGGGAAGAGAGAATGCTGGTCGAGCATGGGCGGCAGAGTGAATGCCTCAACCAGGAGATCTCTTTCCATGAAGATAAGATCGCAATCCTCGGCAAGACTGTCACCGAAAGCGATAGCCGGATTGTGAAACTCAACAAGCTCATCGCTGACCGTGATAAGCAAATATATCAAATACTAAGAAGCATTTCTTGGCGTTCGACCAGCACATTGCGAGCGGTCAGGCGCTTTCCTGTTGCATTTTTTGAAGAAATCAATTGCTTTATATCGAAAATTACCCGTTTCATCTGGAGGCGGTTTCCAGTGAATATTGAGAAAAAAACAGCCTTTAAAAATGCACTGTTTCATAATTTTTCCATGATATTTAGCAGAACTTCGGCTTTTCGCGCATGGCAATCACATAGAAGCGGAATACTTGAAACTGCGGACAAAATATTGGATGGAAGAAGTCAGGAGAAAGATTTAAAAAATTCAGTTAAACGGTATGAAAATAGCCGAACAACAATATCAGTTTATGTTCCATATAATTTTATGCCGCAGACCTTTGGAGGAGGTGTCCGAATACTGAATGTTTATGAAAGGTTATCAAACAGCTACAATATCAATCTCATTGGCGTTGTCGGCTTTGGTGAGAGGCTTCAAATACATGAACTGAATGATAATTGTACGGTGTACCTTGTTCCTATGAGTAAAGAATATTACGATCTATTAAGCGCTGAACAACAAAAGGCTGGGGGATTACTGCATGACATATTAATTTCAAATGAATACAAAATGATCCCGGATCTCATAGATATAAGCAGTCAATTGAAGATTGAAACGGATATATTCATAAGTACACAGCCCTACTTTTTCAAATTATTTCTTGAGTATTTCAGTGATAAAACTTTGATTTATGACGCTCAAAATGTAGATTATGAATTAAAAAAAACCTATTTTCAACATCCTGACAGTAATGAAAGCGCAAAACATTATCTAAGGATTGTAAGGGAAGTAGAATTATTGGCTTGTCAACAATCGGAATATATTTTGGGAGTATCGGGTGAAGACGTTGATAAATTATGCGAAACTTATGATGTCGAGAGAAATAAAATTGTAATGGTACCAAATGGGATTGATGTACATGCGTGTCATTATATTTCTGCCAACGAAAGAAAAACAAATAAAGGTATGATCGGAGAAGAAGAAAAACGAGTTGTTTTTATAGGTTCTGCTCATGGTCCGAATATAGAGGCGGTTCAATATATCATAAACGAGGTGGCAGCCAAAAATTACGACATACACTACACAATTATCGGCAATGTAAACTCGGCCTTTGAAGATAAAATAATACCACGAAATGTACATTTTACCGGGATGATAAGCGAGGAAGAAAAGAAAAAAATCTATAAAACTGCGGATCTGTCTATAAATCCAATGTTTTCCGGAAGCGGTACAAATTTAAAGGTTTTGGAATATCTCGCTTGTGGAATACCTTTAGTGTCTACTGAATTCGGAATGCGCGGGCTTGAAGTTTTCAATGATTATATATATTTCGCTCAAAAGGAAGATTTTGGGGAGGCTATTGAAAAAACAATTTCTTT
>RPRI01000343.1 GCA_003818505.1 Desulfobacteraceae bacterium | reverse complement strand
TCCACTACAAGACGATATTTCTCCTCCAACTGCTTTACTCTCGCTAAAGTGGCCTCAAGTTCTGTAATACGCTCATTCAACTCCCGCTTCAATTTTTCCAACAACAGGTTCTTTTTCACTGATTCGCGCTGCAGATTGATCAATTCATTGTTGATTGCCCCAATCTGCTCGATGGCCCGGCTTCCTGTCAGGATGATCCGTTCGCAGAAGAGCAGACATCCATTTTTTGTTTTAACGGCGCGACAGTAAACGGTGCCATGCACACCAGATTGATGGCTGCAGGAGAGTTTAAGTTCTTCGGCATATTTGAGGTCGTCGTCAACCAATATTAGAAAATTCGTTACAGGTAGGCCAAAAGGTTTCCGTTGTAGTTGAAACATCCTCGTGAAACCCTGATTGCAGTCCTGGATGTTCAGTACCGAATCGAGGAGAACGATCCCAATGCCACTGACTATCTCCAGATACGATTCAAGTTCTTCTCGTTGGCTTACCCATTCTTCTTTAAGCATGGTCATGCTGCGATTCTTCTCTCCCACCATGCATTGGCAGAGAGAGCGCCTTTGTTGGCGTCAGCAGCGTAGCCTTCAGCACCGAAATCGCGCCATAGCTGTGGCATATTATTGAAAGCGAGCCCTCCAACCATGATCCTTATATTCCTGGTTTCTGGGTCTGCTTTGACCATTTCGATGGTCTGTCTTGCATGATCCAGGTTGAATACGGTGGCGACAGACAGCGCAACCATAAAGGGTTTATGCCGTTTGAGAATGGTAAGAAGCTCCTCTTTCGGTGTATTTGCTCCAAGATATGTCACATCCCACCCCTCCATTTCCAGAAAATCGGCCAGCATCCGCGCACCCACCTCATGAAACTCATTTGGTCCTGCCGTTACAACAGCTTTTCCTCGGCACATATCTACATTTGCAAATAGGGGATAGAGGGCTGCTGTAATCCTTCCTATGATGGCCGTGGCAACGTGCTCTTCGGCTACAGAGATGACGTTCTTTTCCCAGAGCAGGCCGATCCGATACATGACGGGGCAAACAACATCGAGGTAGAAATGCTTCAGGTCATCAATCTTCTTGACGGATTGATTTACCAACTGGAGGCTTCCTCTACTATCACCATGCAGCAGTAATGATAACAAGACCTCCTGCATCTCCGTGGTTTCCTTCTGTAGAGAAAATGTGAGCCCCTCACCGTTAACGGAAAGCTGTATCATGTTTTCGTGATGACTGATCATCCAATCATAGATCTCGATGATCTCAGTAGAGTAAACGTCATCGAGACATTCTTTTACAGCATGTTTCCAGGCCACAAGCTCAACAGGAAAATAGTCATAAGAAAAACCTCTGGCACGGTATGCTCGATACACCCAAGGGATCGTCCTTGCCAGAAGCTCATAGGAGCCTATCTTGAACACCGTTGTCATGAAGGTGGCATGGTTACTGTGGTTGTTCCACATAAGGTCAAACGGGTTGTCACCAATCAGTTCTAAAATCTTTGGGTTGGCATCGAGATCGTCATTGACTTGATGCACGAGTTTTTCTTTCGCTTTTTCATAGGCTTTGGCGGCGTCAGGTGATACGGCATGAATATCAATGAGGCTGTTGATGAGATTTAATATCATGCTTTCTCCTTGA
>RPRI01000342.1 GCA_003818505.1 Desulfobacteraceae bacterium | reverse complement strand
CAGAGTGAGAGTGAGAGCGGGAGCGAGTGTTCGGTTGCGCTCACACACTCATTCTGTTTTGACTCACTGCGTTCGTCGAGCTCACATTACTTGCATTTTTCAAATGTTCTCAACTGCTTGTTGAAATCCCTCCACACATCTTTGAATTTTCGCAGACCCTTAATCTGATGGCTTAGATTCTCAGTCCATGCTTTCTCAAAAACTTTTTCCTTTGCTGTTACCTTTTGAACAAATTCTTTGGGATCCTGACCTTTATGTTCAGCTTTCAGTTGAAATTCGATAAATACATCCTGTAATTCAATTCCCTCTGTGTTTGTTAAGTACTCAAGATCATATAAATCACGAGGAATTGTCCTTCCCATCAAGGCAGCCATTTTCTCAATTACTATTTCGTCCAGGCTATAACATATTATGGTTACCTCCTCTTCTTCTTTAAGATCAGAGTAATCATTCAGCATAGCTTTTTTCTCTACTTCAAATTCAAGCTTTTCACCTTTCCCAATATCGGTCTTAATACGGTCGCTCTTGCCTCCGAGCGGTCCAATATAGTCAATAAAGAATTTAAGGGATCCGGATTCATGAACTTCCTTTGAATCTTCGGGTATTGAAAGGTCAATATTGACTGCTTCTTTAATGCTTTCAAATATTTCATTAAATGCTGTGTAGATTTCATCATCAGAATGTAACTTCTCCAATGATGGTTCAATTGTGAAGTCAATATCTTCAGAGTAGCGGTAGTCTTGGATAAAGATCTTTTTAATACACGTTCCACCTTTGAAGATTAATACATCTTTCAGAATACCATGATTATATATTCCCCATAATACCCAGGATATGATATAATCCTTTTCAATTTGCTGAGGTCTGACGCCTTCGTTGTTTGCTATTTTCGAAATCTCCTGCGGTTTTATCATGTGAAGATTGAGTTTTTAATAGTACTTACATCGATGTTTATTTTTAAGCCAAATCTTGAATCTTTTCGGCCCTGGGTTGGACCTGTCGTATCCAGAACCGGAAAACTTGGACCAATTTCTTTTAACATTTCATCGTAATGGTTTGTCCAGGTAAGACCAAGCAATTCTACAAGAAACAAGAATCTCTTCTTTGTGGCCTCGTTTTCATTACGGTTTAAATAATCAAGTAATTTCTGATAATCGATTTTTTCTTTTGATTCATACAATGCTTTACCAACTTCAACCAATCCACCACTCAAATGAGGGCGAGTTAAAGCATCCACCATTGTTTTCTCAAGGTCACTAACCATTACTTTATTATGCTTATCGATCCATGTGTTTTTAAAACCAAAAAATCTTGGTTCTATGTGGTATACAAATTGGAATTCAATTCCCCGGATTTTTTTTATCGCAGGTTTTACCTGAAGATTAGTTACGATAATCTCTTTCAGGCTTGGCTGAGTTATTAAACCATGTACTTGCATAGCCGAATAATACCCAATGTAATATTTTTTGCCTTTCATAAGATATCTGGCAACAAGATGCCAATCCGGAATATACTTTTTGGGATCAGCACTTGAAGGAACGATGTGATAAAGATTACGGTTTAATTTTATCAACATCCCCTTTTCAACCATTCCGGAAAGAACCCTCGATAGGTAAATTCTGTTTGCATCGGGATACTCCAATAACACAT
>RPRI01000341.1 GCA_003818505.1 Desulfobacteraceae bacterium | reverse complement strand
TTTGCAAGGGTTCAGACTATTAAAAAATTCACCATCCTGCCTAATGAATTTAGTGTTGAAGGTGGTGAGTTAACCCCGACCATGAAGCTCAAGCGCAGAATCATCAATACAAAGTATTCTAAAGAGATAGAAGAGATGTATAAATAACTTCTGTCAGCGCTGGATTTCACATTCTAACCCGAAATCCTTTAGAGGAAAACATGAAAAGAAGTTATCGGAAGGTACCAATATTTTAGCCTCCATGGAAGTTACTATTCCTCTGTGGAGGCTTACGTTTTCGATACTCAAGAATATCTGTTTTCATATAAAACAAAGTCAGGCATTCAACCACCTGTAAAAAAGGAGGTAAAAAATGGTTACCATAGGAATAGTATCTTTCCCCACGGAAAGTTCAAAGGAGATGGGCAAGCTTTTTATGAAGATACCCCCTCTGCCCACATACATAACCAGGAAAGGACCATATGTCGGCAGCGAATTAGGGGTGGGCATTAAACTTATATCTATATGGGAGTATGACCCATCCAAAATGGCAGAAGCCGTAGAATTTGTAGGAAATTACTATGCACAGTTCATCGGCGCACCTGGCTTTACATATACCATTGACACCTGGTTTGAAATTAAAGAGGCCTTTAAGATGATCGGATTAGCCTAATTTCCAAATGCTGGATAACAAATTTTACCGAGCCTTTATAATTCTGTTTTAATTCGATAATATAGAATTGATTATTTTTAAGAATAGGAGGGTCTCATGCCATTTATTAATATTAAAGTGTTGAAGGGAACCTTATCGGCAGAGAAAAAAAAGGAAATGATTTCTCGGGTGACAGAAATTGTGGCGGAAATTGAAGCTCGTCCTCAACCCAAAGAAAGGCTCCAGCCACATACATGGTGTGTGATTGAGGAAGTTGATTTTGGAAGCTGGGGTTTAGGAGGGAATCCCGTAACTCCAGAAATATTTAAAGCAGTTTTGGAAGGCAAGACGTAAAAAGGGTTCTATTCCCTGGGGATAATTTTGTACACCTCCTCAAAGCAGAGTCAGAAATGGCTCTGCTTTAGGAGTATTGCGAAAAATGAAAATCGGGCTTTTTTTATAGATCTTCCTGAAATATAGCTTTATTCGATTATGTAAGATGTCCATGTTTCATGCGGTAATCTCTATTTGACTGAAATCAGCAGATCGAATATCAGGATACCATCAGAATATCTTGAAGTTTTACAAAGGGTAATGTATAAAGCAACATCGATTCTCGCAAAAGGGATAGAGCTATGCAATCCATCATATTCCGCATCACCCTTTCCATCACGCTTCTGTTAACCATCGCCGTGGCATCCGCACATGCGGCCACTGAACGGGGTCTGGAAATAAAAAACAAAAACGATCTGAGTCATAAGAGTGGCAAGCTTGGAGCATACAGAGCCCTGGTGATCGGCATTAACAACTACCAGGACAAAAAAATTCCTGCCCTTAAAACAGCCGTAAATGACGCAAGGGAATTTGCCAAGCTGCTTCAAACCCGTTACGGATTCCAGATCATCCTGCTTTTGGATCAGCATGCGACAAGGCGTGCGATCATGGAAAAAATGCGCTATCTTGCAGCGAACACATCACCCGACGAAAGTGTCTTGATTTACTATGCTGGCCATGGGGATGTTGACCGGGTTTTGAATGCCGGTTGGTGGATTCCGGTAGATGCGATTGGTGGTATTCCTGACACATATCTGGACAATGATTATGTGAAGCGGGTCATGCAGGGCATGAATGCGAGACATGTTCT
>RPRI01000340.1 GCA_003818505.1 Desulfobacteraceae bacterium | reverse complement strand
TCGATACTTGATTTAAAGGGGAGCAGGTTCGGAGTTTCAAAGGTCATTTCCCTGATGGAGTATCCGGGTATAAAGGAAAGGTTCGGACTTTCGGAAGGTGATGTCGGAAAAATCAGAAACTGGGTTAAAGATGTTCGTATCAGGTGGGGGCGTGACGAAGACGAAAAAACCACTCTGGGACTTCCCGGAATTAACGAAAACACATGGAAGGCCGGAATTGAAAGGCTACTCCTTGGTTATGCCATGCCCACTGAGGACAGTAAGATGTTTTCAGGAATACTTCCCTTTGACGGAATTGAAGGTGCTGATGCTCAGGTTCTCGGAAAATTCCTTGAATTTCTGGAAAGAATCTTTATTTCAGCAGAATCGCTTGAAGGTCTCCGGACAATTAATGAATGGTATTCTGTTCTGGCGGGTATTTTAGATGCTTTATTTATTTCGGATGACGAAACTCAGCGACATGTGCAGTTTATCCGGACAGTACTTTGCGGCATGCTGAATGATTCTACAATGTCAGGCTATGACGGAAAACTCGGAATAGAGATTTTTAAATATCGCATAACAAAAGAGCTTGAGCATGAAAGCAGCGCTTCGGGGTTTATGTCAGGAGGCGTGACTTTCTGTTCGATGCTGCCAATGAGAAGCATTCCTTTCAAGGTGATATGCCTTCTTGGCATGAATAACGACGCTTTCCCCGGAAACCCAGGTTCATATGGTTTTGATCTTATCGCAAACAATCCGAGGCCGGGCGACAGGTCGAAGAAAAACGACGACAAGTATATTTTTCTTGAGGCGCTTATATCTGCCGGAAAAACATTTTATGTAAGTTATGTCGGGCAAAGTATTCAGGATAATACGCCGATACCGCCTTCCGTTCTTGTGAGCGAACTTCTCGATTATGTGAGAGAAGGTTTCGGTTTCGGTCCGGAGCAAATGATAACCCGTCATAAGCTTCAGGCGTTTTCTCCGGCATATTTTAAAGATAGCGGAAAGCTTTCCAGTTACTCGGCTGAAAACATGCTTGCGGCACAAAGCCTGAGTGAAAGCAGGTATAAATCAGGCGATCGCGCTCCGTTTCTTGCTGATGGAATTATCGGGCCTTCCGATGAATGGAAAAGAATAGAGATTGAGACATTGTGCGGCTTTTTCGCCAATCCGGCAAAGTATCTTCTTACAAAAAGGCTTGGAATATACCTTGAAGAAAAGGATACCGTTTTATCCGACAGAGAGGATTTCGATTTAAACGGTCTTGACAGGTACCTTGTCAATCAGGATCTCGTATCAGACATAAAAGAAGGTAAACCGGCCGGTGATTACTGCCTTAGCGCATACAAAGCTGAAGGAAGGCTTCCTCACGGAAAGGCAGGTGAGATTATGCTCAATGAGTCAGGCATTGATGCGGGTATTTTTGTAAAAAAACTGGATGAATATACAAAAGATGGAAAGCCCGGTTTTTATAATGTGGATATGACGATAAATGGCTTTTCATTAACAGGCAGGCTCACAAACATTTATGAGAGCGGAATGCTCAGTTTCAGGTATGCGGCAATGAAGGGAAAGGATTTATTAAGGGCATGGATATATCATCTCGTTTTATGTTCTCTTGACAGTGATATTTCGACTTTAAATACATTACTCGTATGCACGGATAAGAGCGCTAAATTCAATCCGGTCGAAAAAAGCGTTGACGAACTTGCTGCGCTTCTTGATCTTTACCGGGAAGGCCTTTCGCGTCCTCTCCGTTTTTTCCCGGATTTGTCGCACGAATTTGCCGAACAGACACATATCCTGGGAAAAGGGAAAAACGATGCCGTCAGGATTGTTGAAAAAAAATGGTACGGGAGCTATTATGCGAGGGGCGTATCAAAAGATCCCTATTATGATTTGTGCTT
>RPRI01000339.1 GCA_003818505.1 Desulfobacteraceae bacterium | reverse complement strand
TTATTAATTATTTGAGAATTTCAGAAAACATAAGGCAGGGTCAGAAATGGCTCTGCCTTTTTTATTGAGTATCAATTGAAATGATGGATATCTTTAAAAATCTATGTATGCTTTATTACAGGAAGAAGAGGTTGCTGGATATACCCACAGATACATGGAGTCAAAGAATAAAAATTTTGCGCATTGCCAATGGAAATATGCGATAGCAGTTCCGCGAACCCCACTTTTCTGTAAATTAGTTACAAGAAGCAGAAGGGATCTTTCTTTTCGAAAACATCAAGACCGCAACTGTAAGCGCTTGCAAGGCACCCCCCGCACACAGGTCGCAGAATACACAATCGACATTCGGCACATCCAGAGCGATAACGTTGTGCAATTTCTGAATCATATATCTCTGCAATCCTCTGGTGCAATATATTCCCTATAGGAGAGGGAAATTTTCTGCAGGCATGCACTTCCCCGTCAGAAAGAACAGCGACAAAATTGAACGCGGCCCCGCAACCGAAGCCGGTACAACCACCAAAGGGTGCCAATTCTTTCTGATACCTAAGTACGTTGATGAGATTATCCTTCAAGCCCAAAACAGGGTTATTTTCGCATGCTTCAACATATGTTTCCAGAAAAGAGATGTAGTCCTCCCTCGGAGGAAGTTCAAGGCTTGCCCCTTGACCCACCTTCGACAGACGATTGAAGTAAAAGACATCCGCCTTCCCACGTAGCAATTCGGCGAGGGGTAGAACCTGGTGGATATTTTCTTTTGTCAGGGTAAGCATAACCATGGAATAGACCCCGAGTTCACGAAGTAATTCGAGAAAGCCCATGGTTCTTTCGAAGTGACCATTTCCCCGGATGAAATTATTGTATGCAGATAAACCCTCCAGACTCACCTGAAAATAATCAGGTTGCTGGATGGCGAGCAATGTCTTAATCTGTTCACGGGTCGTCGGATTTCCCAAAACAAAAAGGGTAAAACCACGATCAGCGGCAGCTTGATATATGGATAAAAAATCCGGATGCAGAAGGGGGTTTCCACCGGTAAATGATATTTGACCATTTACATGGCGCTCGTGGCAAAAGATATCGAGATCATCGATGATCTTCAGGGCCTGCTTAAGTGTCAGCGTGGATCGATCACTCCGATCATAGCAATGCTTACAGTGGAGGTCGCAGACCTGGGTAATATGCCACTGAAGGGTAAATGACGGCGAGACGAGGAAATTCTTTTTTGCGAAAGGAGATGTCTTAATGATATCGAAATTGCGCCGGATAAGCGATGGTGGTGCAATGATGATTCCTTTTTCGATGGCACGATCCACTAAAGCGTCAACCACGAAGGTCGGTAATGCGCCTGTCTGTGCCACTTCCTTCCTGTCGATGTTCTCGGAGATCATCTTAAGAATGAGCAGATCCTCCGGGGAGGCGGCCTTGGTTTGAACCTCGCCATCTTCAGGGTGTTTCCATATCAGGATATATTCGTTACCTGGTTCAGGTTTCTGTGCGGATGGAAAACCCACATCATTAGCAAGATTCTTCCATTGAAATTCATGCAAAAGAAGGGTGGGGTTGATAGTTACATCTTCCTGATCATCCGGTATGGTGATACTTCTTTCTTTCGCTTGTGAGACGCTCCATTCAAGGCGGGCGAGTTCAGGCAGAAATTCAGGAATGTGCGCATGGTGTTTATAAGCCACGATGACTTTCGGAAATATTTCGGGCTTGCGATCCAGATCGTGGCCGGAAATGATCTGTTGCCACATATCGGTACCAAGAAGCATGCGACATCGAGGATAAATAACTTCGAGATCAATCTTTGTGGGGCTCATCGGCGTATGTTATAATAAGCAAGGGATGGTGGCGCTCCAATCATGCTCGGTTTTCAGTTGATATTTCTGTAACGTTTTTAGGGAATGATTGCTGCTGAATTTCAAAAGACAATAATCGAAAATGGTTGTTTTTGATAGTGCAAACTGCACTATTTCTTCATTCCGCCTCAGCCACTGCCCGGCTTTGCCGGTTGTTCTTTCTGGATGCCACCTGCATCCGGTTTCGCTCCGCTTCAAGCGCTGGCTTTTGTCGCACAACCAGACATCATAAGAGCCGAACCGGAAATGAGGGTGGCAATGCATAGCCCTGAAAGATACTTTTTCAGTTCATCATTGTCCATGTTAACCTCCATAAACGCCAATCCATCCCTTGTCCGTATTTCTTGTAACGATTATCGTTGATCGTGTCAAGGTATGTTTGCGGAACGATCATTTACAGGGGTGCAGTCACAGATCATTACCAAGAGAAAGATTGGATAACTTTGATCACTTTCAAATTACTGCTTTCAGGAAG
>RPRI01000338.1 GCA_003818505.1 Desulfobacteraceae bacterium | reverse complement strand
AGCACATCTGTCTGCAATTAAGGAGAACGGTACGGGTGTCCGGTAAAACAAAGATATACCTCGAAATGATAAAGTTCCAGCATAGTATTTTTGCACTCCCTTTCGCCTATTTCGGCGCTTTTCTCTCTGAAATGAAGGTCCCGGGGCTTGCGAATATTTTATGGGTTACCATAGCCATGGTCGGCGCACGCAGCTTTGCAATGGCGCTCAACCGCCTGATCGATATTGAAGTCGACCGGAGAAATCCGCGCACAGCAGAACGTGCGCTCCCGAAGGGGCTGCTCTCTGTTACGAACGTTCTTCTCTTTTCTGTAATCAGCCTGGGGGTGTTTTTACTCGCTGTGTTCCAATTGGCTCCGGTCTGCCGATACCTATGGCCGATTGTTGTCATCCCCTTTGTTCTTTATCCGTATACAAAGCGGTTTACATGGTTTTCCCATTTTGTCCTCGGGCTCTGTCTGGGATTGGCTCCGATAGGGGCCTGGATTGCCATCACGAATTCATTCACTCTCGAACCGTTTCTCATAGGAACAGCGGTTCTTTGCTGGGTAGCAGGCTTTGATATTTTGTATGCGATTCAGGACATTGACTTCGATCTCAGCCATGGACTTTATTCAATCCCTGCCAGGTTCGGCATTGAAACATCTCTCATTGTAACGAAGCTGCTTCATATTATTTCAATACTCTTGCTGCTATGGGTGGGTTTCCGGCTTGGTTTGGGGCTGTTCTATTATATAGGCATTTTGATCGCTGCAGGTCTTCTTGCCTACGAAAACAGCCTGGTTAAACCGAACGATTTATCAAGATTGAATGTCGCCTTTTTCACCATGAACGGCGTTATCAGTGTGATAATGTTCTGCTTTGTCGCTATCGAGGTGATGTTCGGGAGGAGAGCAATTGTCTAAGTATGTGATCGGAATAACAGGAGCAAGTGGCAGTATTTACGGGATAAGGCTGATTCAGGAACTCTGCCTGAAGAACCATACCGTCGATGTGGTGATAACCTCTGCCGGGAAAATGGTGATGAAGGAGGAGCTTGGCGTCACCGGGTTTGATATAAAAAAATTGAGGCTTTCTCATGTCAAAAGCCAAATAAGGATTTGGGAAAACGATGATTTTGAAGCGCCTTTTTTAAGCGGCTCGAATCCGCCGGAAGCCATGGTGCTTATTCCCTGCAGCATGGGGAAATTGGCGGCTGTAGCCAATGGGATATCGGGAAATGTTCTTGAGCGGACGGCGGATGTGGTGCTCAAGGAGGGCAGGCAATTGATACTGGTAGTGCGGGAGACGCCGCTCAGTCTGATTCATCTTGAGAATATGGTAAAAGCTGCGAAGGCAGGGGCGCGGATTTTGCCTGCAATGCCCGCTTTTTATCATCATCCGAAGACGATCGACGATATGGTGAATTTCATTGTCGGAAAGGTGTTAAATCTTCTAAGGATTGAACATACATTATTTAAAGGCTGGAGAAAAGAGCATGGTACAAAGTAAGCTCGATAACATTGCGGAGAAAGTTGCACAAGGCGAGAGACTTTCCAAGGACGATGCTATAAGCCTCATGAATTCAAATGATATCCTTGCTCTCGGACAGCTTGCGAATACGATAAAGGAAAAAAAGACGGGCAATTATGCGTACTTTAATGTAAACCGGCATATCAATCTTACCAATATCTGTGTATCGCGCTGCAAGTTTTGTGCGTTCAGCCGGGACAAATCAGATCCTGATGCCTATGCGATGACACTGGAAGAGGTTCTCGCTATCGCGCGTTCTGCAAGGAATCTCGGCATAACCGAGTTTCATATTGTCAGCGGTCTTCACCCTGACCTTCCGTTTGATTACTATGTAGAGGTTATTTCCTGCCTCAAAGGGATAATGCCTGATGTGCACATTAAGGCATTCACCGCTGTTGAAATCGACTACTTTTCGAAGATCGCAAAGATACCCATTAAAGAGACGCTCATCCGTCTCAAGGATGCAGGATTGGGGTCCCTGCCCGGGGGAGGGGCCGAGATATTAAACCACCGCGTGCGGCAGGCTGTCTGTTCAAAAAAAGCGACCTCAGAGGAATGGCTTGACGTCATGAAGACAGCCCACATGCTCGGTCTTAAGTCCAATGCTACCATGCTTTACGGTCATGTCGAGACTATTGAAGAACGGATTGACCATTTGATAGCATTAAGAACGCTTCAGGATGAAACCAGCGGGTTTCAGTCGTTCATCCCCTTGCCGTTTCATCCGCAGAACACGCAGCTTTCTGATTTCAAGAAGCCGACTGCTTTTGAAAATCTGAAGATGCTGTCTGTCTCGCGGCTGGTGTTCGATAACGTTCCGCACGTTAAGGCATACTGGATAATGCTCGGGTTAAAGGTTGCCCAGCTTTCGCTGCTT
>RPRI01000337.1 GCA_003818505.1 Desulfobacteraceae bacterium | reverse complement strand
TGAAACCAGAACTTGAGTATTAAGGCCCCCTCATCAGCAAGCATGCGCTCCAGATGGTTGATCTCGTCGATGGCTGCCAGCATATCCTTAGCTCTGGTGCGTTTGAATACCCGGTCGATGATCGGTGCGGTGTACCAGGAGCCGAAAAGCATGCCGATACTGCCTTTGGGTGGCAGTGCCCGCCAGTAGCGCCACATGGGGGGACGCTCAAGCTCTTCGGCCGAGGGGTTGTCGAAGGCATGTGTGTGAATGTGCCGCGGGTCCATCCATTCATTGAGCAGGTTGACGGTTTCGCTTTTGCCTGCCCCGCGCACACCTGAGATCAAAATGATAACCGGGAATGAGGCGTCCCTGGAAAGGGCAAACTGGGCGTCCAGAAGGTCTGCCCGCAGTTGGGGTTCAATCTTTTTATAAGCCTCTTTTGACAGCTTGTGTCCCAGTTCGGCGGATTCGAACATGACGGTCTCCTTTTTTATGTGGGAAAACGGCTCCGAAACGGGCGGGATCGACCGACAGTGCCCCTTTTCGGTATGAGCGGATTGGCTTAAAAACCGGTTAATTATTAACATAGCAGTACAGCCCTGTCAATGAGGCCGAGGGTTGTCGTTCATTAGTTATAAAAAATGTTTTCATTTGAGTATCTTATAACCTGTTCATATAAAATAGATATTGACAATATACGAGGCTGCAAGCTATTCTTCGGCCAGTATTCTGGGAATATGAGAAGGCGCATTCGAGAAAATTCCTGAACATAATCGATTCCCTGATTATTTGCTGAACAAGATTAGAATATGAAAACTTTTCTCAATCCGATATCTCACGTCACACCATGATTTTTCAATATATTCAGGCATTTTTAGCATGAGATGAAACATGGTTAATAAAACCCTTAAAAAAAAGATTGAATCGCCGAAACTGCAGAAGAAAGGTCGCTTGCCTGTAAAAACTGCGGTAAAAAAAAAGAGGTCAACTAAGGCGCCGCCTACTTTTTCTAAACCGGGTAAACCCGTGATTGCTACTCCTGATACCTTCATCAACCGCGATCTGAGCTGGCTCGGTTTTGCGCGCCGCGTGCTCGCGATGGCTGAAGACCGGAACCTTCCGTTGCTCGAGCGTGTCAAATTTGCAGGAATTTTGGGCATGCTTCATGATGAGTTCGCCATGAAACGCATCGGCGGGCTTAAGCGCAGAATCAGGAAACAGAAGAAACCCCATGGTGAATTAAGCCCTGAAGATGAACTCCGGTTATGCAGGGAAGAGCTTCATGATCAGGCCCGCCGGATTTCAAAACTGGTAAGTGATCAGCTCCGGCCTGCCCTTGCCGAGTCAGGAATCCCCATATTGGATTATAAAGAACTTGGCAAAAAGCAGATCTCTTATTTGAAGAAATATTTCCGCGAGTCTGTTGAGCCTGTCCTTACTCCTCTTGCTGTAGATATTTCACATCCCTTTCCATTAATAAGTACGCTCGGCCTCAACATTGCAGTAACAGTGGCCGGGTTAAAAAGAAAAGCCGACCGTTTCTTGCGTATCAAGGTTCCCACAAACCGGCCCCGCTGGGTGCCGCTTCCCGACAACTCAGGTTATGTGCCCCTTGAACAGGTAATTTCATTCAACCTCAATTATTTGTTCCCAAAGGCCGCCGGCCTTAAGGTTTATTTATTCCGATTGACCCGCGTCGCCGATAATGATCCGTGGGAACAAACAATTCCGGATGACCCTGAAGCCGAAATAATTCCCGGATACCTGATAGGTATGGTTACCAATGATCTGACCTCCAGAAAGTTTGCCGGTGTCGTGCGCCTCC
>RPRI01000336.1 GCA_003818505.1 Desulfobacteraceae bacterium | reverse complement strand
GAAGCCCTTCGGGAAGCGCATGAAAATGCATTTTATGCAATTTCTGGTCAACGTTTTCGAGAGCCGTTCCACTCAGGAAGTGGCGACGGTGATTCAGATTTCAGGTTCCACCAGCGATCCAAAGGTAGGCGAGTGGCAGGCCATCCTCAAGCTCATCGGAAACAGCTTCTCCAACTCGGTTCTTCCGGGTTTCAAGGATGATTCCAGGGGCGCTTCTTCAAGCAAACCTTAGCACCAGCTTAAACCGGTCTCTCCATTACTGCCGTCGCCGAATGTGAACAGGACCCTGATAAACTGTGCCTTATTTCAAATAACCGATTTATGCTCAACGTTCTTTTCCGCCCCAGAATAACATCTCAATACCGCATCTAAGAGTCCATCCACGATCCCAGTTATTTACATTCTTCCATTTAATTTCAGGGCCTGCGAATGAGTACATCCATTTTTTTCGTAATGGCCACCGATAGAATATCCCGGCCCGGTATTCGTCAGCAAAATGAAAACCGCCGAATGCAGAAAGCCGGATTCCCCAGCCCCGTGCGATGTCATCACCGGAAACGACACGGCCAAGTTGCGACTCATCCAGCAATTCTTTTGCATGCTCCAATAAAAACACCTCCGACCAGCGGAATCCATTGTCTTCGCGTTCAGTCTTTTGATCATCATCTCTATCCTGTTTGCTCCACTTGACAGATGTAGAAAACCGCGTGTTCCAGCGGTTTATCCAGTGGTCAAGAACCAGCGTCGATATCTCGCCAAAACCTTTCTTGGTTTCCCAATAACATTTCTGCTGCGGGTACAGCCGCCAGTTTCCTGCTTCCGACTTGTGCGCCCAGAGAGCATAGGCAAACAACTCCGGCTTCCAGCGTGCCCGCACGCCGACGGCTGTAGATATATCGGACCTCAATTGCCCTACAACAGCGGTACGCAGAGATTTATCCCGCTGTTCTATGATAGACTTGCCAGGCAGCGTGGTAGGGTCATTGGTTGTAATAATGAGCTTTATTTGACGCTTCAAATTAGGCAGTTCAATCTCCGTGTCAAAATCAACTACCGGCTTTACATCAGTTTCCTTATACTCCTGAATTTTTCCTTCGGCGAACAGGCCGACACGAAAGCGCGATAGCTCAACAATGCCTTGTTCACCAGGCGGAGGTTTGAACCAGGAGTCAACCCTCCCAACCTGTGCCGCCGCTATTTCATAAAGCTTCCCATGTATCCAATCAATTTTCTCGCCGAAGCCTTCCGTACTTCGCCATGATTCAATAACGGGTTCTACTGTTTCGCGTATTACAACAGGTTCACGTCGGTCAGGAGGTGCTACAGGCGATAGTTCCACACCGGGTTTAGCCTGCGATGGATCGCTTGTTTCATCATGAATTCTGTCCGGCTCTGTTTCGGCTGTTTGCGCGAAAACACACTGGTCTTTCGTTCCGATGCATAGCAATAGAAACAACATAACCAAAGCGCCTGCTATTCTCCTCGCCACGGTTACAGATAAAATGCTTTCAGTATTGTGTGCGGTCACGCGTACCATGTATTCCTTCCCCCCGGCTACCAAAGGAATAACAAAAGGCAGAGCCAAAATGGCCTGCCTGAATTTCAGCTTCCCAATATGCCGTTATTATCACTGGTCTGCATCTTCACTTTGTTTTTTGTTTTAGAATTGCCAAGCAGAAAAGATGTACGAACATCCGAACAGCCTTTAATTAAGACTCACTACAATCCAGAATCTAGTATTCTGTCACAAGCCATGTATCGGCAAGAGATCGCATGAGTTTAATCCATTCGCTAAAACTTGCCGGTTTGCTGATAAAAGAGTTCGCGCCCGCTTCCCGGCATTTAATGAAATCATCTTTTTCCCGGGAGGTTGTGAGCACCGCAATCGGAATATCCTGAAG
>RPRI01000335.1 GCA_003818505.1 Desulfobacteraceae bacterium | reverse complement strand
GCTTTCGCCTGGTGATGTCGCGGATCACGGAAACCATGCCGACGATTTTGCTTTCGCGCCAGATGGGTGCGCCGCTGAATTCGCCATGCTTGATGGTTCCATCCCTTGCAACCAGCGAATAAACGGAAGTCGGAATGGTTTGACCGTTCAAGACCAAAGCAATTTCCGACATGGCCCGTTCCATAGATTCCGGAGTAAGAATTTTCACCAGCTCGGATACGGATCGGCCGATAAAATCCTGCGATTTGTACCCAAGCATCCTCTCCACGCTCGGAGATATTTTTCTAACATTGAAATCGGCGTCGATCGTCCAAACAATATCCGTGACATTCTCGAAACTTAACCGATATTGTTCCTCCAGACACTTCAGCTTCCGATTGGCCGCCTCCAGATCCTGCATTTTCTTTTCAAGTTTCTTGAATAGAATTTCATTGTGCTGTCTGAAGAACTCCATTTCTTCGCCGAGAGGTTTTTCTTCCACCTGCCTGACTATATAACCTCCTTCAAACAGATCCTTCATTATGTCCATGAAGATATCCGGTTCCTGGGGTTTGAGAATGAATCGTTCCGCACCAAGGCTTAAAGCAAATTTCTCGTCTTTAGGCTCGGTATATGTGGCGGTGTAAAATACAAAGGGTATATGTTTAAGCCGCTCATCCGATTTCCAATGACGGCATAAGACGTATCCGTCCATCACAGGCATCAGAATATCTGAGACAATAAGATCCGGAGGGTTGAGCCTGGCCTTGTCGAGCGCGTCCTTACCGTTTTCTGCAGAAGTCACTTCAATGCCGTGTCCCTTCAGCAGCGTTTCCAGCATATAAAGATTGGTGCTGTTGTCATCCACAATTAAAACCCGTTTTTTCATCTTTATTCACCTCTTAAGCTTTACCGGCAAGTGCTGTTCAATCTTTGCCACAAAGGTATCCGGATCAATCGGCTTTTCTATATATCCGTTGCAACCTGCTTCCATCGTCTTCTCCCGGTCGCCGGACATTGCATGGGAGGTAACAGCAACGATGGGGATGTCTGCAAGATCCGGATTCCGCCTCAGATTACGAGCTACAGCGTAGCCATCCATTACAGGCAGCTGTATATCGAGGAGAATCAGATCGGGTTTGAGTGAGGTTGCCGTTTCAATGCCGGATTTACCGTCCGGAGCGGCAAAGACTTCATAGTTTTCTTTCTCAAGGATATACCTGACAAGATAAAGATTCTGCTCATTATCTTCTATAACAAGAATTTTTCCTTTCATATATCTTTCCTTTCTTGAGGAAGTGACAAACTGAACGTGCTTCCGGAACCCCATGCGCTTGTTACCCATATTTTACCCCCCATTAGTTCCACAAGCCTTTTACATATGGAAAGCCCCAGCCCCGTGCCTTCATATTTCCGTGTAATTCCCGAGTCGATCTGCCTGAATGCCTGAAAAATTGTTTCCATGTCTTCGGTCCTGATGCCTATGCCTGTATCAGTCACCTTTACAGTTACTTTGCCATCTTCCGGTTCACACTCTATTTTTACCGAACCTTTTTCCGTAAACTTTATGGCATTGCTGATCAGATTCAGAAGAATCTGCTCTATTCTCCTCCTGTCGCCGGTCAGATTTTCAATTTCGGAAGATATTGAGCACGCAAGTTCAAGTCCTTTTTTATCTGCAAGCGGACGCGCACTCTCAACGGTCTTTTCTATCGTTTGACGAAGGTTATAATTTTCATGCGCAATCTGCAACTGTCCTGCTTCGATCTTGGATATATCAAGGACATCGTTTATCAGAGAGAGCAGGTGTTGAGCGCTCCCGCGCACCATGTTCAGCTGTTTTTTCTGCTCGTCGTTTAAAGGCCCGACTATTCCCTGCAGAATGATACCTGTAAAACCGATAATTGAGTTTAGTGGCGTTCTCAGTTCGTGCGACATGGT
>RPRI01000334.1 GCA_003818505.1 Desulfobacteraceae bacterium | reverse complement strand
TCATACGGATATGCAAAGCACCCAAACGTGATTACGGCTATGGAAATGGAGCGGATTCTGTCCGCCTCTGGTCCCACAGCCGGACACCTGGTTCGCCTTTCGGATCACAAGGAGCCCAAGAAAATAGCCTGGTTCCAGTGTGTAGGCTCCCGTGATATGAACAAATGCGATCATGCATACTGTTCATCGGTTTGCTGCATGTATGCCATCAAGGAAGCCGTGATCGCCAAGGAACACTCGGGAAGCGACTTGGATTGTGCCATATTTTACATGGATATGCGGACCCACGGTAAAGACTTCGAGCGTTTTTACAACACTGCGAAAGACAAACACGGGGTGCGGTTCATAAGAAGCCGGGTGCATACCATCGAGCCGGTTCCGGAAACAGATGATCTGAGCATCCGGTATATCACGGAAAGCGGGGAGAGCGTTGTCGAGGTGTTCAATCAGATCGTGTTGTCTGTCGGCATGGAAATATCCCCGGAAGTGGTCGGCATGGCAAAAAATCTTGGAATCGAACTGACACCGGGCAATTTCTGTGAAACCACCACGTTTGAACCGGTGGCCACATCACGGCCCGGAATCTATGTTTGCGGAGCTTTCCAGGGTCCCAAGGATATTCCCCAGTCTGTAATTGATTCCAGCGCGGCTGCTGCTGCCGCCGGAGAGATTCTGGCCGAAGCAAGGAATACATTGACCCGCGTCAAGGAAATAATTCCGGAAACCAATGTTATAGGCGAACGTCCCCGAATCGGTGTCTTTGTCTGCCGCTGCGGCATCAATATAGCCGGTGTTGTCAATGTTCCCTCCGTAGCTGAATATGCGGCGACCCTTCCTTACGTGGAATATGCGACCGATAATCTCTATACCTGCTCCCAGGACACGCAGGAAACAATGGCGCAGATAATCAAGAAGGAGGGGTTGAACAGGGTTGTTGTTGCAGCCTGCACGCCCAAGACGCATGAGCCGCTCTTCCAGGAGACTCTTGTAAACGCCGGTCTGAACAAGTATCTCTTTGAGATGGCCAATATTCGAAACCATGACTCCTGGGTCCATAAAAAAAATCCGGAGCTGGCCACGCAAAAGGCCAAAGACCTGGTTCGATCCGCGGTTTACAAGGTGGCTCTTACTATGCCTTTGGCTGAAGCAGAACTTCAGATCAAACCCGTGGCATTGGTCGTTGGCGGAGGCATTGCCGGAATGACCTCGGCCAGAAGCCTTTCTCTTCAGGGATATGAAACCCATATCGTTGAAAAAAGTTCAAACCTGGGCGGCCAGGCCAGAAATCTGCACAGGACAGCCAAAGGCGAAGATATTCAGCAGCAACTGAAGGCACTGATTCAGGATGTGAATCAGGATGAGAAAATTCATGTCCATCTGAATGCCGAGCTGTCCCAGATGGATGGATTTGTCGGCAGCTTCAAATCCACCATTAATGCCGGCGGTCAGGAATCTGTAGTCGAACATGGTGTGGCTGTTCTTGCTACCGGTGCATATCCTTACCAACCAACCGAATATCTCTACGGAAAGGATTCCCGAATTTTAACCAGCCTCGAGCTGGATAAAAAATTCATAGAAAAAGATGTTGCGCTGTCATCCCTTCAGTCTGCCGTGTTCATTCAGTGCGTGGGATCCCGGGAACCGGATCGACCTTATTGCAGCCGGGTCTGCTGCACCCATTCCATCGATAACGCACTGGCGCTGAAAGAGATGAACCCGGGTATGAATATATACATACTCTACCGGGATATACGAACCTACGGGGAACGCGAGTATCTGTTCAAGGAAGCACGGGAAAAAGGCATCATCTTCATCCGGTATTCAATGGATAAAAAACCGGAAGTCAGCCTGAACAAGGGCAAACTTTCGGTTAAGCTGATGGATCACATTCTCGGAATGCCTCTTGAAATAGAGACCGACCTGATCACCCTGGCCACGGCAATCGTTCCGAACAGGGATGAAAAACTGGCCAATTTCTTCAAGGTTCCGATGAACTCAGACGGATTTTTCGTTGAGCGGCACGCCAAACTGGGCCCGTCTGAGTTTGCGACAGACGGTGTATTTCTCTGCGGTATGGCCCATTAC
>RPRI01000333.1 GCA_003818505.1 Desulfobacteraceae bacterium | reverse complement strand
GAGGATGATTATGGAACATTTTAAAAACTTCAATCAAGGGGGTCGTATCCAAGATTTTCTCTGATTGATCAAACGGAAAAATATATTTTTCACAAATACCATCCTGCAAATCTGATCTTTTTACATAACCAATAACTGATCCATTCCGCCTTATTCCAACTACATCGTAATCATGTTCGTCCATAAAAATCTTTACAGTAGTGGCATCTATAGCATGATCGAATGAGCTAATGGGTTCAGCTAAAAATTTGGCAGTTATTGCCCGATCAAATAATTCTTTAAGCTGTTGTGATGTTGATTTCAATTGTTTCAAGGCGATCGCTCCCTAAAAAATTTGTGTTAAATAAAAACAGAGCTATGAAAAAATTCAACGGTGTCTATAAGCGGTGTTCTAGCATAACATTTCAAATATTAAGTTACGGTTCTCCATAGTCTTGCCCAAATTCCATGTACATCAATTGGTCAACCTCATGAGAAAGGTATCCACAATACCATGCAATAGCCTCTAATTGATTCGGTGTAAAAGTCTCTTCAGAATATTGAAGTCCCTTTTTATGACGCGCAGTATATTTATATCTTGTCATTCCAGCACCCTCTAGATTCTTATGCCATTTCGAATGAATTACTTGATTGCGTTTCTCTTCAATTTGAATGCATGCTTTGCAAAGTTCCCTAAGATGCTCAAGGTAATTTGATGAAGGCCTTTCGCTTCTGAACAGTGCTCCAAAAAGATTTAACTTGTATTTGAAAGAAAGCTCGGCAGTCAGTATATGTCCCACCGTATCATCGCAATGCAAGAGAAATGTAACCGCTGTCGATAGCTGCTCATCCAAATCCTCGAACCAGATTATTATTTCTCCAAGAGCCTGATATGAATAGTTGTTATAGTTAATTATAGGTTCTTCCGAATCGTCGGGGTATTTGAACTCATTATAATAACGCACCTCTCACCTCTAATGAGTGGGAATAGTTATAATTGTTGTAATATTTATTTTAAAAAAAAGACAAAAATGAGATGACTGGTATTTATATCATAAACTCCGGATAATGCTTTGTCCCGGAGATGAATTTTGATTTGAAAATTTGGTTGGCAGCTAAAGATTGGATTAATATTGCACAGGGAAGATGAAATATCAAGATGGTTATCAGACTCGAATGAATAAAGGATTCCACCCTCCTTCGTCCTTATGGGACTTAGGCCTTCTCTTTGGATACGGCGTACAAGTCGGCGGGCAGGGGGTTCGAGTGAATGGCTAAAAACGTTGCACAACTTGTTATATGTAAGAGATTCTTAGTCAACTCTATGTAATCCCAAAGAAGGCATCCTTAACTTTTATTTCATAAACAGGACCTCAGCGGACACGGCTCCGCATGGTTCCATGCGGTTTATTTGCAGGCTCTATCCTTTTTGGCGCAAGACGAACAATTTCATGTCCTGAATTTTTCTGGACTCGGCGCAGGTCTGCACAGATTTCGGTCAATTCTCCGCGAAATTTTTCAGTGTGTTCCTTCCGGTGCTTTCGCACTTCTTCAACGATCGGATCTTTCATTTTTCTCCCTCCAATAATTCATCAGGTGAGCATATCTCCGGGCAATATTTTGTCCAGGAGATGTTTTATGAGTTGACAATCAGGTTGGCAGCAAAGGCTTGGGTTAATATTGCACAGGAAAGATAAGATTGCAAGATGCTTATCAGAATCGAATGAATAAAGGATTCCACCCTCCTTCGTCCTTATGGGACTTACGCCTTCACGTTGGATACGGCGTACACGTCGGCGGGCACGAGGTTCAAGGGCTCAAGTAATAGACAAAAGAAGTCAACCTGCTGGACGATCAATCTTATTAAAGTGGTTTTACCGATTTCTTATTCTCCTCTTTTCATGTAAAACTGGTAACCTTGAAAATTCAGCGAGGTCACCCGAATTTTCAAGGCAGAAAAAAGAATAATTTCTTAGATTAATCTGTTTAATGCATTCATGGCATGTATCTTCAGGTATCATCACGCACGAATTCGGTATTGATTCCTTTGAGAAACCCTCTTAGTTCCTTGATATCACGATCGGGTATAAGTTCGATGCGTCCTTCATATTCGACAACCTGCATCTTTTGACCGGGATGAAGATTTAACG
>RPRI01000332.1 GCA_003818505.1 Desulfobacteraceae bacterium | reverse complement strand
GGTATTGAAGTGGCTCTGATTGAAAAATCACCGTTTTTGGGAGGAAACCTGGCCCGACTGGATCGTATCGCGCCGGCCGGAGATTCTGCCAAAGACCTGCTCTGCACACTTGCCCTTCAGGTAATTCATCATTCAGCAATTAACGTGCACACATGCGCAACGGTGGAATCATTTGATGGATACGTCGGCAATTTCACACTCGGTGTAAAAAAGCAGCCTGTGGAATCCGGACAGGTTTATTCGGGCGGTCAGCGGCCTGAGGGTAAAAACAAAACAGGCGACTTTGTCCCGTTTGCAGGTGTTTTTGCAGACGATTGTTCCGGTTCCCCGGCGTCATTTGTCATTGAAACAGGAGTAATTATTCTGGCGACCGGGTTTAAATCCTACACGCCAAGGCTCGGGGAATATGGTTACGGAGCTCATCGTGAAGTAATTACCCTTCCGGAACTGATCAGGAGCATGGCAAAAGGGCAAAATCAGAGGGATTTTCTGGAAGTAGACGGAAGAAAGATCCGCAGCATGGCCATGATCCATTGTGTCGGCAGCAGGCAGATTCCCGGAATTCATCCCGAGGATGATTCCGGCAGGTTGAACGAATACTGTTCCCGTACATGCTGTACGGCAACCCTGAATGCGGCAAATATAATCAGGCAAACATATCCCTTAACACGCATTTATGATTTTTTCCGGGATATTCGTACATATGGACGTGATCAGGAAGAGCTTTACGAGCAGACGGCAAGAAATCAAGTCGTATTTTTCCGGTTTGAAGCCGATCAAGCGCCGGAAGTATTTGAGAAGAGCGGTCTTCCCGATAATTTCCCCCTTTGTGTCAAAGTCAAGGATCTCCTTACTTTTGGAGAAGAAATTGAAGCGCCTGTCGATCTTGTCGTCCTTGCCACCGGGGTTGAACCCAATGATGTCTCCGATCTTGTCGATAAAATGAAGCTGCCGGTGGGAGCAGACCGGTTCCTTTTGGAGGTACATCCGAAGCTGCGTCCGGTTGAGCTGCCGGTTTCCGGAATATTCCTGGCCGGAACCTGCCAGGCTCCAATGGATACCGGGGAAGCCTGCAATGCCGCGGGAGCTGCTGCCGTGAAAGCGGCTGCCCTTCTGGGCCGTGGACATGTGGAGCTTGATCCTTTTGTGGCCGAAGTCAACCCGGAAAAATGCATCGGGACAGGAGCCTGTATCGAGGCCTGCATAAGCGAAGGCGCCCTGCGCCTGGTTGAGATGGAAATAAACGGGCAGATTGTCAGGCGCGCCCAGGTATCGCCCGCGCTCTGTCTGGGCTGCGGGGCCTGCGTAGCTGTCTGTTCCGAAAATGCAATAAATGTCGCCGGATGGACCCTGAGCCAGTACGACGCCATGGTTGACCGGATTCTCGCCGAAGAGGTATCGGCCTGATATTGATAAATTTTCATTTACAAGATGGATTTAAGAAACGCGTAAAATGAGGGATTCCGATGCCAGAAGATGATACCCCGAAACGACAAAAAGCAGATGACCTGAAAGCGCTTCGCCGCGCACGCAAGGAGACGATTGACCGGGTTTCCGGGCGGGTTAAAGAACAGAAAAAATCCTTAAAGGCGATACGGACAAAACTGGAAAATGCGACATGCACAGTTCCTGAACTGGCCGCAGCAACCGGCATGGCTGCAGATATGGTGTTGTGGTATGTGGCGGCCATGAAAAAATACGGTCAGATTGCAGAGGTGGAAAAAGAGGACGGGTATTACAGGTATTCATTGACAGCTGCTGCAGAAACACCCGGTGAGAAATGAGAAAAGGAGAAACCCATGTCGGTAATTAATCCGGATTTTGTAGAAGAAATGAAGCTTTTCGGAGAGGATATTGCGCTGGCCTGCTTTAATTGCGGAACCTGCGCGGCCATCTGTCCCCTGATCGCGGATCACTTTCCCAGAAAAATGATCCGCTACATTCAGATAGGGGCAAGGGACCGGATTATGGATCAGGCGCAGGATCTCTGGAAGTGCCTGCATTGCGGACTCTGCACTCAGACCTGCCCCAGAGGAGCGAATCCGGGAGAGATCATCCTGAGTCTGAAACGCTACGTTGTTGAAAACTGGAGGAGATCCTGACCATGTATAATCCCAGGGATATCATAGATGTAATT
>RPRI01000331.1 GCA_003818505.1 Desulfobacteraceae bacterium | reverse complement strand
ATGCAACGGCCCAAAATCAGGCTTAAGCTGCATTAAAAAATGTATTACCCACAAAGCATCCTTCAAAGATGCGGTCAGCATAAAATCTTCTCTTAGTATTTCACCGTAATCATTGATATTCTCAAACCATTGTGTTAAGGATAAGCAATTCATATCCGAGAGCTTTAACATACTATTAAGAGGTCTGGCAGGGTAATGGGTTTTGTCATATCGCAAGAAATTTTTATGGTGACATAGCAACGCCCCAAATATCCAACAGGTATCATACAGGCGGATACTGTATAAGGCTTCGTGACTATTCATCTTATGGGGCTGTCAACATCCTAATGGACGCGGATATGCCGCCGTTGGCGAAGGCTGGATTCTATTCTTGCGAATGCCAAAACTCATTATCCCACAGACCTATATTAGAGAAATTCAACGGTCTCATATCCTTCAAGCAAAGCCGGGTTAACGTTTAAAAATGTATCAATTTGGGGAAAGTCAAAATGAAACTTCAGACCAAATTGTTGACCCTTTATGCCGTGAGCACAATACTTATCATGGTTGCCCTTGGAGTATTTTTTTATTCCACCCTTTGGGAAGAGCGAATAGGTTCGGTCCGGGAAGACATATTAAACCAGCTTCAGTATCTTGATTTTTCTCTGAATGACTTTTTTACCGAGGTTGAAAACGACGTAAATAATCTGTCGGCAAGCGAAATTGTCCGGTCAAAGGATGACCTTGATTTCACCAGCTTTCTTAATGCTGACGAAAAAACATACCGATATAATATCCGGGAGCCCGAACAGAAAATTATTGATATTCTGAATAATTACAGAGTGACACATCATTATGTCAATTCTGTATACATGGGAAGGGAAAATGGAAGTTTTGTGAGGTCTCACAAACGGGAACGTCCCACCCGTTATGATCCAAGGGAACGCCCCTGGTATGTTTTAGCCAAAAATAATCCAGGGAAGATAATGAAGACAGACGCATATCCCTCTCTTACTACTTCTGATGTCAACATTGGTGTTGTCAAAGCGCTTATTGACAGAAACGGCACATTTTACGGTGTCGTAGGAGTTGATGTGACATTAGTGAAACTGACCAGCTATATTTCAATGTTTATGACCAATCCTCATGGAAAGCTTGTCCTTTTAGATGGTAATGGAGTGGTTCTGGCCGGATTAAGCGAAGAGATCCTTTTTACAAACATCAAAGATTATTCACCGGATCTTTCAAAGATTTTTATTCAACCTGTGCAGAAATTCGCTTCTGTGAAAATTCAGAACATTAAACATTATGTTTTTTTTATAAATACTACTGAACTGGATTGGAAGATAGCTGTTCTTATCCCTTATAAAAATATTGAAAAGCCTATCATTGCCCAGATAGTGATGACGACTTCAGGACTGGCAATTGGCCTGGTATTATTGAGTATCCTTACTCTGATCGGGCTTAATCTTTATATCGTGAAACCTTTGAAGAAATTTATTGAGGAAACAGGTTACATTTCAAGAACATCTGATCTTGAGCGCTATATCGATATTAACTCCAAAGATGAGATCGGATTATTGGCAAGTTCTTATAACCAGATGATAAACACCCTCAGGATAACATATAAATCATTAAAAGACACCGAGGCAGAACTTATAGAACACAGGGATAATCTTGAGATAATGGTTAAAGATCGTACGGCACAACTGGAAGATGCAAACGAGAAGCTATCATCAGAGATAAAAGAACGTATTCAGACACTTAATGAACTTGGAATTGCAAAAGAACATGCCGAATCGGCTGACAGGTTGAAATCGGCTTTCCTTGCCACCATGTCGCACGAATTGAGGACGCCCCTTAACTCAATCATAGGTTTCACCGGTATTATTCTGCAGGGAATTGTCGGACCTTTAAACGACGAACAGAGAAAACAACTGAACATGGTGCGCGGGAGCGCTCAACACCTGCTCTCCCTTATCAATGATGTCCTTGATATATCCAAGATTGAAGCAGGACAGCTCCACGTTGCATATGAAGATTATAACCTTCGTCACACGATAGAAAAGACCGTTGAGACTGCTCGTCCGCTTGCAGATAAAAAAGGACTTGAACTCGCATGCTCAATATCTCCAGAAATTGAAAATATTACCGGTGACAGGCGGAGAATAGAGCAGATTCTTCTGAATCTGATCAGCAACGCCATAAAGT
>RPRI01000330.1 GCA_003818505.1 Desulfobacteraceae bacterium | reverse complement strand
TGCCTGTATGGCCGAAAACAATGTGCCTTTCAAGGAAGATGAGTCTAAGAAGCTCGACAGCATAACATGGCTCAGAGTTTACAAGCTGACCAACGGCAAACCTTTTCCGGATGCCGATATATGTTATCTTCCCCGGCCGTGCCAGCACTGCGGCGGAAAAGGAGATCACGGGCATTCACCATGCGTTTCCGTTTGTCCGGCCACAGCTACAGACTACAACAAGGAGACCGGAATCGTAAGCCAGATCTATACACGATGCTTCGGATGCAGATATTGCATGGCTGCATGTCCTTATCATGCCCGGTATTTCAACTGGTGGGATCCGGTCTGGCCGGAAGGAATGGAGAAATCTCTGAGCCCGAACGTGTCTGTCCGGATGAGGGGTATTGTCGAAAAATGCAGCTTCTGTTTCCACAGGTATCAGCTTGCCATGGATAAGGCTTATTACGAAGGCCGCCGTGATATAGAAGAGAATGAGTACCAGACAGCCTGCACACAGGCATGTCCTGCAGGCGCCATCGTTTTCGGAGACCTTAATAATCCCGAACATGCCGTTTATGAACTTAAAAAGAGCAGTAATGCCTTCCGGCTGCTTGAAAGACTCCAGACGAACCCCAAGGTTTATTACCTTTCGAGCAGGGAATGGGTAAGGCGGGCGGGCGATAACTATCTGAGAGATGAAAAAATGTAATCCGGCATCATTGATACAGACAAATTTACCGCTACGATGCCATATAAATTTTTAAGAAACAGCAGATATTGAGGAGTAAGGGACTTATGGATTCAGCATTAATACCCAGGGGAGTTAAGCGCTGTCCGACATGGCAGTTTGCCGTGTGGATAGGCGCGGCCGGTGCGGTACTGTTATGGGGCGTTTTTGCCATGCTGCTTTGCTGGTTCAAGGGACTCAACCAGACAAATATGAATGATGCTTATGGATTTGCGCTGTGGATCTGGGCTGACCTTGCGGTTATAGCTCTGGGCGGCGGGGCGTTTTTTACAGGATTTTTAAGATACATTGTCGGGAAGGATGAACTGAAAAATATAATCAACTATGCCGTTCTCATAGGCTTTATTTGTTACAGTTCCGCTCTTCTAATTCTTGCTATAGATATCGGGCAGCCGCTGAGGGGCTGGTTTATTTTCTGGCATGCTAACGTTCACTCCATGCTTACTGAAGTGGCTTTCTGCCTTACCTGCTATTTCGGCGTTCTTACAATAGAATATGTTCCGCTTATTCTTGAAAACCGCCAGATTGACAAGGTCCCCTTCTTTCACAGGCTTGGCCACAACATGCACGAGATAATGGCTGTTTTCGCGGCGACCGGAGCCTTCCTTTCCTTTTTCCATCAGGGATCGCTTGGCGGAGTGTCGGGAGTTCTTTTCGGACGACCCTTCGGTTACAGGGAAGGAATATTTATCTGGCCGTGGACATTCTTTCTCTTCACATGGTCTGCTGCCGCCTGCGGGCCCTGTTTTACAATTCTGATAACCAAAATTACCGAAAAGATAACGGGGAAGAAACTTGTAAAGCAGAATGTAATTGAACTTCTTGCAAAAATTTCCGGCTGGATGATCGGAACTTATATAATAGCAAAAATAATCGACACATGGTACTGGGCAAAAGTTACGGCGCCTGAAGCCGGATTCAACCTGATGGATTTTTATTCAAACAATCCTTTCTACGGCATATGGATACTTGTGCTTGAGATCGTTATTTGCGGAGTCGTTCCTGCGATAATACTTATATCTGAAAAAGGGCGCAAAAATCCGGCCGCTCTCATGACAGCAGTGATTCTTGCGGTCATCGGACCTTGTGTCAACCGCTGGGTAATGGTTCTCCAGGTTATGGCTATGCCCGTATTAACATTCGATAACTGGGTAATGTACTATCCGAGCTGGCAGGAGGTTGCAACCACGATCCTGCCTGTTGCATACGGTGTAATCCTTATATCATTGTCGTACCGTTATCTGCCGATATTCCCGCAGGAGCAGGAACTGAATCCGGAGGCTTAAAGAAAAGATACCGGTTTTATTTTGGAGGTAAATCATGTTTCCTTTTTGTTTTGAATGGATGTGGGACATGTCCCATATGGTTTTTATGGGCGGACTCTGGTATGCTCTTACAATTATAGGACTCGGAATGACGTTCTGTATCGGCAAGGCTTTTTATGATACCTTCCTTGATAAGGGCAAAGATGATCATCACCATTAGAATTTAAATACCGTTAAATCAAAAAGCGCTTGCCCCTTTAATTGACGGGGAAGCGCTTTTTTGCTTTGATAAGGCGAGGGAAAGAATGGATAAAATAATTGTTGAAGG
>RPRI01000329.1 GCA_003818505.1 Desulfobacteraceae bacterium | reverse complement strand
TGAGCCATCTTGATACTGAAAGTGTTTCGGGTTTCAAAGGGATATCAGGGAGTTTGAGAGGATGATGAAAGCTTTAATAAAATCATTGGAAAACAAACACTTGAACCCTTGACCCCTCGAATCCTGGAACCCTTTCTCCCAACTAATTGGGAGAAGAACCATAAAATTTAATCTTTTTGGATATTGAGCTTACGCATGCGGGCGCGCAAGGTGCTGCGGTCGAGCCCAAGAATTTCAGCCGCACTGTTTTTTCCGCCGACTTTCCAATGGGTCTGTTCCAGTGTTTGGATAATATAGTCGCGCTCAACCGCTTCCAACGTTTTTTGGTTTTTACCTATATCCTTGAGCGACTTCTTGAGTTCATCAACCAGGCGCAGCTTGGGGCCCGATGAGTTGATCACAGCGCGTTCAAGGACGTTTTCCAGTTCCCGGATATTTCCGGGCCAGTGATAATCTTGAATAGTATTCATTACTTTTACCGGTATAACTTCAATAGTCTTGCCCAACCGCTTGGATATTTTTTTGACGTAAAAGTCCACAAGAAGTCGCATGTCTTCAATGCGGTCCCGGAGCGGCGGCATGGTAATCGGGAAAATATTTAACCGGTACCAGAGATCTTCACGGAAATTGCCCATGCGGACCTCTTCTTCCAGATTACGATTTGTGGCGGCAATAATCCGTGCGTTGACTTTGATGGTGCGGGAGCCGCCCAACCGTTCAAACTCGCCGTCCTGTAACACTCTGAGCAGCTTTGGTTGCAGTTCCAGCGGCAATTCGCCGATTTCATCCAGAAAAAGGGTGGTGCCGTCAGCTATCTCAAATCGCCCAATGTGTCTGGCATTAGAACCGGTGAAAGCGCCTTTCTCATGACCGAATAATTCGCTTTCGATCAGATTTGACGGCAGTGCGGCACAATTTACTTTTACCAGAGCCCGGTTTTTACGCTGGCTCAGGCTATGAATGGCGCGGGCAACCAACTCTTTGCCGGTTCCTGTCTCTCCAAGAACCAATACAGTGGTATCGCTGCTGGCAATTTGTTCAACTTTATAAAGCACATATTTAAGCCCGTCACTTTGGCCGATAATTTTCTCATGGTTGTATTCCAGTTTAATTTCTTCCTGCAGATATGCTCTTTCCGTTTCCAGTTGATCTTTTAACTTTTGTATTTCGGTAACGGCAGTTTCAGCTTTCTGTCTTCGCTTTTCAGACTCTTTCACGGCAGCGGCAAGTTCGGCCGTTCGCTCCTTGACCTGCTGTTCGAGTTTGTCATGGGCCTGTTGCAGCATATCTTCCAGCTTTTTGCGCTCGGTGATGTCCACCATTACTACAATAATGCCGATGACACCTTGTTCTGTTTTAAGTGAGTTGGCGCTCAATAGAAAGGAAAGAATCCTGTTGTCCCCATGGTTGAAATGTACCTCGGCCGCATGGATATCCTTTTCACTTATTGCTGACAGAAGTGATAAGGGAGTCCCATCGGTATAGCGGAGGCGAAAGGCCTCGTCAAATTCCTTGAAAACAAGGCTTCCACCCAAGAGTATACAGGCTGATTGACTTGCACGGAGAATCCAGCCCTTGGGGTCGCAGATAATAAATATTTCCGCAGCTTGATTGAGGATTTGAGTAGTCAGTTTTTCCTCTGCCAGCATCTCTTCATTGCGCTTTTGCTCCGTCAGGTCGGTAACCACTATACATGCCGCGCCGAACATATCCGAATTCCGGAGGGCGCTTATTGAAAGATAAACCGGTACGGATCTTTCATCTCCGGTCAGCAAGGACAGTTCCGATTTGCTGCCGCCATATAGACCCTGCTCAAGCAATCTCTCAAATAATGGACGATCTATTGATGAAATGTATTTGGTGATTGAAGATCCAATTACTTTTTCCAGAGGTCCCTGGACAATATCCGCAAAACGATGGTTACAGAAAAGGATCGTGCCGTCTGAGGCAACGGTGACGGCCCCTTCGTTCAAGGTTTCGACCATGACCCTGTAAAAATGATCGGCGCCCGATAGCGAAAAGATCCGGTCTCCTTCCATTGTCGGGACAACCAGGCAATCCACCTCACCGTTCAGGATGGCGCGCTGCGCTTCCTCGGCTTCCATCAACCGGGATGTGAGTTCCTGCAACTCATCCAGCAGTTGCTGGCGTGTTCTGTTCGATTTATTCATTGAATTCGTACTCATGAATTTCTTGGTTTCAGACCTATGCCTGCAAGAAACCTTTCCGTATCCGACATGTCGCCGATGAGCCTTCGTACAGGCAGTGGTTGTTTCTTGATGAGCGTCGGAGTGGCAACAATCTGCGCTTCCTTGGCCATGTGGGGCTG
>RPRI01000328.1 GCA_003818505.1 Desulfobacteraceae bacterium | reverse complement strand
GTTACGGAGTTCCCGCAGTATATTCAGTTCTTCAATAAGAGGAAATTCAATAACGAGATCGCACCCTCTTTGTATTTCCGGAGGCGGTCCCATCACATTCACCGACCAGCCGGATTTTTTAAGTATATTTTCAGCCTGTATGACTTCGCTGGTATTCTCAAAGACGAGAATACCGCGATCAATGGATGTTTTCCTCTCATTTTTATTTCTATCCGGCACTTTTTTTCTGGAAAACACAGGCATGGCTATCCCTTTGTAATCAGGATGCTGTATCCTTCGCCTTGAGAAGATACCTCTTTAATCCGGCATCCCTGACTTTCCGCGGCCCGCATCACATTTTCCCTGGATGTATCGGTATCCACCAGTACGATAAATTCTTTATCTTTTCCTGTTTTGATTGCGTCCAATGCGAGAAGAACAGGTTGAGGGCAGGAAAGCCCCCTTGCATCGACAGTTGCTGCCATTTTATACCTCCTTATGCGTTTTTCCTTTTCATTGTAAAACCGATAAACAGGCAAACCAGAAGTCCGACAACGACTGCGGCAATGCCATAGGGACCCACGCCTTTGGGTGAACTTGCCAGCCCGAAATTATGGGCAAATCCTGCGCCAACGATCATTCCCATCACAAATACGGCTGCATCCCCGTCTCCTTCACCTGCCAGAAACAACTGCCGTCCGGGACATCCGCCCGCGAGAGCAAAGGCCAGCCCGGCAAGCGCCATGCCTGCGAAATTCCAGATATGCATGGTGTGAGCAACCGGCTGATCTGCAAATCCGGGTTTAAACTGTCCCAGGATAAGGTTGGTCAAAAACGCGAAGACGATCAGACTGATGAACCCGGTCATCAGGTGGATCTGGCCGAAAAGAACTGTGTCGCGAATGGCGCCCATTGTGCAGAACCGGCTGCGCTGGGCGATAAAACCGATACCAAGTCCCACAATCAGAGATATCAACAAAGTTGCGTGCATGGCGCCAGGTCCCTTCAGGCTGTAAAAGAGGACGCCGCTTTTTTCCTGACCTTCGACCTGCGGGAAAACGAGCATCAATGCCAGAAACCCGAGCATGATAAGCGGCATCATCCATCCGACTGTAGTGTGGGTAGCCTGGGTGCGCCCGAGATTATAACCGTTTTTAAGGAAAAGAGTGCCTATCCAGATACCGAATGTCAGGCCCAGCAGGCCCAGGATGGCATTTCCGTCTCCGCCTGCAAGCCGTAACACGGCCCGCCAGGGACATCCGAGGAACACCAGCGCCCCTATCATGGCAAATGCGCCGAGTACAAACCGGACGATGGGCGCCGATCCGACCCTTGCCCTGAACTCCTTGAAAATGTACGCGGCAATCATCGAACCAATAACAAAACCGATAATTTCAGGTCTCATGTATTGAACAACATCCGCCCGGTGAAGCCCTACCGAACCGGCGATATCTCTTTCAAAACAGGCTACGCAGATTCCCATGTTTCCGGGATTGCCGAGTTTTTGAAGGAGTGCCGCCAGTATTCCGATAACGGCTCCCACCCCGATGATTCCCCCTCTTGTGGCAAACAGGTTTTTCCCTTGCATTAATCAGATCCTCCTCTATGTATTTCCAAAATAATATTAACTTTTAAACGGACACGATAATTCACCGGCATTATACACATGCTTTTCACCGCAAAACGGACAAGGTTCGTTGAGCGCAACTTTTGCATCGAGGCTCTTATTCCCGGATTCGTCTGTTATGATGCCCCGGTTATCGAGTACGGTGAAATCAGCGAGCTCAAACACCTTGTTGTGATTCGGGCAGATAAAAATAAATTTTACAGGTTCTGCTGAAGTCATAATATTATAGCGGTTGTCAGAATAATGTTACGATTAAAACATCAATCTTTTTGGGTATGGGTGCGCATGCCACCGAATTTCGAACATCGAATTTCGAAATATAGCCGTCTTTACTCTTTTACCGGCAAAACATGAATTGCCTTGATAATAAGCTGTACCTGATCTCCTTTTTTGAGTTTCAGTTCTTTAACAGATTCTGTCGTAAGCACTGATGCCATTTCCGCAGGATTGGTAATTTCAAATTTCACCAGGGACATGATCTCGTCACTTTTTACGGATTTTACCGTTGCACCGAACTTGTTTCTTGCGCCGTATTTCATTGGATCCTCCTTTAAAATTTAATGAAGCCGATAGCCGGAATAAAATCAGCTACCAATTAAATGTAAAAATAGAATATGTCAAATTCATAAAAGTTATAATAATAACTTGATTATTAATATAATTCATAGTAGTTGTCTGTTTTATGAGCTATGACGGATTTAAAAATATTACTATACAGCAGTTGGAAGCACTCATTCATCTTG
>RPRI01000327.1 GCA_003818505.1 Desulfobacteraceae bacterium | reverse complement strand
CTTTTCAAAGTAGATTCCAATTTTAGTGAGAAGATTATATATTTGAGCCTTTTGATACTCCACTCCATATTCTTTTTGGATCCATTGTTTGACCATTGGCCCTGTCCATTTTTTCGACTTAAATCCATATTTAGAAGGCTTTTCCTTTGTTATTAATAATTTGATTTTTAATAAATCTTCTTCAGACAAAGCACTGTGCCTGCCACGTCCCTTTCTATCTTTTAGGCCTTCAATACCTTCATTCTCGAAACGATGAACCCAATTTGTAATTTGCTTGAAGCTTATATTATGAATTTCTGAGAGTTTTCTGCTTGAATGACCCATCGCAACTAAATAAACAAGATGAAGCCTTACGCCTACAGTATATGATTCATTTTCAGCTAGAAGTTTTTTTATTTCTAAAGCATTTGCCCGGCGGATTTTTAATACAGTATTTCCCATAAAAATATGTAGTTTATTCTGCAAACATATAAAATAAATGTGTAATTATATATTAGATTATATAATATATGGTTCCACTATACAACCTTCCAACGAATGTACAGCTAAAAGCTCATACCATGTCCTTTAACAACGGGCATCTTTATTATAATGTGTCTGCCTCTCAACGTGGATCTAAATGCCCCTTATGTGGAAAAACCAGCTTTAGAGTTCACAGCAAATATGAGCGAATGTTGGCCGATCTTCCAGTATCGGGACATCAAACGAGATTTAATCTGATTGCAAGAAGATACTTTTGTGATAACTCAAAATGCAGAAGAAAGATATTTACTGAACAGTTCCAATTTGAAATTAAGCCATACAGGCGAAGACTCCTTCGTTCAAATAAGCTTCTGGGCCATTTAGCTCTTGAGTTAGGTGGTAATACCGGGTCAAGAATTAGTCGACATGTTGGAATCCCTGTTAGCCCTTCAACTCTACTAAGGATAATAAAGCAAATTGAAATTCAAACGGTTTCCGTCACATCAGGCATTATAGGAATAGATGATTGGGCGTTTAAGAAAGGGAATAAGTATGGTACTGTTGTCATTGATTTAGAAACCCGAAAAGTCATTGACCTGCTTCCTAATCGTGAAGCTGATACATTATCCAATTGGCTTAAAGATCACCCGGAAATAAAGGTAATATCCCGAGATCGTGCGGGCCCATATGCACTGGGGGCTCGAAACGGTGCACCTCAAGCTATTCAAGTAGCGGACCGATTTCATTTACTCATGAATCTTGGAGAAGCAACAAAAAAAGTTTTTCAATCAAAAGGTAAGGAACTCAAGGAGGCTTTTAAAATTTTTAATGATCCCTTAAGATCAGAGAGCCGCTCAATAGATATGGAAAAGACTTCTGATTATTTCCTCCCGGAAAACAAACCGGTACCGACAACTACAAATATCAAACGATTGTATTTATTTGATAAAGTCAAAGAACTTCACCAGAAAGGAAGATCAATAAAATCAATATCTAAGATATTAAAAATACACAGACAGACTGTTAAAAAATACATCAAAGCAGAGGAGTATCCAAAGTATGAAGGTAAGCGTACCTCAAACTTTGATATGTTCAGGGATTATTTATCGCAAGAAAACAATAGAATTAAAACTCGTAGAGAACTTTATCAGATCGTTATTCAATTCGGCTTTAATGGTAAATACTCCTCATTTACTGAAAATCTGAATAAGTTATGGGAAGGAACGTTTCCGACAAAAAATAAAGCCATTGCGGTGCCAAAACCAATCGTAACATGGTCAACTTCAAAACTGTCTATGATGTTATATATGAATGCGGATCGAATGAATAGTTATGATAATGAATTCCTAAATCTATTATTTGAAAATTATCCGGAAATCAAACATATGGCGCAATTGGTCAAGAGTTTTAAAGACCTCTTCAAGAACAAAGAGGATGGAAAACTGAAAATCTGGATTGATGATGCAATGAATTCAAAATCTGGATTGAAAAACTTTGCTGCAAACCTACTGAAAGACTTTCAGGCAATCAACAATGCCGTAGTTACGACATACAGTAACGGACAAGTGGAAGGGCAGGTTAACCGGATTAAAAATATCAAAAGAAAAATGTATGGTAGAGCAGGCTTTCAAATGCTAAGAAAAATGGTCCTATTAAAATCTGGGTAATCATCAAAAGTGACGAAGAACCAATTGCTCCGGAATAAACACCTGGAAGAGGTTTTTACCGATGGTACTAAATTAGAGTCATTTGCCACCCTCGAAGACCTGGTTAAGCATAAATGCACCATAGAGGAAATGGAGGAATATGAACCTCATGTAACGCGAGGTAATGTAATTTATGCAGGTGTCGACTACAAGGCTATTCTCGAGGCAGCTGAGAAAGATCCGGACGGATGTGATGTGATCCTTTGGGATGGCGG
>RPRI01000326.1 GCA_003818505.1 Desulfobacteraceae bacterium | reverse complement strand
GGAGAGGTCTTGAATCTCAGGGTGACAGATATCACGGATCGGAAGCTGATTATTCGGCAACCTAAATCTGGAAAGGATATAGAAGTTGCCTTTATGACGGAATCAATCGCAAAGCGGCTGTCTGAATATGTCCGTGGCTGTCAGCATGATCCGGAGAGCAGGATTATCCCAATATTCTATTCCTCCGCCTTATCCATGGTGAGGAGGCTTGGCGAAAAAATCGGAATCCAGATCCGGCCCCATGATCTGCGTCGATATTCAGCCGCCTACGCCAGCCGTAACGGCATCCCTATAGAAGTGGTATCAAAGGTCCTTCTCAGGCACCAGGATATTAAAACCACGCAGATGTACTTGGAAAAATCACCGATACGGAAGCAATAAAATGGATGGACGTGCTACACGGGTAATTAATGCATCTGTACAACCTTTGGGGAATCTTTTTTTTATATGCCGACCTTCATTCAGCATCAGGATAGCAAGCAGTTATCAACAGGGCTGATCTAATTAAATCTCAATATATCCGAGCGCTTGTGAGCCTACTTATCCTTAATTTATGTGATAAGATTACACAGGCGATTACAACATCATAAGCCTCATCTTTTTCAAACCGGAAACAGACGCGCCATTGTTCGATGATTTGGTAGTTTTATAAACTATTTGTTTATGATAGTCAAGCCGGAAAACTCCGTAGAAAAATCTGGGGCTGGCGATGCGATTGGGAAAGAGAGATCGAACTTCTTTACTATAGCTCCTGTCAGTCGTCTAGAAGAACGTAACAAGTCGCAACACCTGCCAAAGCGCTAAACTATGTTACCGCAACTCAGTAATATTATTGACTTGCCATTATTATCAGTATAATCAGAAAAGAAGGTTATTTGTCGGTGCAAACTTCTTTTGGTTGTTGCGCAACGCTATTTTATAAGGAATTGTCATATTATGAAAGGTAAAGAGCGGATCATTACCGCGCTGAGTCTTAAGCAACCCGACCGCGTTCCTCTGTATATTCATGGAATTAACGAAGCGCCTATCATCGGTATCGGAAAACACATTACAGGCGGTCTGCCCGAACCGAAGCAGTTTCATGAGATGAACGATTCCGAGAAAATGAAACTGCTGGATACCCTTTTTCTAATTCATGAAGTGTTCGGCGTGGACGGTTTTACGTCTTTTGAGATCGGTCACGAAACCGCAATAAACGACAAGGATGTCAGGGACGACTGGAATGTCGTATACAGGCGGAATCCTCACGGCCTTCCGGTTCCTATCGGCTATCCGCTGAAGGATCCCGAGGATCTTGATACCTTTCATGTTCCTGAGCCTAATCGCGGGCACCTTCTGTTGCTTGATCTTGCCAGAGACCGGTTTAAGGGAAATGTCGCGCTTTTCTGGCTGATGCGCGGAGTTTTTGTTCACAGCTGGAGATTGACCGGGATGGAAAACTATATGATGAAGCTTTACCAGAATCCGGGATTTATTCATCATATAGCGAAAATGGTTACTGAATATAACCTGAAGCAGCTTGATATGCTGGCTACGGCGGGCATCGATGTGCTGGTCGTCGAAGATGATATTGCAGCAACAAACAACCTTCTGATCTCTCCGAAGCATTTCACGGAATTTGTAAATCCATACAACAGGAAGCTGGTAAACCGTGCCCACGAACTAGGTCTTAAGGTTGTGCGCCACAGCGACGGCAATCTTTGGTCGATCATGGAGATCCTCATCGATTCAGGATATGACGGGCTCAACCCGCTTGAACCCCAGGCGGGCATGGATCTGAAAAAAGTCAAGGATGCCTATGGCGGCAAGATCTGCCTTTTGGGCAATATCGACTGCAAGGAACTTCTCCCGGCCGGCACTCCCGAACAGGTTGATGCAGCGGTTAAACATGCAATTGATATTGCGGCGGCAGGCGGAGGCTACATTCTCTGTGATTCAAACTCACTTCATCCTGCGGTCAACCCTGAAAACTGCATTGCAATGTTTGAGGCAACAAAAAAATATGGGCTCTATTAATAATTCATCGGTTCCTGGAAACAGGGCATTTATATCATCCCCTTATTTGATCTTTACCCTTCTTTTTCTGCTCTACATGTTCGACTACATTGACCGGCTGGTTATAGTCTCGCTTTTTCCCTTTCTAAAAGCTGAATGGGGGATAACGGACACTCAGTGCGGCCTGCTCGTCTCCGCTGTATACTGGTCTATTCTTATCTTTACCCTGCCCGTTTCCATCCTCATCGACAGGTGGAGCAGGGTTAAAAGCATAGGTCTTATGGCCGTGTTATGGAGTCTGGCAACCCTTTCATGTGCTTTCACGAAAAACTTCGGACAGCTTTTTGCGGCCAGAACAGCCATAGGCCTCGGCGAAGCAGGATATGCTCCGGGCGGAACCGCCATGATATCGGCGTTGTTTCCGAAAGAAAAAAGGGCTAAGTTTCTGGGCCTTTGGAATGCCTCTATC
>RPRI01000325.1 GCA_003818505.1 Desulfobacteraceae bacterium | reverse complement strand
TTAACAAGCCATTCCGCCACTATTATCCGGTGATATTCGATCTCGACCTGGGATCTGGCAAAGCGGATCTTCTTGCCGGTATCCGCCATAACAACCTCAATACTTTTACACTTAGTTGTATCGGTGATATCCGAGATCTCAAATACCTTTACCGGCCCTCTTATCATTTATGCCCACGCCTTTTTTCCGTTTCATATTCTGCCTGACACGCCACACATCTTCTGGCCCAGGGCGCAGCCTTCAATCGCTTTTCCGGAATCAGACAATCGCAATCTTCACAAAACCCATCAACTACTCCCATGCCCCGCACCTCGGCCTGAATGTTTCCCACAGTGTCCTGTAGCATTTCCTCAGTCCGGAGCTGTGCATCATCAATGATATCCATTTAAACCCCGTACATCGTAAAAGCCGTACATCGAATTTCGTACTTCGTACTTCGCTTAAAAGCCGTATTCTGCTTTTCGATTTAGTGCCCCGTTCGCAAGGCCGCTGCCTCAGTTCAGCGACCCGCTACTTAACCCGTCGGGGTGGCCGGGTGATAGGAGTACCCGATATTAGTCCCCTGCATGCGCCTCGGGACCGGGCGCAAGGCTTTTCAAAATTGCGTATCCAGCGATATCCTGCCACGGGTTTTCGCCAAAAGCGTCCTTGTTCGTTGCGATCCTGAACAGCTTGTCTATAATGCGGATCATGGCCAGCACGTCGTCATATTGTTCCGGCTTCAGGCCCTTTGGATACAGCTCCCGGAGAATGTTCCCCGATTTATTCATGCTGTCGCCATAAGCCGCGTTCTTCTGATCCACCAGCTCGCCGATCTCTTTGCCAAGCTCTTCATATTTACCCGGATATTTCCCCATCCTATCCTCTCAAATGATTGATTCTGCGTGACTTGTAAGCCATTTTGTTTTTAATTTTTCGATGTGCTCGGTATTTATCCAAAAAGTTCCGGCTGCTTTCTAACCGCTTTTTGGGCGAGTAATACGATTCAGTCCCGGGAATCACCTTGCCTTTTAGATATTTTTTAACTCTTTTTGCTTCCTCTTTTAACTTCTCCCGATATGCCTTGAATGATTCGCTCCACTGCTTAAACATCAAAACCACCTCCGCAAATAATTAATGCAGAATTGCCATGCCCCGTAAATTGCGAAGACAGCAATCACCCAGGACAAAATCAACATAAATAATAGTTCAAAAAAACGCTTCATTTGGTCCCTATTCAAAAGGCACAAAGGCGCAAAGCAAAAAGGCGAATACCCCTATGATGCACACCACAAAGGAAATCGCCTTGATAAAATATTCAGTCCCGATAACATCGTCTTCATCTGTCATGCGATGATACAGTTCAGGCTGCTTCGTCATTTATAACTCCTTCCGGCAATGCACCGCCTTCGACTGGTTTGACATTGGCGTGCTCAAGAGGTTTCCCGACTGAGTTGTATTGCTTTTTGATCGAGATGATCTTTTTTAATGCGGTCTTGATTTCCTTCGAGTCCTGTTTAGCGGTTGTAATCATGCTGATTAAATTCTCAGCTCCGGAATCAGTCAGCACCGTCCCTAGTTCGCTGCCATATAAAACTATTTCCCCGGCCTCGTTAAGACCAACACGGATTCTGTTCCCGTTCCCATTAGCCATTTTGTGCCTCCCTGTTCATAAGGGTTAGTTTCTTCGCTTTCTGCTCCTTCTCCCATCTTGTTTGAGCTTTGTGGTCGTACCAAAGCCTTTTCCCGTCCGGAAGATCGATAAATCCTCTGACAGGCTTTCCGGGTCTCTCTTCCGGCAACTGAGCCGCAAGCGCCTGATTCTGAAGATGCAGCCGGTTGATGATCTCCTTGTTGGCCGTCACGATATCCCGGATTATTTTTTCCTGGTCCTTGGTCATGCCTTCCCCGTGATCTTCACCAGCCTTTAATAACCCTCTGTTTATATTATGTTTACATTTGTATACTTTTGTCATCAAACGTCACCAAATGTATACTGGACAGACAAAAAAAATTATGGAACTATTGCTGCAAAAGCTCCGTTAAAGTGGTTGAACCGTTAGACTGGAGAAGAAGCACTGACTTGTAATCCTCGAGGAAACCGGCAATGACATATTCCTGGCATAGCCTTGAAAGAGTATCGATGCCCTTAGCTTTCATAATCAGCTCAAGATCGGATTTCAGTTTTTCACCGACCCGAAAGGAAATAAGCTGGTCTTTTTTTTCATCATCGATCAAAAACTTAGGCGTGCTAAAATCAATTCTTAACTGGGAAGTTTTCATCTATAACTCCGCTGTTTTGGTGAAAAAGGGCGCTTTTGATATCATCCGGATTTCCATCGAGCCAAAGTTCTGGTTTTGTTGATGTGATTACAGCAAGTTTCTTCGCTGTTTGCCAAGAAGGGCGTCGGGCACCGTTTATCAGTTGGCTTAAAAAAGCCCCTGATATTTCAGCTTCTTCGGCAAGATGTTTCTGCTTAAATTTATTCATGGCTGCAATTAATAGCTATTTGCAATGTACTTGTCAAGAAAAACAGTGCATT
>RPRI01000324.1 GCA_003818505.1 Desulfobacteraceae bacterium | reverse complement strand
CGAGAAGAAAAAGATGCCCTATCATATATTCGAGGGCGCATCGACATCTCTGCAATGAGCCGGTCTCCGAATAAGGATCGAGTACCCTGTAACTTTGAAGACTTTACCGTAGATATCGAAGATAATCAGATAGTCGCTTGGACATTATATACAATCCTCAGAAGTGGATTGTGCACAAACAAGTCAATATCAACGGTACGAAGAGCGGAGAGATTGCTTAACAACTCTATCACGCTTAAACCATTCTGCGGATCTAACTGCATAAAACGGTCTTACAACAGGCTTAACAACGATTATGAGACGATGCACAGGATATGCCGATTTTTCTTGGAAAACGCAGGCCCAACACAGAATGTCGGGGACCGTTCCATCATGCCATTCTTAGTTGATATGGCACGGCTCTTTGAGGTATTCACAGCAAGATGGCTTGAAGAGCATTTACACAACCAATTCATTATTCGAAGGCAAGAATCCTTCAATATAGATGAAAATGGCACGCTCAGCGAAGTAATGGACATCGTACTCTATGATAAAATTACTCATTCACCCTTATGCGTCCTCGATACGAAATATAAAATTCATAAAACTGTGCAACCTGCCGATTATAACCAGATGATTGCATACGCAGATGCATTAGGTTGTCAAAAGGCGATTTTAATTTATCCCACCACACTAAAACAGCCTTTAGATGCAAAGAAGGGCAATATTAGGGTAAAGACAGCCATTTTCGACCTTTCACAAGACCTAGATATTTCGGGACAGGCTCTATTGACACAAATCCTCGGAGTTGTTTGTTAACAGGAAATTCGGATCAGAGACATATGTTCTCTCTCACAACGGTTATCATCAAGGACTTCAAACAAGAAGATATAATCTAATGGATATCACAATAGGTATTAACAACAAAAAGAAAAGATAATAATAGGATAAATAGATATCCTCTTGACAGGGATTACTATGTCTGAAAGGATTTATTATGACACGGTCAGAAAATGGCTCGAACGTGATGACTATTATTGTGGAGGCCCAAAAAGGCATGAATTTTTCTATGAATTGGGAGTTAATTATGCTAAACCAGATGTAGCTGGTATAAAAAATTTAACACCGCCGGAAGGCGAATTCGTAGATGAAATTATTATATCTGTTATTGAAGTTAAGGATTTATGGAATCTTACTGAAAGAGATGTAAGTCAAGCTAAAAGATATCTACAGATGGCACATCTTGCATATGTTGCTAATACTGGTGAAATTAGACAAGATGCCATTGAATATGCAAAACGAGAAGGAATTGGAATATTAAAAATCCAAACAAAAGATAAGGTAAAAGTAATTTATAATCCTGTAAAATCTACAATAATTAGTGAAGGGAAGATGCTAGCATTTCTCCATAAGATGAATATTTATCAATGCACATTCTGTAGATGTTATTATTATCAAGAATTAGACGGTGAACAATCCGATTGTAATATTCATCGACCGAAAATTTTTCACTCGAAGAATCCAAAAAATGATCCCTATGACATATATATAGAATTACCGTGGGATAAAATAACATATAGAAGCCTTTGCCCTCAATGCGTTGTCGACTTTTTCCCACAGTTATTACCCGAAACAAAAAGAAAAAGAATTGTGGAATACGACTAGTAATAATATTGATCATTCCTTGAGAAGAAGGCATAAAAAAATTCAATCGGAAAAGGAGACACGAGTCCAATCCCTTTCTCCGTTATTATTTTCATTATACCTATAAAGTTCGAAAATCTATAATAATAAGGGAAATGGAATAAACAACTCGATTCGATTGAATAATACCTTAGTACAAATGATATTAATTTCATCCAAACGTTTATCCTCCATGTCACGTATTTCCATATTACCATGGAATCCGCATATAAGGTAGCCTCCAAAGACACCATCCACCTCAAGTTATCTCAACTCAAATCCCAGTCCTTCGACTTTACCCATCCTCTTCTCCAGCGAGACACGTTCTGGCTCTATACCAACGCACGCAAGCATTTCGGCACCTGGCGCGCAGCATGCAAGGCCGTAGGGGTCGAAACGGGCCAGAAAGACATCAAATCCGAGTTTGACCACAAGATAGACTGGTGGCCCTTACGGAACGACTTTGCGGCCAGGGAGGGCCTTGGCGTGCTTTTAAACCACCTTTACCGCAAGAACGTCAATCTATCAGCCGAGGACCTCAAGAAGAGCCCGTTCTTCGATCTTTACACGGATGCTATCAATCTGTTCGGTTCCTATGATGATGCCCTGGTTTATGGCAATGTCCCTATAATAAGGGACATTGAAGGTAGGAGAAGGAACCTGAAGGAGGGCGTCAAATGGCCGGAAAGCGAGGATATACTCTCCACAGCCCTGGCTATATATACTGAAGAGGACCAGGGAGAGAGGAATAGGCTCATAGCCGAATACGCTTTGGATGATATAGGGACCAAGAGCCCGGCGGATTATAATCTGGGTAAGACGCTCGTCATAGTGGATGGCATGAACGTGGCCTTCGGAAGGGGGGATGAACCCACCCTTGTCAATGTAAGGCTCGTGGACGAGGCCCTCCTAGAGATG
>RPRI01000323.1 GCA_003818505.1 Desulfobacteraceae bacterium | reverse complement strand
TGCATTCTTTATCGTCAGTGCTTTCATACCATCCTCCTGTTTTTGAATTTAATATTCATCCACAGGAGATATTATTGAATAAAACATTTATTATGTCAAGTTATTTATGACGTTAGCTATAATTATCATAGAGTATTTTGTTATATGTTGTGTATTTGTCCTTGACTGTTTGTTTAATTGTGGTTACGATAAAATCATGAAAATCGACTTCGACCCGGTAAAGAGCTAGCAGAACATAAAGTTACGCTCCCTGCCTTTTGATAGGGCTGGTGATTTTGATTGGGAGACAGCGATTTACATAACAGACAACCGGCGTGATTACGGAGAAACACGCATTCGGGCATTCGGATTTATCGATGATCGGCTCCACGCCATTGTTTTCACTCCGATAGCGGAGGGAGTACGAATTATCAGCCTGAGAAAGGCAAACCAAAGAGAGGTAAGAAATTATGAAAAAACCCAACCCTGAGTTGATAGACGAAGAAAACCCTGAATGGACCGAAGAGATGTTCAGGAGTGCACATCCTGCCCGCAAAGCTTTGCCGGAGATCTTTGGTGCTAAGCTGGCCTCCGAGCTGCTGAAACGAAAACCGGGGCAGCGGGGAGCTCAGAAGAGGCCGAAGAAGGACCCCGTCACGATTCGCTACAGCCGCGACGTCTTAAAGTATTTTCGTTCTACAGGTCCCGGCTGGCAGGCACGAATCGATGCCGTGCTGAAAGAGTGGGTTGCGCAACATGGTCAGGACAGTGAAAGAAAGGAAATGTAATTATCCATCCGAATCTTACCAGCACATGAGATAACCATGATTACTACTACTTTATCGGGCAAAGGTCAGATCGTCATCCCCAAATCTCTTAGTGAGAGTCGCCGATGGCGACCGGGCACTCGGTTTATTGTCGAGGAAATGACATCCGGTATCCTTCTGAAGCCCAACCGGACATTTCCGCTCACCCGCCCGGAGGACGGGCTTGGCTGCACCGGCTACAAGGGGCCAGTCGTCAATGTTCAGGACATGGATCAGGCGATTAAAGAGGATATCAGGAAGCGCTGGCGGAAAGGAAAAACAAAATGATAGCTAAGGTGTATACCTTTGATACTGCCTTCATCAAGCGCGCTCGCTCACTCAAAGCCCCTGCGAAAGCTTTATGACGAGGCGGCCGACTATGCCCGTTTTTTTGATTCGGCCTCATCCTGTGTGTTCATGTCTCCTCCTTCTTCCCTCCTCCAAGCCAATTTCCGGACCTCGATATTTGCTGATTTCGTAATATGTACTGAGTCAAACAGGTCGATTGAAGATCTTGATGGGTTTGTTGCAATGCTGAGTTAAGAAATCACATTACATGCAGGCCGCAATTATCCGATAATAATTCTGGCGATCTGGCAGATTTTCTTTATATGATGAGGCTTACCTTCCCTTAAAAGCTTCCAAAGCTCCATAACTTCAAAAGGGCACTCTGCTTGAAGCCGGATTTCTTCGTTGTCGAAATTGAACAACTCAATTGGGCGGACATTCAGCGCTTCTGTAATTTTTTCTATTGTTTCCAAAGATGGTGATCTTTCTCCTCTCTCAATTCGGCTGATCAAATCAATACTGAGATTTGTATCGGCGGCCAATTTGGCTTGAGTTATCCCCGCATCTTTGCGCAACTGAAATAGTCGCATCCCTAATTTCTTTTTTATGCCTGTCATAATTTTTCTCCGTTTTTTAAATAGCCTATGACAAACATATTTGTAAGGGACATGAAGTCGATTAATATTAATTATTGACAGATTGTCTTATATATGCACAAATAATCTGTATTCTAACCACACTTCAATTGGCATGAAAATGATACCCAGAAAGATATAATGATCCGACTATAAATGAGTGGAAAGATTGTAAGTATGCGAATTCAGAGCGAGAGCAATAAAACCCTGCCCTGTTTGATCAGTACGGAAAAGGGCGCAGAAAGGAGCAATGATGAGCGAAGAGACGGCAAACTCAGCAAAAGCAGAGAGTAAAAAACCATCTCTGACTGTTCCTTTGGATACGGCATGGTTTGATCAGGAACCGGAAAGGTACCTCAGTCGAAAGGATTTCGTCGACTTTGAAAAAATTGCCGGCGTGGATTTCAGGGATCTTCTCTCAAGGAATCCCTCAATGGTGGGAAAAGCCCAGACACGCTTGGTACGAATGAGCGTGATATTGAACGAGATTCAAAAACTTCATTTTGGTTTTGGGTTCCCCTTTTTGGTCTATACCCATAATCTGCAATTCGGTGAAGCGACACATGAACACAATGAAGAGATAGATAAAACGATACTCGCTTTTGATATGTGTGATTCACTCCGACGTCGGCATGTGGCCCTTTCCCATGCCATCATTCCCATGGTGATTACAGATCTCCATAAAACCTTGAATCGCCCCCTGACGGTGAAAAACCTCGGCGCTGGTGTGGGGCTGGACACCCTCAACGCAACCTTTCTATTACCCACAAGTACAAGTGATTCTATCGCCGGGCCTCTTCCTTGAACAGCTTGATGTTTGTCTCAACGAGCTGCTCAATGATTTTTCGCACCCGCGCATGGTTGGCGATCATCT
>RPRI01000322.1 GCA_003818505.1 Desulfobacteraceae bacterium | reverse complement strand
TCCCGAATTCCTCCTGAAAAATGCATCAGGCATCTTTCATCCTCACAATGGATCAGGTTAAAAAGATGCCCCAGCTCATGCAGGGCCACCTTGGCAACGCGTTCGAAAAGAACTGGCGGAGAGGCTTCAGATCCATCCGGGTTTCGTTTCAGCCTGTGAAGTGAAATCAAGGCGCATTTTCCGCCTTGCCTGGCCTCCCCGAAGACATAGGTCAGGATCGGAACAAAAAGGTCTGCGTCAAGAATGCCGATTACCTTTGTATAGCCGTGAAAAGAGACTGATTCGAAAGTTTTCAGAATGGCGCCGGCATCGTACTGAAGCCGCTTATTGTCATATGCGTATCCCGGATATTCGAGGGGAGGGGCGATTTCCGCAGCGATCTGCAAATACCCGAGGATATGAGCTGCTACGGTCTTTAAAACAATAACATCAACCTCGCCAAAGGGGACCACTCCGACAGGCCGCATGGTTAAACCCGCAAAGGTCGAATGAGACCGTGGCGCTTTATCATCTTGTGCAGGGAGACCCGGTTTATATTAAGAATTTTGGCGGCTCTGGTTATATTCCAGTCGCAATCATCCAGTACATTTTCAATATATGCCTTTTCCATATCGCGGAGTGAAGTTAATATGGCCGGCCTGGTTGCCGCGGGAGAAAGAAAAGAAAAGTCTTCTTTCCCCAAGGTCCTCGATTTGGATAGTACCACGGCGCGTTCAACGGCGTTTTCCAGCTCCCTGACATTTCCGGGCCAGTCATAATCCTGTAAAAGCGCCATCGCATCCCGGCTAATGTGATCAACTTTTTTAGTGGTTTCATGACTGTACTTCCCGATAAAATGCTCCACCAGCAGGGGAATATCATCCTTTCTGTCCCGCAGGCTCGGCACCTGCATCGTAATAACATGTATGCGGTAAAAGAAGTCTTCCCGGAACTTCCCCTTTTTTATCTCCTCTTCCAAATCCTGCCGCGTCGCCGATACCAGTCTGAAATCCACATCAAGCGGACTTCTGTCTCCCAGCCGGGTGATCTTCTTCTCTTCCAGAACACGCAGCAAATCTACCTGCATTTTGGGGCTGGTTTCTCCTATTTCATCCAGAAACAGGGTTCCGCCCGAAACGATTTCAAGAAACCCCTTGCGCGGCCGGGTTGCGCCGGTGAATGCGCCCTTCTGATATCCAAACAGCTCGCTTTCAAGGAGGCTCTCCGGCATCGCACCGCAATTGATCGCTATAAATGGTTGTTGAGCGCGCCGGCTTTTCGCATGAATGGCTTTAGCTATCAGTTCCTTGCCTGTTCCTGTTTCGCCGATGATGAGAATTGAAGAATCACTCTTGGCAACCTCCTGAATCATATCAAATACTTTTTGCATGGCGCCGGACTGGCCGATAATGTTATCGAAACGGCTGATCCTGTTCAGACGCCCTTTCATGTATTCATATTCGGTAATCAGCTTTTTCTGATTCAATACTTTTTCCATCACCAGGGAAAGCTGCTCCGGCTTGAATGGTTTCAGCAGGTAGTCGGCTGCTCCCTTTTTCATGGCTTCAACAGCCGTATCAATGGATCCATATGCTGTAATAATTATGACAATCGTACCCGGATACTCTTCCTTAACCCTTTCTAAAAGCTCAACGCCGTTCATACCCGGCATCTTGATGTCCACGAACAGAAGATCAAAACCGAACTGTTTCAGTTTCTCCAGGGCTTCGAACCCGGATGCGGCAGTCTCCACCAGGTATCCTAGTCTTTCAAACCAGTGCAGAAACGATTCCCGCACGATCTGCTCATCATCCACTATCATGATGGTAATTTTTTTATTCATCATAATCTTCCAAATACCTGTCTGAAGTTAGGTTACCGGAAAAGTAACGATAAAAGAACACCCCTTCTCGGCCCGGTTTTTTACACTTATATGACCCCCATGATTTTTAATTATACCATAAACTATCGACAATCCCAAACCGGTGCCCTCACCTTCCCCCTTGGTTGTAAAAAATGGGTCAAAAATATACGGCATGTTATCCGGATTGATACCGGTTCCGGTATCCCTTACCTTGACGCAAGCCTTGTTATGTTCTCTGTTTAATTCTACAATAAGGTCTAATTGACCGCCCTGGGGCATGGCTTCCATAGCATTGAAGGTGAGGTTCAGAAAACACTGTTGCAACTGATTCATATCGCCTTTAATTATCAATGGGCGTGCCCAAAGATCAACATTAAAACTGATATTCTGAAGTTCCGCCTTGTGCCGTACCAGGATAATGATTTCTTTCAGAACATCATTTAAATCAAGATCGGTATAGCCGCAAGGGGCGGAGCGTGAAAAAGAAAGCAGGCCGGATACGATCCTGCCGCACCGTTCCAGTTCGTGAGACATCAACGCAAGATGCTCCCTGAACTTCTTTAAATCTTCCGGGCCGGGTATACCCTCATCTAAAATATGTTGCATCAAATGCGTAAAGGTCAGCAGTCCCTGAATAGGATTGTTGATTTCATGCACGCAACTGGCGGAAAGCTTGCCCAGGGTGATCATCCGGTCTTCCTGAACGATTATATTGAGATTTGCCTTTAATTCCGCCACCCTTTTTTCCCACCGTAAAGAAATCTCCCCGGTAATGTCACGCCATATCTCAATAATCCTGATAATCTCTCCATCCTGAT
>RPRI01000321.1 GCA_003818505.1 Desulfobacteraceae bacterium | reverse complement strand
TGCATTCTTTATCGTCAGTGCTTTCATACCATCCTCCTGTTTTTGAATTTAATATTCATCCACAGGAGATATTATTGAATAAAACATTTATTATGTCAAGTTATTTATGACGTTAGCTATAATCCCTGTTGATTACGAAACTATAAACGTATTTATTCCCGGTTTTGTTTAATACCGCCAAAAGCTCATTCTCTTTGTTTACGACCTTGACGAAATTATCCGGACCGTTTAATTTTTCCGGATAAATATCCCTTTCTGTAATTGGTTTCCCGCAGGATATTTTTTCAATCAAAACATCGTCTGCGGTATGAAACGGCATATCCTGCAGCGCATCGGACATGCTTATCATGCTGGCTGAAAGCTTTCCATCCGAGGCAAGCTTTTCAAGATCTTCAATACTTGAGGCTTCCCTGATGTCAAATCCACAACTCTCAGTCCTTCTCAATGCCTTCAGGTGTCCACCACAGCCAAAGGCTTTCCCGATATCTGCGCATAGAGTTCTGATATATGTGCCGGCTGAGCAGGATACATCAAACACTATTTCAGGAAGATCTGTTTCGATAATTTTAATGTCGAATATATGGATCTTCCGGGCAGGTTTCTGTACCGGCAGGCCTTTCCTTGCAAGTTTGTAAAGGGGTACTCCTTCATGTTTCAATGCCGAAAAAGCCGGAGGAAACTGTTCAATAACTCCCTCAAATTTCTTAAAGGCCTGCCGAATGTCTTTATCCGTAATACCGAACACACCGCAGGCTGAAATCACCTTGCCAGTAAAATCCTGCGTATCAGTTTCAGCTCCCAGGCAAAGCCTGGCTCTGTATTTCTTATTCCCGCCGAGAAAGAACCTTGATATTTTTGTTGCCTCATTGATACAGCAAATCAATACTCCCGTTGCAAAAGGATCAAGAGTACCCGTATGACCCGCTTTTTTTGCTCCGGACAGTCTTTTTAATATTGAAACTATCCTTGCGGAAGTCATATCTGCAGGTTTGTCGATTATAAAAATTCCGCTGTTAATTTCCGGTACACCTAACCCCGATAAACGGGATAACTAAAAATCATAATTTTTCCGAGAAGCCCAGAATTTTTGCTTTTAAAGCGTCCAGGGTTGTTGCAGTGTCAAAACCTGCCGCGCTCGAATGTCCGCCTCCACCGAAAGATGTGGCTATTTCAGCCACATCAACCGATCCGTTGGAACGAAGGCTTACATGAAAATTTTTCAATCCGTTTGAGCTATGCGAGTTCATTTTATCTTCGTGGATTAGAACGGCGAGTTTCACATCTTCAATCCGCCTCACATAATTAATCAGTCCATCCACATCTTCCGGCTGAGTTCCTGTTTCTTCTATCATGTCCCGTGTGATGGTCATCATTGAAAGTTTTCCGTTTTCAGAAATTTCAATCGAATCAAGGGCAAGATTCAAAAGTCTTATGCGGCCAAGGGAATATGTGCCGTAAACATGCCGGGCGACTTCATAGGGCTTGACCCCGGAGGCGATCATTTCCTCACAAATTGTAAAAGCATTCAGGTTCGTATTGGAAAAACGGAACGAACCGGTATCGGTCAATATGCCGGTATATATTGAAGTAGCAATGGCATGATTTATCCGGATGCCCATCTTTTTTATTATGCCGTATGTGATTTCGGCGGTCGAACAGGCAGACGCATCAACCAGCCGGCAAGTTCCGAAATTTGTATTTGTTATATGATGATCGATATTTATTATGACCGGAATGCGTGAGATGATTTCTGCCGATCTCCCGATCCGCTGAATATTTCCGCAATCAAGAATAACCGCGGTATCGAATACGGATAAATCCTTAATCTCATGTTCAATCAGCTCGATAAACGGAAGAAAGCGATAAACCGCCGGGATGGGACTTTCATTATACAGGACTATTTTTTTATTCAAAAAATCAAGGGCAAGCCCTACGGCAAGCAAAGATCCTATGGCATCACCATCCGGGTTTGTATGAGAAGCAATCAGGACATGATTACTCTTATTCAATTGTTGTATTATCTGGTCCATCATCCTTTTTTATTGATTTAAGCACCTTTTCTATTCGTTCTCCATAGTCGAACGAATCATCATAAAAAAAATTGAGCTCAGGCATATAGCGCAGGTCAAGTTCACCTGCCACCGAGCGTTTTAAAAAACCGCCGGCGCTTTTAAAACCTTTTAATGCGTCATCTGCATTTGCTTTTCCCCCTGTGACAGTAAAATAAATCCGGGCAATTTTTAAATCTTTTGACATTTTAACCGCGGTTATTGTCGTCATCTCAAGCCTGGGGTCTTGTATGTCTTTCAGCAATATCTCCGACAGAATTTTTTGTATCTGCGCTCCGACCCTTTCGGCTCTTGAAAAGAGGGTCATAAATTGATTATCTCCATTTCAGTGTTAACAATTTCAGCAAGGCCTAATTCGTCGGCAAGGTTAAAAATCTTATCAAGTTTTGAATTTGTCATAACCCTGTCATTACCGACAACAGCAAAACCTATTATTGCTTCGTCGTAAATATCATTTAATCCGACTTCCGCAACCGATGCATTAAAATTATTCCGAAGCCGGGCGATAATAGCTTTTATGATTGTTCTCTTGCTTTTAAGAGAGCGGCAATCATGAAGCCTGAAATTTATTATTCCGAGTCCGACAACCATGGCGCACCAATCAACTTGGCAACTATTCAGGAGTCAGAAGTCAGGAGCCAGAATCCAGAATAGAAGCGGTATATGCCTTCAGCAATTTACTCACTTTTTCAAGTTGGGACATTTTCATTCCGGCTCC
>RPRI01000320.1 GCA_003818505.1 Desulfobacteraceae bacterium | reverse complement strand
TGAACGTTAAAAATCACAAGCCTTTGAGGGCGTCAGCCCAAACCTTCTTGTGATTTAGCGAAGTGATTTAAAAATCCCCAAAAAGCTCATTAAGAGAGCATATTTAGACTTCCAACAAGTTCGTCGGATACAGGTTGCCGCAAAGCGGCATAAAATTGCTTTTTACGAGTCCAAAATGAAGGAGAAGAAATGAAAGAGGTTGTTATCGTTTCAGCATGCCGGACAGCTATCGGAGCTTTCGGCGGGAGTCTGCGGGACAGCAATGCTGCTGTTATCGGAAGCGTTACAATGAAAGAGGCTGTAAAAAGAGCCGGCATCGATCCGGTTTTGATAGATGATGTCCGGTACGGATGCTGCCTGGAACCTGCCGACGCCCTCAACGTTGCCCGGGTTAGCGCACTTTTGGCCGGAATACCCGATACAACAACCGCGGTAACCATCAACCGCGTGTGCATTTCCGGCATGGAAGCCGTTATCTCAGGTATGGCGATGATTCAGGCTGGCATGGCAGATGTCATCCTTGCCGGAGGAGTTGAGCACATGTCTGGGGTTGCATACACGGTACCCGGAGCCAGATGGGGATGCCGCCTGCAGGATCAGGTTTTTGTGGATGCCATGATTCATGCTCTCCATTGCGGATCTCATATTATTCCTCATCCGGAAGACGGACCCGTTAATGCCGATGAGGCTCCTCTCAGCCTTTTCAAGGGAAAACCTTATATCATGGGACATACGGCGGAATTCATCGCCCAGCACATGAATATAAGCAGGCAGGAGATGGATGAGGTTGCTTTAAGAAGCCAGAACGAAGCCGAAAGAGCAACTAAAGACGGTTCGTTTAAAGAAGAGATAGTGCCGGTCGAAATTCCGGGAAAGAAGAAGGAAACTTTAATTTTTGATAAAGACGAACATTTCAGGCCGGGCCTGACAATGGAACAGCTCCAAAAACTCCCCCCCGCATTTATTCCGAAAACGGGGAAGGTTACTGCCGGAAATTCAAGTGGAATTAATGACGGTTCGGCAGGATTGATAATCATGTCTGCCGATAAAGCGAAAGAACTCGGACTCAAACCGATAGCAAAGATCACTGCAACGGGAAGAGGCGCGTGTCATCCCTCGGTAATGGGCCTTTCCCCTGTGCCTGCCGTGAGAAATCTGATTGATAGAAGCGGGCTCAAGATCGGAGATTTTGAACTGATAGAAGTAAACGAAGCTTTTGCCGCGCAATACATAGGATGTGAAAGGGAGCTTGGTTTAAACAGAGAGATTACAAATGTAAACGGGTCGGGCATCGGGCTCGGGCATCCTGTGGGCGCGACGGGAGCAAGAATTATTGTAACATTGATTCATGCGATGAGAAAAAAAGGTAAAAATCTCGGACTTGCAACTCTTTGCGGCGGAGGCGGAGTCTCTATGGCGTGCGCAATAGAATTAATCTGAAAACAAAATTTCCATATTGGCATCTTTTCAGCCCGGCATGGATATTTGACCTATACTCCTGCCGGGCGTATAATTTGTAAGCCTTGCTTTGCTATTATAAAAATGCCGGGAGCTTCAGTCGTTGGTATGTCACGGATATTCACGGATCCATCATTATTGGTATTTGGATAAAATAAGCAAAAGCTGAAATTTATTCTCATAATATTGTTGCCTTATATTTTGATGGCCGTCCCTAATATCCCCCTAAATTCAAGTCTTGATATAGCATAAGTACCGTGCTATCATGTTTTCATGATTCAGTCCTTCAGGAATACCGGAACGGAAAATATTTTCAACGGCTAAAATACCAAAGGAGCACGAAAATCTGCCCTACTTCGTTATGGAAAGTCGCTGCACGAAAACTCGATCAGGTTGACTCTGTTACCATTCTACATGATTTGAAGATACCTCCGGGTAATAAGCTTGAAGCGTTGTCAGGTGACAGAAAAGGGCAATACAGTATTCGTATCAATGACCAATATCGTATTTGTTTTGTTTGGACTGATTCAGGCCCGGATCATGTTGAAATTACTGATTACCATTAGAGATATAAACAGGAGATAACATATGGTTCGCATTCCCACAAGCCGTATACCAACTCATCCGGGCGAAATGCTTTTGGAAGAGTTTCTTAATCCGATGGGCCTTACCCAGCGAGATCTGGCTGATAACATACGTGTGCCTTATCAGCGCATTAACGATATTGTGAATGGGCGCAGGGGAATAACACCGAGTACGGCTCTGCGATTGGCAAAATATTTCAATATGTCGGCGGATTTCTGGATGAATTTACAGTTGCGATGGGACTTGTATTTTGCTCAACAGAATGAACTCAATGTACTGGAAACAATTCATCCTTATTCAGCCGCTGTGTAAACTGTAACAATTACTTAACGGAAATGGCGTATAGGTGAAGCACATAATTCATGCGAGATTTCCGTCTTCTTTGACAATTATGAGACCGGCTGTTCGGGGAGTTGCTATAAGGAATTGGAATTCAACTCTGAAAAACATAGAAACGCGTAATTGCATGGACGTCCCCTTGAAGCCCCTCGGAGCTGATGTTGCGAGGTTTCTTGGTGTAACGAACTCTTGCGTGACGCGGTTAATATCAACAGGTGGAAAACAGGATATAGATGACATGGATTTAGAGTTGTGAACGTTCTGCACGAACGTCCCGTATATCTACGCTCCCCCGTTCGGGTTCATTGCGTTACGGAGCACATATGGACGATTCCCATACTTTGAGTTCGGCCCTTCGGCAGGATGAGTCCTCCCGGCTTCACCGGGCTCGTTTCCACCCACCACACC
>RPRI01000319.1 GCA_003818505.1 Desulfobacteraceae bacterium | reverse complement strand
TTGCCGCCTGAGGTTTTCATGCTGATTTTACCGGCACTATTCTCGACGTTAATATCTCCCGCGGATGTCGCTAATTCAACATCCCCCTTGACGCCCTTCAGATCCACGTCCCCACCGGATGTCATGCCGGAAACACTTCCCTCCAAGTCAGAGACACTTACTTCCCCTCCAGCTGTACTAAGCCTGAGCGAATACTGTCGGGGGACCTGTATGGTATATGCCACTTTGAATTTTGAAAACCACCGTCCGGGTCTTGATTCAAGGCCTACATCCTTTCCTTCTATCCGGACATCATTCCCCTGCTGATGTGCAGTTATCTCAAAATGACTGACATCCTCCTTCTGTCCCTGAATATCTGCAGTCACCGAAACTGAATTATCCGATGTGCCAACAATTCGTATGGAGCCGATATCGGTCTCAAGTGAAAGCGTTCCACCCGGAGTCACTGTGAATGACTGATTAAATTTCTTTGAACTCGCTTCATCGCCGGAACTGGAAACATTGCCAGGTAACATAACTCTTAATACTAAAAGCATGAGAACAACAATAACAACAGGTATTGCACCTACCGTCAGTATTATCTTATTGCTGGTTTTCATCTTCTTGTTTTCCCTCTTTAAATTTCTTAAAACGACCTTTTAGTTCATCAAAGTCTATGTCTAAGAGCTTTATTGTTTTGAAAAAAAGCGGGAGGTCATTCCTGATAAAATTTGTTTTCATGAGCTCCAGCGTATCATCATATGCATGCTCTGCCACATAATAACCGATCCCTCTTCTATTTTGAATAATTCCCTTCTCCTGCAGGTAGGTGTAAGAACGCATAACCGTATTGGGGTTTACCTCAATATTTACCGCCAGTTCCCGGACTGAAGGAATTTTGTCTCCCTCAACCCAAATTTTGGTCAAAATCTTCTCACAGATCATTTCAACAATCTGAAGGAAGATGGGATCCTTTTTATGAAATTCCATATCAGATTTCTTTTTCCTTTAAACGCATATAGCCTATTACCCAGCATAGAGGGGCAAAGAAATACCGGAATACTATACGGACTGAAAATGTTATCATCGACCAGATCTTTATAGGAATATCATTCCTTGCAGCCAACTCCGGGACATTCATAATATTTCTCCCAACTAATAGATTCCAGAAAGATCCCCCGAAAAATATCTTTATAGCCATTGCCACTAAAATTGTGAAAACAAGCACATAAACGACAATACTGAGGATGGTCTTTATTCCCGGACTCTTCTTGAAATATATCGCTCCCAGCATTAAAAGAGACTGTATTATGATATAAATATATGTTATGGTTAGCACTTTATCTTTAAAGGGATTGAATAGCCGAAGACTTGATTCATTCAATAAATAATGAATGCCTTCCCATAGCAAAGATATAAGGAAAAAAAATATCATTAATCCTGCGGCAACAACAATCGTGCAAAAGATCAAACGACTGGAGAATTTCTCAAGATTTGACGAAGGCAGAGTCAGCCACGCAGGACCTTTTACATCGTCGTGAATGTCCTTGAATGTCTTCTCAGTTATTGTAAGCCCGAGAATAAAAAGGATAAGGCCGTAGAAGTTAGGATAGGCTATCACTTCAGCGGATCCATTAAAAAATCTTCCACCTGACAGGATAAATAAAAGACCTGCTGCAGCCGCTAAAAAAATCACCAGGTAATTGCGATTAAGAAAAAGGTCGTTTCTGATCAACAAAAGGCATCTCCTAGCACTGAATCCTTTTAACTCATTCATTTTCCACCCCCATCCTGAAAGATCCTGGAGATCCTTGCGCTGTTGTTGATGACCGTATTAAAAAGCATTTCCAAGTCTATATGCGACTCTTCATTATCATGGTTCTCTGCTACTACCATGAAGCCTTCCAAAGTCTTCTCTGAAAAAAGAGCCTCACCCTCCCCAGGAGGTCCTGGCTGATGTATGACTTTCAATTTAGATGATATCGCTTCGGTTGATTGGTTAAAGATCATTCTGCCTTCATCAATGATAATTATTGGGTCAATAAGGCTTTCCAGATCGCGGGCCTGATGTGTTGAAATGATAAGTATCCGGTCGTCCTCAAGACATGACGCCACCGCCTTCCTGAACTGGCTCTTTGAAGGTATATCGAGGCCGTTTGTCGGCTCATCCAGCAGCAGGAGACGCCCATTTGTCGCAAGCCCGAAGGCGATCAGGAATTTCTTTTTCTGGCCGTAGGAAAACGCGTTCAGCTTCTTACCATTCGTAATCTCAAAGTCTTCAAGTAAAGAATCAAATCGATCGCTGCTGAACTTAGGATAAAACGGCGAATATAACATTTTATACTGTTCAGGCGTGACAGGAGGAAGACCGAACACCTCCGGTAGAAAAATAAGGTCCTGCAAAAATTCCGGTGATCTTTTCATTGGGCTATTGCCCATGATTGAGATGCTGCCAGTCTGCGGAAAAAGAAGTCCTGCCATGAGTTTTAACAGGGTTGTTTTTCCAGCCCCGTTCTTACCAAGGAGACCGCAGATTCCGCCGGGCTTGATAGATAGGTTTAATTCCGAAAACAGTCTTTCACGTTTATAAGCAAAGGAGAGATTCTTGATGGTGATCATTTTTATTTCCTTCATTACTGTACTAGTTGGCTAGTACAGTAAAACAATAAAAAATATCTGTCAAACAAATTTTCAAACTTTTTTATCAACTTTACCGAATGAGCAATGATTGCCTTTATGCATCATCATAAAAATAGATTAGATAAAAGTGAAAAAGGCCTGGGTGGGATGGATACAACTACTGAAGAAACCACTGACGATA
>RPRI01000318.1 GCA_003818505.1 Desulfobacteraceae bacterium | reverse complement strand
TAACAGAAAAGACCATGTGTGCCCTGTTTCACATGCCTGGGGCCTGGACAACCTGTTCAGACGACTTCTCGTCGATTATAATAACGAGATAAATCATTATGGCCGGGTTTAATGCCTTTTCCGTCGTGCATTCGATCATCACTCCTTACGCACTCTGGAAAGAGCACCTTCTACCGCTGCCTTTCCTGAGTCTTTTGCAGGTTTGCTGGGACGATTCTGTTCTATTGTCACCAGGAATTTATGCAGTTTTCTACAAGTTGCATCATAGGACTTCTGATGCTCTTCCGAATGGATATGGCGGCAAAAAGGCCCTCCATCTTCATCAACATTCCGCATAAGATTCTCTACCGGCGGGATATCGTATCTGTCGAATATACTGACAGAGCGAATGATTTCGCCACCCAGCAGCCACAGGTTATCCATATGGTTTCGGATTGTCTTTTTCTTCAAGCCGCTGGAGATAAGATAGTCGACAAATGGCCGCATAGCATCAAGCAAGCCCTGACCGTAAGGGATGTCTTCCTTTACCCCATGCCAGCTTTCGGGCCACTCTGGGAAATCGGGGCAGATGTCTTCAGCTGTTTGCATTGTCCTCCTTAATAAAGGGCTCAGCCAATCGGCGAAAGTAGCTTGCGCTTTCGCCAATTGGCTGCAGCGACTCGTTACACTACTCTTGGTCATCTGAATCCAAAAGAGGGACAGCCTTCATTGTTCATCCCCAATTTTTTACAAATGCTTGATTTCAATATTCACAAATACTTCTCTAAAATATTCTGCTACTAGCCTACGATGACAGTGTTCAGGAGAAGGCTCACTGCACAATAAGCACGTATTATTTAATTCCTCTGAGGATATCTCATTTTCAATCTTTCGTTCCCTTATCAGACTGCTGAAGCGCCTTACATATTCGTCCCAACCGATTTCTTTTCTTTTGTATGCATCCAATATATCCTTCGTTGGAGCGAGCGTTGGCATGTGGCTATAAGCACAATCGCAAATTTCCTTAAGAAAATAGATCAAGTCATCGCGTTTGGTGAAACCAGCAAGTTGGGAAACATTGTTAAGCCGGATGTCTATGAGTTTAGTCACACCTGCCATCTGTAACTTGGAAAAAAAAGACTGGGCATTTTTCTTTGTAAAGCCAATGGTGAATAACCTAGTTCTATGCATTATCATTGTCCCCAACTCTCGTCCGAAGGTTCAGCGATTTGATATGCTATCTCTTCACCTTGACGAGAATATGCATAATCAAGCTTTTGCTGTTTACTGCGAAATAAGTCTTGTTGATTCAATTTATATAAATTCAATAACCTATGTTCACTTGATTCATGAGCTTCGACCTCTCCATTGTCTAAAATATGTTTAATATCTATTTTTTCGGTGAAGAGACTACGACAGATCAATATGGTCCGGTGGCAGGTAATGGGATCTTTTTCTGCACACATCAATACTATGCGATATTTTTCCATCCCTTTAAGAATTCTGTCTAACCCATTTCTGAAATTCTGACTTTTTGCTACAAGATTATAGTCAACTTTTCCGTTTACATAACAAGATAGGTCATTTACTCGTGCACCGCACTGTTCTCCTAAAAAAACATATGCAATATTGTTTGCCTTTAAGAACGCACTAAAACTTTCTTTATTAAATTCTGGCTTATACTGACTGTAGGGTAAAGATCGCACATCCGCCAATGCGGTTATTTGGTACTTTTTCAAGAGATGAAGAAAGGAATCCAGTGTATGGGGTGAGTATCCTATTGTGTATAATTGATTGTGCATGATTCAAACCAAGCTAACTATGACACCTAAGTTCCGGGAGATATTCAGGAAATGTATAAATTCCATTTACTTGCAACCAATATCCGTTTCTACCGTCAGGAGAAGTAAATTCTCGACTGAGGCCAAGCCTAACATAAACTTCTTCTTGGGAATGAATAAAATCGTTGAGTCTTAAAAAATTGTCTCCGGTATTCTTCTCTGCATAATTATAGAATCCTAAATCGGTGATTGCAAGATAACGAAATGTTCGACCAGATTTATCCGAAAAGATAACCTTTATTTTCCCGGGCTTATAAGCGTCCTGGACAATGCTGAGATCCCGAGGATTAACGGAAAGAGTAATAATTGACTTTTCCGGGGGAGTAAGGCTGGGTATGTGTTTTTCGCCGCCAGTGAGTCTGATCGAAAAACCTTCTTCAACATTCGAGCTTTCCGTTGCTTTCAGAATCGCAATAAATTTCTCAGCGCTGCATGGTCCTTTAAAAGAGAGATCCCCCCGGTAGTCTTTGTCCTCAGTGTGAGGTGGAGCACAGGGTCTTTCTGTGAATTCACCTTCTAAAACAGCACCGGGAAGAATATTCAGCCTTCGGTATTTATCTGTCAGCAAGTACGGCAAAGGTCGAACACACTCATTATTGGCAGGATTGATTCCTGCTGTACAAACGATATCATTTCTTGAAAATCTCGTAAGATCAGTAATTATTATTTCCACTGTGGCTTCCCTGCCAAAAAGTTATTCAGCAGATCTGGATATCTCCTCATTTTTGCATGATATCCAAAAAAGATATTTATAAATCACCTATTCCTCATAAGGCCCAAGGAATCGTTCACCTTTAAAGTGTATAAGATGGGTTGGAGAATCGGCTATGATCAAGTGCATGCAGGGATTCTGTTATCATACTTTTAACAATTAATTAAATTAGCTTAAAATAATGTATATTCCAGAAGAGGCTTTTTTGCAATAATTGTTTTTTCATTTTGTATTTCATGTCTTTTTTTCGGGATACACATTAAGAAAAAAATAAGCCAGGAGGAAGTTTACGGCAAT
>RPRI01000317.1 GCA_003818505.1 Desulfobacteraceae bacterium | reverse complement strand
TACGACTACAATAGTGGTGTTTCTTGACGTGAACTCATTGAAATCCTGTTTCATCCGGCCCAGATGATTTCGGGCGTAGGGTCAGCTGAATCCTCGCAGGAAGACAAGCATAACGGGACCATGCTTATGCAAAGTCGATAGGGTTATTTTGCGGCCATCATGTGAAACCGCTTCGAATTCGGGCGCGGCCATACCTGTGGCGAGGGCCGATAACGCAGCTATTGACAATAACATGTAATTGAAAATCATGTGGATACCTCCTCTGCTTTGCCGGAGTAAACCGTCTTTGCCAGTGTCAGTGAAAAATGCACAGATTCATGCCTAATGGGCAGATCATATCGTTTTATTTACCTTATCAGGTGGAAAATAGTCAAATTGAATCTCCCCGCCGCAGAGCGGACGGGGAATCTTCGACCGTAAGGACTTTTTATCGATTTCAGATTCGCTCGCTAACCCCGCCGCAAGCAGCGGGGAATGCGCTCACTGTTTCGGTTCATTAATGACCATGGGGGCAAGAACATGGCTGTGGATTCAGGAGGAAAGCCCCCATTCGCATATATCGAACAAAAGCCTGTATCAATTTTCTTTCGCAAGTTTCGGTTGTTTGCAAACATCTTCCCAAAGTAGATATCACAGGAATGTCTCACGGCGAAAAATAAAGGAACAGGCCCCGATACGCTGAGTCCTGTCAATACTGTCAATAAACTTGCCATCAGCTTTAATCCCATTAAAAAACTGAGCCGGGGAAACGTTTTTTTCGCCTTTCAGTCGGGATTTTACGAACCCATGATAAACTGGATTTTTCGCACCTCGGGATAAACAAGCTTCTTGATACCGGCAACAAAATGGATGTTAAACTACTATTTTTCAGCAAATTATGTCAATGAATTTCAGGAGGATGTAAAACAGCACAGACACTGGAGATATTTACCGGGTTAAGAACAGTTTTAGAAGGACCATGCCGGATAGCCGGACACATTATAGAAAAATATTTATTCTTTTTAGAAAATACATATATAATAAGTCCGGTCCAGCGCGGATGCTTCTGTTCATGGCGCCGGAAAAGAAATAACAGGTACTGTTCTGGGAATAGGTTTTTATGGAGAGCTTGTGAAAAATATTTCCGGGGAAATATTCATTGATGGCTGAAACGTCCCGCGAATTTCAGGTTTTCGCCAAACCCGCCGGCTCCTTATGTAACCTCGGGTGCCGTTACTGTTATTACCTGAAGAAGGAAGATCTCTGCGAAAAGGGCAAGCCATTCCGTATGCCTGACGATATCCTCGAACAGTACATTGTGCAGCATATCGGCGCCTCCGACTCCCCGGTGATCGGTTTCTCCTGGCACGGAGGAGAACCGACCATTCTCGGACTGGACTATTTCCGGAAGATAGTGGAACTGCAGCGCGCGCATAAGCCAGCCGGCAGGCGCATCAGGAACGGAATCCAGACCAATGGCACCCTCCTTGATGAGGAATGGTGCCGTTTTCTTGCAGCAGAAGGTTTTGGGGTGGGGCTCAGCCTCGACGGTCCGGAAGAATTACACGACATTTACCGCGTCAGCAAAAATAACGATCCCACTCACAGGCAGGTGATGCGGGGATACTCGCTCCTTAAAAAGCACCGGATCCCCTTCGATATACTCTGCGTGGTCCATGACCGGAATGTCCGGCACCCGATGGAGGTTTACCGGTTCTTCAGTCAGATAGAGGCGCCCTTCCTGGGATTCCTGCCCATGGTTGAGCTTAGGCCCGACGGTCCCGGAGTAACCGGCCGCACGGTAGCTGCTGAAGCCTTTGGTGATTTTCTCTGCGTAATTTTTGATGAATGGCTGAGCCGGGACATTGGCCGCGTCAAAGTACAGATATTTGAGGAGGCAATAGGAACCGCCTTCGGACAGGACCACGCGCTCTGTATTTTCCGCAAAACCTGCGGAGATATTCCGGTCATCGAACATAACGGGGACGTCTTTGCCTGTGATCACTTTGTGGACAAAAAACATCGCCTGGGAAATATCCGGGAGACCCCGCTGGTTGAGCTGCTTGAATGCCCGTCACAGAGGGCCTTCGGACAGGCCAAGCTGGATGGTTTACCATCCGTTTGCAGGAACTGCGAAGTTCTGGCGATGTGCAATGGTGGGTGCCCCAAGGACCGGTTTCTCCGGACGCCGGACGGTGAAGAAGGTCTCAACTATCTCTGCGCCGGTTATAAACGTTTTTTTACCTATTGCCGCCCTTTCATCGAACAGCTCTCGGCCCTCTGGCAGCGGCAAACCGAAGGGCAAAAGCTGCCGGCCCCCGGGGAGATGACCAGGAACCCTGCCAGACCGGGCCGCAACGATCCGTGCCCCTGCGGGAGCGGCCGTAAGTACAAGAAGTGCTGCATGGGCCTGCCGGACTCTAAGTTTTGAGCTTCTCCTTCAGGAATGCGATCGTGCGCTTCCATGCGAGTTCCGCCGCATCCTTATTGTACCGGTCGGGATTTGTATCGTTGTTAAAGGCATGCTGTGCGCCCTCGTACAGATACATTTTAAAATCTACGGAGGATTTCTTCAGTTCCGCTTCATACCCGGGTATCCCCTTGTTGATCCCTTCATCAAGACCCGCGTAGTGGAGAAGCAGGGATGCCCTGATTCTGGGGACATCTTCGGGAGCGGGCTGCCTGCCGTAATACGGAACTGCCGCCGACACATCAGCGGAATTAACGGCAACCTGGTTCGCCATAGCTCCGCCCCAGCAGAACCCCACAACTCCAACCTTTCCCGTGGACATGGTATGAGTCTTTAAATACCGGACGGCGGCAACATAATTTTTGATCGTCGATTGCTGGTCCAGTTGCCCTATGAGGGCTATGGCCTTTTTCTCATCTCCCGGAGTCCCCCCTGCCGGTGACAGGGCGTCAGGAGCAAGCGCCAGGAAACCCTCCAGGGCCATTCGCCTCGTGACGTCTGCGATGTGCGCGTTAAGCCCCCTGTTCTCGTGGATAATGACCACCCCGGGAAATTTCACGCTTTCCTTA
>RPRI01000316.1 GCA_003818505.1 Desulfobacteraceae bacterium | reverse complement strand
TCCGCCGCTTTAAAACAGGCAGGGCTTACCATAGATGATATAGACTGTATAGTACACGGCAACATGGAGTTATTTGAAATGATCCACCAGCCTGATTTATGGCACACACTCGGAACCGGAGCTTACGGACGGGAAACCCTGAGAGTAACAACAGGAGGCACTACCGGAGCGACGCTGGTTTGCGCGGCGGATCATCTTGTGGCTTCAGGGCTTCACGACATAGTGCTTGCCGTAGGTTTTGAAAAACTCCAGGAAGGTCACACAACCGGAGGCATCACCAATATGGCCGACCCCTTATGGGGCCGCCAGCTTCAGACTGGCGCTCTTACCGGAATGACTGCCGCGGATCTAATAGAAGAATTCGGCGAAGAAAGAGCCAAAAAAGCTTCCATGAAATACCGCATCATCATGGACAAGCATGCCATGAAAAACGATAAGGCCCACAGGAGGCTCGGTCTCGAGTTTGACCAGGCGGATGATCTTGCCGTAAATTCCCCTGCTCTGGTAGGCGAACTGAGAATGATACACATGTGCTCGCAGAGCGACGGAGCCTGCGCGATGATATTCGCCTCGGAAGAGAAAGCCAGAAAACTCTGTAAGCAGCCGGCTTGGATAAAAGATCATATAACGGTTCACAGAGAAGAACTTTTCTGCATTTTCGGGAACGTCCCGTACCTGACGACTCATAAATATGCGGCGCAAAAACTTTATGAAAGAAACGGAATCAAGGATCCCCGGAAGGAAATAGACCTGTTTGAGATGTATGACCCTTCAAGCTGGTGGGGGCTTGACTGGCTGAGAGAATTTCTTCTGCTTAAAAACGACGAGCACATAAAGATGGTTGAAAACGGAGACATCATGATTGACGGTTCTTTTCCGGTAAATCCGTCCGGCGGAGTTATAGCTTCAAATCCGATAGGCGCTACCGCTATGGTGCGGGTTGCGGAAGCAGCGCTCCAGATAATGGGTGCAGCCGGAGAGCATCAGGTGAAAAAACCGGTGAATCAGGCTATGGCTTCGGGTTTCGGGGGAACAATGTGGACGGTTCTCTTTTTATTAACTAAAGAAGTTCCATGGTAACAAAATAAGCCATCGGCTGAAGCCGATGGCTTTAGGGGTCAAGGATTCGAGGAGTCAAGGGGTCAAGTTAAAACGGCATCCATTTTTTCTCTTGAACCCTTGAATCCTGGACCACTTGAACCCTTTTGGTGCAAAAAAGATTAAACCTCAGTTTCCGCCTCAAGCAGAGAGTTTTTAATGGGAGACTAATCAATAATGTTAATATATAGCACAGGAGGCTATCATGAATCTCGGAATCTTTCTTGACAATGCAGCGGACAAATACAAGGATTCCATCTATCTTAATTTCTACGACCGAACGGTGACATATGATGAATTTCGCAAACGCGTATTTATTCTTGCGAACTCATTAAAAAAACTCGGTTTCCGCAAGGGGGATTTTATCCATGTTCTTGTTCAGAACAGCCCTGAAACACTTATCGCGTATTTTGCTATTCAAAGAATCGGGGCTATTGCGGGACCTGTAAACGGATGGTGGAAGGCCCCTGAAGTCGAATATCTGTTAAATGATTCCAAGGGGCGGGGCCTTATAATTGAAGATCAGTACCTTCCCATATTAAAGGAAATCAGGGATAAATGCCCTTCCCTTGAAGTTGTGATCGAGGTTGGGGAATCTCCGCAGCCCGAACATGTTTCCTTCAAAGCCCTGATGGAAGGAACCGATTCGACCCCTGTTGAATCCGATGCCGATATTGATGATACCGCCTATATTTTTTATACATCAGGCACTACGGGAAACCCAAAGGGAGTGCTGCTCTCCCACAAAAACGTGCTTGCTGATGTCAGCGGCATAACCGATGCATTAAAACTTGACGAAAAAATGGTGCTTTTATGCTTTCTGCCTCTTTTCCACGTCAATGCGATGCTGACATGCACATTTTCCATGGGAATGGGGCACCAGATAGTCCTTCGGAAAGGCTTCAGCGCAAGCGAATTCTGGGAAGTCGTGGACAAGTACAAGGTCAATTTCTGGTCGGCCGTACCGGCAGTATACCAGATACTGTTAACAGATCCGACCCGCCAGAAATTCGATTTAAGCTCCCTGCAATTCGGAGTCTGCGGAGCAGCCCCTTTAACGCCTGAAACATTTACAAAATTCCAGGAAGTATTCAATATTCCGATTGTCGAAGGATACGGCCTGACCGAAGTTACATGCGTCAGCACCATAAATCCGAGAGACGGGGTTCGTAAAATCGGATCAATAGGACTTCCCCTTCCCGGGCAGACAATAAAAATAATTGATGAGCAGGGCAATGAACTTCCCCCCGGCGCCGCCGGCGAAATTATTATCGGCGGCGATGCCGTTATGAAAGGATATTACAATCGCCCCGAAGAAACGGCAAAAACGATAGTAAACGGATTTCTGCATACGGGAGATGTCGGCTACAGGGATAACGACGGATATATCTTCATCGTGGACAGAATAAAGGACATGATTATAAGGGGAGGCGAAAACATCTACCCGAAGGAGATTGACAACCTTCTTGCCACTCACCCCAAAATTCAGGAAGCTGCAACAGTAGGTGTCCCCGATAAAACAATGGGCGAAGAGGTAAAAGTATTTATTGTACCGCTTGACGATTCGCTTACAGAAGAAGAAGTTATAGGCTTCTGCACTGAAAAACTGGCAAAGTTCAAGATTCCTAAATACGTCGAAATTATCGACGGGGACTTCCCGAGAAGCCCGATCGGGAAGGTATTGAAAAAAGAACTGCGCACATGGGGACTCACTCCGCGACCGAAGAAAAGCAAGGCTCCAGAGGCGACTGTTGAAGATATCTTCGGCACTATGGAATCAAGGGTGAACCCGGACGGGGTAAAAGGAATCACCGCTAACTACGGTTATGTGATAACGGGAACAGGCGGCGGCGAATGGACCGTATCCGTCAAGGACGGCGTTGTGAAAGTCTTAAAAGGCCTGCATACTCCCAACGTTACCACCACGATTTCCGCCAAGGACTGGGTCGC
>RPRI01000315.1 GCA_003818505.1 Desulfobacteraceae bacterium | reverse complement strand
TGAATAACATGTGCTGATTTTCCGGTTTGCAGGGTCTCAATCATCGGACATTTCAAGGCGGGGTTGGCAACCGAGCACGGCGCGTCGAACCGGTGTGAAATTTCATAACAATAGCCGCCTATGACTTCATCTCGTGATCTTTTGACACTCTTGAGGTAAGCTTCATTGGCATCCGCAATCGTGAAATCGGTATTTAATATCACTATGGCTGCGTTACTCTGCTGAATGAGAAAGTCGGAAGACATTTTTTCAAGAATCACCTGGTGTTCGGCTGATTTCATACGCTGGCTGAAATTAAATAAGAGTCGCAGCAGGCGGCCGATATTATGATCCGCAATGCCGACACCCGGCGGCCGCAGTCGGATGAGTTCATTAAGGACATATCTACTGCTGGTAAGTTCAACAATGTAATCTAAATTTTTAATTAAAAACAGATCGCGGAAGTTGTCGGTGGTAAAAATGCCCATGCCTTGCGCCATTATGAGTCCTTCGGCTTCCGGATCAATGTCGCAGACACCCACCAGATTGACCTTCAAATACGGAAATTCGCCGGATTGGAGAAGCTCGAGGAAAAACCTGCAGTGACTCCCGCCACCCACAATGGCAACGTTAACGGCCGGTTTCTCGGGATTATTTTCATCAAACAGCGGCCTGGGCATTCATACTCCTCCCTGCACCATATTTTAAGACCTTTGCAAAACATTGAATCAAATGGTTCGGCAGCTCCGGAAATAAGCCTATAGGCGTCGGTCACAGATATATGATTATGATAAGGTTATTCTTTTTTCATGGTGGAGTATATGGAGAATGATTTTGTGTGTCAATTGAATTTTGGCCATAAAATACGGATTAATGATACTCATGAATGGGAGGAGTCGCTATCGCTCAAAATAAACTCTTCCGCGTGCAAACCTGAAGTATTCGTGACAATTCGGGAATGCACGCGGCATGTTTGACTATTTAGAGTGTTCTATTTCTGGGCGCCATAACCCATGGGGAGTCTGTTAAAACGCCCGCCGTAAATGACCGGGTCTCCCTTGTACCCCAAACTCTTGAAGTTAATGTAATCCGTTGCTCCAATCAGGTGACTGACATCCCGGCCCTTTGAAGCCATGTAGCTGAAGTCAGTTCCCTTATGGGCGATCTTTTTGAAGTCCACTTTCCTGTTGTCCTGGTGGCAGCGATTGCAGGTTCGCTCGCCCTTCAGACTTTCATGGCACTGGACGCATGAGAGCGCCATGTTGGCAGGCATAACCTCATGCTCAACACCCCAGTTCATACGGGTCTTGATCCACTTGTACTTGCCGCTGTAAGACAGCTTGGCAGCCTGCATTCCGGTAACATTGGCCTTCTGCCAGTCCAGATTTTTCCAGTAAGCCGTTGAATCCTCCTTGTTCTTGGGGAACAGGTGCGGCACGATCAGGTGGCGGTGTTCAAGATCGACCGTGCTGGTGCCGTCAAAGATCTTGAACGGCGCAATCTTTGAGCCGGGATCCTTCATAGAACCTACCGGTTCCGTGAGGTTGACGATGGACGCATTGAGATCCACCTTGTCGCCCATGAGCACCCGCTTCATGGAGCCGTTAAACCACTTGTATGTCGGCTTGGCCGACTCTTTCCAGATGAATTCACCTTTCATCCAGTTGTAGTCTTCCATGCCGTACTTGTCTTTCTTAGGCTTGCGCTTCTTGTCACCGGCCTTGGACCAGTCCCAGAAGACTTTAGTCGGCTTGCACTTGGCGTATACCGGAGCATGACAGGTGTTGCAGGCGATGGTCTTGGCGTGTTTGTTGAGATGATGGTCCAGCAGGCTGTCGCAGGCGTGAGGATTATCGCCGTGACAGGTCTCGCAGCTGAAACCGCCTTCGGACACAGGCACAGATGTGCTTCTCCCGGCGATTTTATGATTGCGCGTGCGGTGGCATTCAGAGCACTGGAAGTCGTAGCCGCCCATATGGACATCGCAGCTTCGATCGGGGGTAAGCAACTGCCTGGAAAGTTCAGCATGCTTGACGGCCTCTCCTCCGCCGCCGTTGAAATGACAGTCTCCGCATGTCTTGCGGCTGGTGGGGCCTACGCTCTTGGCCACTTTAACAAGGTCTACTTTGGGGTCAGGCATCCCGGCGTCGGTCGGCGTTTTTGCATAGGTGCCGGTCCGATCGTGGCAGACCAGGCAATCGATTTTTGTCTTGTCGGTAAAATCAAAGGTTTCGTCTCTCCATCCGTATCCCGCGTGGCAGCTTGTGCAACGAGCCTCGTTGCTGTGTATGCTCACTCAGAAATTGTTTATGGATGTTGTGGCTTTGCCATGGTTAACGTGCTTGGAACGGTTCAGAGTGTAAGGTGAAGGCCCCTTCCACAACCAGTGGGCTGTTTTGAGCATATCATCACCGACAGCTTTATGGCAGCGCAGGCATTCCTTGGTCACCTGGATCGGCTCCGGCTTCTCCGGAAGATTCACCAGTTCCTTGTGGTCCGGCACATTCTTGCGGTGGCAGCCCAGGCAGTCGGTAGGACCTTTCTTCATTTCCTGGTGGCAGCCCGTGCACTGCTGGTGGTAAGCGGCCTTCAGGCCTATTCGCTCTGGCTGGTTCACACGAAACGGCTCCTGATGGCAGGCCGAACAGCGGGTGGTTTCCTTTGCCTTGGCATCAAGCGGCCGGCGATGATGGCACAATGCACAGTCCTTGAGCTCGCCAGCGTGTTTGGTGTGTTTGAAGCGTACCGGACCGTAGAGATCCTCGCTTTTCTTAATTATGGAACTGTCGAGGAGGAAATAACTGTTGGTAATATCTTTGATCCCCAGGCCCGCCTCCCTCAGCCGCATCTGCCTGCACAACTGGCATTCTTCCATGACGGCATCCACGAACGGGACTACCTCCTGCGCCCTTTTTTTGGCTGCCTCCTGGTCCGGGGCTGTCCACACGGTGCCGGTTTTTGGCTCAGCCGGGGCTGGCTCCGATTTAACGGCAGCCGCGCGCGCATCCTGTGCGGCTGGACCGCCGGAGAATATCGCGGCAAGACCGCCGATCGCCGATAGCGCTGCCAGAACCGCGATGGCGCCTGATAACCTCTTGATCATGCTGACACCTCCT
>RPRI01000314.1 GCA_003818505.1 Desulfobacteraceae bacterium | reverse complement strand
CAAACTGATAAATAGTATGTGAATCAGGCATTTCGCTTATAATGACTGCATTTTCCCCTTTGATTTTATGCCTTATAGCGATTTCTCCAGTCATAATATTAGGAAGTGTGTAAACAAATACCGAAGGACTTGGGAAATAATTCCTGCGGTCGGCGATGCTTTCCTGGTGTTTCTCATCGGTTTCCAGGGAAGATGCAGCGTTGAGCAGGATCAAACCAATTTCTTCCGAAGGATACCGGCTGGTCAGTTCCAAATCTTTCAGCAGGATTTCGGCGGAAAGGAAAGCCAGTTTGCACAGGTTATCCATTTTGAAGAATTTAGGGTACTGGATATGAAGATGGCGGTATGCAGTTTTGAGGAATTCAGACAGTTCTGATGTATCCTGACTAAAAACAATCGAACCGTTGAATAATATAACTGACAGATTGACAGAGCAATAGTGGGAGATGACCATGATAAATATCTCAATGGATGATTGGGCGAAAGTACGAAAAAAGAGGTTTGCAGATTACACCCTTCGGGTGTTCATTTTCGGAGACCCTTGGGGTGTTCGAGCTGGTTGTTAACGATATAATTAAAGCCATGGGGATTCCAGGAATTGCAGCTATTAGAAGGCACAATAGATCGATGCAGGAAAAATCCCATGCTCACCAAAGTGGGACTATGGAAAATTATTAGCGGATTTTCCTACATTTGCCGAATAATAAATTCATTAATAACCTAATCATTTAAAAACATGAAAAAGATTGCATTATTATTAGTAGCTATGACTATTGCTTTTGTCACTTATTCGCAGAGCAACAAGGAAGAAGTTGATTTATTACAGGCGGCATTTGGAATGGATAAAAAGGCAGTGGTCGCCAGTTTTGTTCAACCCACCGATTTGCAGAAAGATGCCTTCTGGAATTTATACGACGAGTATGAGTTGCAGCGTAAAGAAAATGGGAAAAAAAGAATTCAGCTTCTTGAACAATATGCAAAGCAATATAACAGCATGACTGAGGAGCAGGCTGATTCATGGACGACTGAGGTTATGAAATTGCAGACGGCTACCGATAAACTGATCTCCAGTTATTACAAAAAAATTAGAAAGGTTTCTTCTCCTATTGTTGCAACGCAGTTTTACCAGATTGAAAACTATATCCTGACAGGAATCAGGATGGAGATCCTTGAGGGCGTCCCGTTTTTAGAGAGGAAAAAATAAGTGTCCATATAAACCTTTACTAAAGATCAATTAATTGTGAAAAAAACACTCGCAATCTTTTGCTTTCTGATCTTTGCTTACACAGCAAATTCCCAGGTTCTGATCTCTCTATTGCTGGGGGATAAGCTGAATTCCGACAAACTTGAATTTGGACTGGACGGCGGTGTGAACTGGCTGAATATGACCAATACACCTGACGCAGAATTTCTGTTTGACTGGAATCTTGGTTTTTACTTTGATTTTAAGCTGAAACAGCGTCTTTTTATTCATACCGGTGTGATCGTTAAATCAAGAATGGGGACATCTGGGATTACCCCTTACTCGCTTGAAAATGCCAATCTAGATAGTTTGTTTGTAGGTGGAACGGTCGATAGAAAGATAAACTATTTCAATGTACCTGTTTTGCTTCGATACCGGTTTGTCGATTATTTACATGCGGAAGCCGGTATTCAGCTCGGTTTGCGATATACGGGGTATGATTTTTTTACAAAGGAAATCTATAACAAGAAAGACCTGCAGTTTACGAATGATATAAAAGACAATTATACCCGGCTTGATGCAGGCGGGGTAGCCGGACTTGGTTATAAGTTACGGCAGGGTGATGGAATGATTATTTATGCCAGGTACTATTATGGATTTGTTGACGTAGATAAAGTTTTAAGCGGAAACCAGCATAACACCGCTTTATATCTGGGCGTTTGTATTCCAATAGGGAAGAACAAAGCTGAGGCAAAAGCACAGGAAAAAGCTGCTAAAACAGAGAGTAAGTAGTATTTACGGATCTTTCTTATCGCCAAAATTAAAGGACGCTCCGAAGTAAATGCTAATGGAATTATAAAGGGAAATCATATTGTAGTTCCTGTCGCCCTGCAAGGCCAGGTTTTCAGTTGTATTATATTCGACCGGATCAGAGAGGTTGGCAATTTGCCGCTGATTTTTATTGCGACCTAAAGAATATTGCAACCCGGTGATAATGTCCTGCCCTAATATATTCCAGGAAAAGCCGCAGGTAATATGGTATAGGTCCACATTGATAGATTGTACTTTATTATAACCGGTATATTGTTTATAATCAAGGTTCTTCTTAGAATTAAAGTCGGTCCTGAATCCTCCCATAAGCAAGAGGTCTTTTTTCAATGTCCAGCTGTAACCCAGTGCCACATTAAAAACAGGCCTGGCTCCGCTGGCATAGGTCAGCCATTCTGAGTACAACACATCATCGGGTCCAGAACCGGAACCAATATCCGGGCTTTCCTCTGCTTCTGCCATGCGGTAAGGATCGGTTTTTGAAAAAAATTCCACGGAAGTGTATAAAGTCCGCTTCCTGTCAGGGAAATAATAAGTAAATCCCGCTGCGATGGAGAAGGGCGTTTTATAAGATACCTGGATATCCTTCTTTTCCTTGTAATCCACAATCACATAATCAGGAACAGGATCACCGCTTCCAGGCATGGTGATATTGCTTTGCTTTTCTTTCCTGGTAACCCTTTTACCATCTGAATAGATACCCCCTATAGAGGGTACGGTGAGGCTCATGCCAATATTGAAAGTTTCAGTTTTATAAAGAAGACCGCCTTTGAGGGTCAACCTGTAATCATTGAATTTAAGATATTCAGAATTTTCATAACCAGCGATATAATAAGGGACATATTCATCATTGACAAAAATGGAATCGTTGAGGGAATACGCTTCGATATCAAGAGAATTGGTATATTCCAGGCTTTTTATGGCCGCAAACATGCTGAACCCGGCATAAAGCCTGTTGTTCAGTTTCACCGATCCGCCAAGACCTATCCAATCATCCCGGAATTGATTACTGTGCTGATAGAAAGCAAAATATCTTTCATCACCCGGAATGCCCGTTAGTATGTCTATTCGCCTGTCGACAGATTCTGTCATCT
>RPRI01000313.1 GCA_003818505.1 Desulfobacteraceae bacterium | reverse complement strand
TTTGAACCGGGTGTCATAGGATTCAGGCTCATGAAGATACTTCCTGCTCATCTCGGTAATGCCGGTTTTGAAAGTTTAACACGATACCTGAAAGATGATGCAGGCAAGTTGAAGCTCTTTCAGCTTTCCGAAAAAATATCCGGTTTATTCGACCAGTACATTATTTTCAGGCCTGACATGATTTTTTTGTGGGAGGAGGGCAGGGAAGTAAAAGAGGAACCCCACGCATGGCAGGCTGAACTCTGGCGTGAACTTACCTGTGGAAATGAAAAATATCACAGGGCTTATCTGCAAAGGGCGCTTATTAAAAAAATCAGGAGACTCACATCAGGTCCGGATGATCTCTACGGGCGCGTATCCGTTTTCGGAATATCTTCCCTTCCGCGTTTTCATATGCAGGTTATCGAAGAATTGTCCCGCATCATTGAAGTCAACATGTTTCTTTTGAATCCGTGCAGAGAGTACTGGACCGACACACTGACAGACAAAGGCGCAGGAAGGATCAAGGCAAAATATGCGCGGAAATTATCAGGTGAAGAAGACCTCCATCTTGAAAGGGGAAACCGCCTGCTGGCATCCATGGGAGAGCTCGGCAGGACATTCATCGATTATGTAATTTCCGCGGAACATGAACTGATTGAAGAGTTTGAAGAAGAGGAATGCCGCGATCTGCTGACGTGTATTCAGTCGGATATCCTGAATTTAAAGGATAGAAATATTACGGATAAACCCGGCTTCCCGGTTTCTGAAACGCCGGATTCTTCATTGCAGTTTCATTCATGCCACAGTCCCATGAGGGAAACAGAAGCGCTCTATGACAATCTTCTTGCAATGTTTGAAGATGACCCCAAACTTCTGCCCAATGATATTATTGTCATGGCTCCGGATATAGGGCTTTATGCTCCTTTTGTTCATGCCGTGTTCGATTCACAGGAAAACGGTGAGCCGCGTATTCCGTTTTCGGTATCGGACAGAAGCGTTAGGAAAGAGAGCGGTGTGATTGAAGGGTTTTTGTCGATACTTGATTTAAAGGGGAGCAGGTTCGGAGTTTCAAAGGTCATTTCCCTGATGGAGTATCCGGGTATAAAGGAAAGGTTCGGACTTTCGGAAGGTGATGTCGGAAAAATCAGAAACTGGGTTAAAGATGTTCGTATCAGGTGGGGGCGTGACGAAGACGAAAAAACCACTCTGGGACTTCCCGGAATTAACGAAAACACATGGAAGGCCGGAATTGAAAGGCTACTCCTTGGTTATGCCATGCCCACTGAGGACAGTAAGATGTTTTCAGGAATACTTCCCTTTGACGGAATTGAAGGTGCTGATGCTCAGGTTCTCGGAAAATTCCTTGAATTTCTGGAAAGAATCTTTATTTCAGCAGAATCGCTTGAAGGTCTCCGGACAATTAATGAATGGTATTCTGTTCTGGCGGGTATTTTAGATGCTTTATTTATTTCGGATGACGAAACTCAGCGACATGTGCAGTTTATCCGGACAGTACTTTGCGGCATGCTGAATGATTCTGCAATGTCAGGCTATGACGGAAAACTCGGAATAGAGATTTTTAAATATCGCATAACAAAAGAGCTTGAGCATGAAAGCAGCGCTTCGGGGTTTATGTCAGGAGGCGTGACTTTCTGTTCGATGCTGCCAATGAGAAGCATTCCTTTCAAGGTGATATGCCTTCTTGGCATGAATAACGACGCTTTCCCCGGAAACCCAGGTTCATATGGTTTTGATCTTATCGCAAACAATCTGAGGCCGGGCGACAGGTCGAAGAAAAACGACGACAAGTATATTTTTCTTGAGGCGCTTATATCTGCCGGAAAAACATTTTATGTAAGTTATGTCGGGCAAAGTATTCAGGATAATACGCCGTTACCGCCTTCCGTTCTTGTGAGCGAACTTCTCGATTATGTGAGAGAAGGTTTCGGTTTCGGTCCGGAGCAAATGATAACCCGTCATAAGCTTCAGGCGTTTTCTCCGGCATATTTTAAAGATAGCGGAAAGCTTTCCAGTTACTCGGCTGAAAACATGCTTGCGGCACAAAGCCTGAGTGAAAGCAGGTATAAATCAGGAGATCGCGCTCCGTTTCTTGCTGATGGAATTATCGGGCCTTCCGATGAATGGAAAAGAATAGAGATTGAGACATTGTGCGGCTTTTTCGCCAATCCGGCAAAGTATCTTCTTACAAAAAGGCTTGGAATATACCTTGAAGAAAAGGATACCGTTTTATCCGACAGAGAGGATTTCGATTTAAACGGTCTTGACAGGTACCTTGTCAATCAGGATCTCGTATCAGACATAAAAGACGGTAAACCGGCCGGTGATTACTGCCTTAGCGCATACAAAGCTGAAGGAAGGCTTCCTCACGGAAAGGCAGGTGAGATTATGCTCAATGAGTCAGGCATTGATGCGGGTATTTTTGTAAAAAAACTGGATGAATATACAAAAGATGGAAAGCCCGGTTTTTATAATGTGGATATGACGATAAATGGCTTTTCATTAACAGGCAGGCTCACAAACATTTATGAGAGCGGAATGCTCAGTTTCAGGTATGCGGCAATGAAGGGAAAGGATTTATTAAGGGCATGGATATATCATCTCGTTTTATGTTCTCTTGACAGTGATATTTCGACTTTAAATACATTACTCGTATGCACGGATAAGAGCGCTAAATTCAATCCGGTCGAAAAAAGCGTTGACGAACTTGCTGCGCTTCTTGATCTTTACCGGGAAGGCCTTTCGCGTCCTCTCCGTTTTTTCCCGGATTTGTCGCACGAATTTGCCGAACAGACACATATCCTGGGAAAAGGGAAAAACGATGCCGTCAGGATTGTTGAAAAAAAATGGCACGGGAGCTATTATGCGAGGGGCGTATCAAAAGATCCCTATTATGATTTGTGCTTCCGTAACACATCTATGGATGACATATTCAATGATTCATTCATCAAAAACTCGGAATCAGTGTTTCTTCCCCTTTTTAACCATCTGTCCGAATCTTAGATATTGCCCGGAAAATGAGCGGGTAAAAATCCTGTTATATATTGACCTTTGAATTGTTAAGGTTTAAAAGGATATCCTTTAAAATTATTCTGAACACGCCGGCTCCCTGGTAGTATTCGGGGATTTATGCCGGTAATTATTTTTTAAGGAGTCAAAGCATGCCGGACAATTATGACGATGAAAACCAGGAGAATAAGGACCAGAG
>RPRI01000312.1 GCA_003818505.1 Desulfobacteraceae bacterium | reverse complement strand
TCCCCCGAGATAAAACAGGAGCTGGAGAACATTCTGCTGATATTGGAAAGAGACAACTGCTCTGCCTGGGACATGCAGCCTGACGGTGGCTACGTGCTTCGATCCCCCGGGAAGGGAGAGAAATGCCGCGCTGCCCAGAAGGAATTCATTGATCTTGCACTCAAGCAATCACAGGGACAATAGATCCCGCATCAGAATCGGAAAATAACACGATGTGCAACACCATTAAATTCAGTTTGCCGGGGGAGCTGGATACAGGAGCTCTGATCAGTGAGCTGGCGGCTCATTACTCCATTAAAAAGGATCCGGTTGATAACAGGTCAATACTGATTTATGACACGTTTGACTGGCGCCTGTTTAAAAAATCATTTGTTTTATACAAGTCCGGCGATAAACTTTTCTTAAGGCAACTGAACGAAAATGAAATCCTGCACAGAGCTTCAATCAAATCTATGCCGGCTTTCATATGGGAATTTCCGGATGGTCTGTTGAAAGAAAAGTTGGCGCCGATACTTGAAGCGAGAATACTGCTGAAACTTGTTGAACTTGAAATCAGGTCAACTTCCTACCGCATCCTGAATCATCATGAAAAGACGGTCGCCCGGATAGCCCATGAAGAGATTTGCTCATCCCCTGATAATAACTCGCCGCCGCCATCCTCTCAATTATGCATATACCCCGTAAGGGGATACCTCAAATACTCCCGAAAGATAGTCAAACTGTTCGAAGAGAGAGGCCTCCAAACAAGCAAGAAAGATGACATATATTTTTCATGGTTGGAAGCGGCCGGTAAAAAACCCGGCTCCTATTCCACAAAAATAGATATACTGCTCACGCATGACATGCGCTCCGATGAGGCGGCAAAGGCCGTTTTTTACTTTCTGCTGCGCATTATCCGAATTAACGGAGAAAACATCGAAAAGGACCTCGATACCGAATTCATCCACGATTTCAGGGTTGCTGTCCGCCGCACCTGTACCGCATTGGGACAGATAAAATATGTCTTTCCTGAAGAGGAAACAGAACGTTTCAAAAAAGATTTTTCATCACTGGGAAAGCTCACCGGCGAATTGCGGGATCTGGATATCTATCTTCTCAATGAGAATATCTATAAAGAGAAACTTTCCCCCGCTCTTCGCAAAAATATTAACCCATTGTTCATACTCTTAAAGAAAAAACGTTCAGATGCTCTGCACAAGGTCATTCAGGGGTTAAAGTCAAAAAAATATGAAACTATGTTAGGGGATTGGAAAACCTTCCTGAATAAATCCCGAAACGAATCCCCGGAACCACCGAATGCCGGATGCCCGGCAATTATGATGGCCCGCACAAGAATCTATAAAAAATACCGCGGTGTTATAAAGGCCGGCTATCTTGCTCTCGGGGACGCCAACGATAAAAAACTGCATGAATTGAGAATTCATTGTAAAAAATTGCGGTACCTGATGGAATTTTTCTCCAGCCTCTTTCCTCCTGATAAAATAAACGTCCTGATCGATCAGCTAAAGAAACTTCAGGATAACTTAGGAGGCTATAACGATCTCTGCGTTCAGGAAGAGTACCTTCTTACCATCACAAATGAATTATCCGGAACAGGGCTTCATTTAAAAAGAACTCTAATTGCAATCGGCAGCCTGGTGGAAACACTGGGTAGGGCCAGACAATCATTAAAAGATGATTTTACCGAAATTTTTACGGGCTTTGCTTCACCTGAAAATAAAAAAATATTCCGGGAACTTTTTTATAACGACCAGCAGAGGACGGTTAATGAAAATACTGGCGGTTTACAGTAATAAAGGCGGGGTGGGAAAGACCGCGACAGCGGTCAACTTGTCCTATCTTGCGGCCCAAACAGGCTCCAGAACCCTGCTATGCGACCTTGATCCACAGGGTTCGGCAACATACTATTTCCGTGTAAAACCCAAATTGAAATCCGGGGCAAAGGGTTTTATAAAGGGAGGCAGGCGGACTTATAAAAGCCTTAAGGGAACTGACTATGAAAATCTGGATATTCTGCCGGCTGATTTCTCCCTCCGCAAACTGGAAATCTCTTTTAATACAATGAAACGCCCGAAAAAAAGGCTCAAAGAGATCTTAAGTGTATTCAGTCATGATTATGACCTCATTGTGCTGGATTGCCCTGTTTCAATAAGCATCCTGGCAGAAAATATTTTCAATGCCGTTGACTATATCCTGGTTCCGCTTATTCCTACCACCCTTTCAGTGCTAACTCATAAACAATTGCTTTCCTTCTGTAAAAATAAACAATATGACACGGAGAAGATTCACACCTTTTTTTCCATGGTTGACCGGCATAAAAAAATGCATAAGCAATATATTATAAAGGTTGCAAAGTCTTTTAGCGGAGTATTGGATGCCTCTATTCCCTATTTGGCCCAGATAGAAAAAATGGGAATTCATCGCGAACCTGTTTCGGTTTTTTCTCCTGGATCAGCAGCTTCGGAGGCATACAGGAATCTTTGGAATAAAGTGCAAAAAATAATGATTTAGCGGGGAATCCACACGCTCTCCCTTTTCATTGGGTAATCTCTTAAAATAGGCGGTGTGTCATGAAAACGATCTATCTGGTCCGGCATGCCAAATCAAGCTGGAAGTATCCAGAACTGGATGATTTTGAAAGGCCCCTCAATAAAAGGGGCCGCAGAAACGCCGTTTCCATAGGGAAATATTTGGATAAAATAAAGGCTGCGCCAGGTCTCTTAATATCCAGCCCGGCCGCCAGGGCCGCCATGACTGCAAGGATTATAGCGGCTGCCATTAATTATCCCATCGGGAAGATTCAATACAGCGAAACCATTTATTCGCCGGGCAAAGAAGACCTTTTGCATATTACCGGGAATATCAGCGATGAGATAAAAGAGGCCATGTTGATAGGACATAATCCCGTATTCACAGACTTTGCAAATTATATCGGCAACCAGCAGATAACAAATATTCCGACCTGCGGAGTATTTTGCGCGGAACTGGATATTTCCTCCTGGTCAAAAATTGCAAAAAACTGCGGAGTATTAAAATTCTTTGAATTTCCTGAAAATCATGCCTGATAATTCCAGGTTTATCTGCTAAAAATTGCGAAGTTTTGTTTTAAGCAAGGGAAATGTCATTCTTCATTCAGCCGATTCATGAAGAGAAACTAATTAGTTTCCATCCGGAAATGGCCCTTTTGTGCGATCTCTGTGTCAATCTGCGGGATTACTTGTGCGGCATACATTGCGTATGCCTCCGCGCAATCCCTTGATTTTCTTGAGCTTGACC
>RPRI01000311.1 GCA_003818505.1 Desulfobacteraceae bacterium | reverse complement strand
GCTATGTTGCTTATATTATATTTCAACAATTGAAAACGGAGTTAATGATCTCAGGCGCCAATAAAAAGCGCACAAGCGACAGCTTAGCTCCGCCGTTGCCGTCGCGCGCAGCGCGGCGGCAACAATTAATATACGTAATACATAATTCCGCTGTTTATCCAACAGCACCATTGATTTAATGTTCGATTAATTACACTGATATTTATCTAAAATCAAATAATTATTATTGAACTCATACATAAAATGTGTTTATTATCAGAAAATGCGTAATACGTAATAAATGGTATAATGATCAAATAATAGCAAGGTTGAATGATTTTTATCACCGGGAGTGGAAAGATGAATAATATTTTGCCGGAGTTTCAAAAATTTATCGCTCAACGCAAACTGGCTCCGGAAAACCAAATACCTTTTTACGCCAACTGGGCCAGCAGGTTCCTGCGATTTTCCAATACACGACAAGACAAACCATTGGATTTAAGAATACAAATGTTCCTTGATGTTTTGAAGAAAGACAAAAAACTGCAGGATTGGCAATTCGAACAGGCCGATAACGCTGTTAAGCTTTATATTCATCATTTCCTGTCTGATAATACATCGGTGCTTTCACCAGATGCAGAAACGGCAGCCGAAATAAAATATCCGGACGTCACAACAGTGAAGGAAAAAATTCGCGAAATACTGCGCATCAAGCATTATGCCTACAGCACGGAAAGGAGTTACATAGACTGGTTTCTACGCTTTCACACCTACCTGACCGGCATAAAAAATAAAGATTGGCAAACCCAGAGCGCTGATGAAGCGGATGTCCGGGATTTCCTCAGCCATCTGGCAATTAAGCAAAAAGTATCTTCTTCAACTCAAAATCAGGCCTTCAACGCGTTGTTGTTTTTATTCCGCGAGGTTCTCAAAATCGATTTGCATGATCTCGGAAATACCGTGCGGGCGAAAAGAGGCCCCAAGCTGCCAGTGGTACTGACGCAAGATGAGGTGCGCAGTCTGCTTGAGCAGTTAAAAGAAAAGGACAGTCTTTTGGTTCATATTTTATATGGCACAGGCATGCGGCTGATGGAAGTGGTCAGACTGCGGGTTCAGGATATTGATTTCGGATTAAATTCAATTATCGTTCGGGCAGGTAAAGGCGATAAAGACAGGATGACGGTTCTTCCGGATGCTGTAAAAAATAAACTGAAAGAGCATATGGCCGCAGTTAAAAAAATCCACGAGCAGGATCTGGACAAAGGCTTTGGCGAAGTCTATCTGCCGGAAGCTCTCGACAGGAAATATCCGAATGCAGCCAGGGAATGGCGCTGGCAATACGTTTTCCCATCCGCGGCCCTCTCTGTTGATCCACGCTCCGGCAAGGTGCGCCGTCATCATATCAGCCCAAGTTCTATTCAGAAAGTTGTTGCGGACGCGGTCAGAAAGGCCGGCATTCACAAACACGCCACTGTCCATACATTACGCCATAGTTTTGCAACGCACCTGCTGATGAGCGGCGTGAATATCCGCGAAGTTCAGGAGCTTTTAGGACATAAGAATGTTGAAACAACGATGATCTATACCCATGTGCTCAGAAATATGTCGAAAGCGCCGATAAGCCCTCTGGATACACTGCTTGCCGACAAAGACAAAAAAAACCGCATATGACCGCTATAATTAGGGTTATCTGAACTCTGTTGACCGATTCCTTGACAGGACTGAAGGTTTGAAAGTAGAGTGGAGAAAAATCGTATCATATTATATAGTCGGATAAAGTGAAGATAAGGAGGTGCCGGGCATGGTTATCCGGAGCATAGCCGGGTTGTTTGCGTTTATGCTTATTGCCTGGGTTATCAGCGAAAACCGCAGGAAGATCGATCTCAGGGTAGTTGTGACAGGCCTTGTGCTGCAGGTATTGGCCGGATTCATCCTTCTTAAGCTGCCGCTTTTCAGGGAATTTTTTCTTTTTATAAACAGGCTTTTCCTGTCGCTTGAAGCATCGACGACCGCGGGCACTTCCTTTGTTTTCGGATATCTCGGAGGAGGAGGCCTTCCGTTTGATGAAAAATTTCCTGGATCGAGCTTTATTCTTGCTTTCAGGGCGCTTCCGCTTGTTATCGTAATGAGCGCCCTGTCATCGCTGCTCTTTTACTGGAAGATTCTCCCCATTATCGTAAGAGCCTTTTCATGGGGATTGCAGAAAACCATGAGGATAGGCGGCGCTGAGGGCCTGGGCGTTTCAGCAAATGTATTCCTCGGGATGGTGGAATCACCGCTTCTGGTGCGCCCTTACCTTAAGGATATGACAAGAAGCGAGCTCTTTTCACTGATGACATGCGGAATGGCAACAATCGCAGGGACCGTGATGGTGCTTTATGCAAGCATTTTAAGCAAAAGCATACCGGATATCATGGGACATATCATTGTCGCTTCTATAATAAGCGTTCCGGCTTCAATTACTGTTGCAAAGATAATGGTTCCGGAAAAGGAGAGTCCCACGCTCGGAGAGCTTGTCTCCCCGGAAAAAGCTGCAAATTCAATGGATGCCATTACCAAAGGCACTCTGCAGGGTGTGGATCTCCTTATAAATATAGTTGCGATGCTTATCGTGCTTGTTGCTCTGGTGCATCTTGTGAATCTTGTTATCGGCCTTTTCCCTGATATAGGAAATGAACCTGTGACTCTCCAGAGGATTATGGGATTAATAATGTCTCCGGTTGTCTGGCTCATGGGTATTCCGTGGAAAGAGGCGCATACAGCGGGAATTCTCATGGGAACAAAGACCATTTTAAACGAGCTTATAGCCTACGTCGACATGAGCAAACTTCCGGAAGGGAGTTTGAGCCCGAGGAGCCTTCTCATAATGACATATGCCATGTGCGGTTTTGCCAATCCGGGAAGCCTTGGAATAATGATTGGAGGAATGGGAACGATGGCGCCGGAAAGAAGGGATGAGATAGTATCGCTGGGATTCAGGACCATCATTTCAGGAACTCTTGCAACCTGCATGACGGGTGCTGTTGTGGGGATTGTCGGATTATAATTAGTTTCCATCCGGAAATGGCCCTTCTGGGCGATCTCTATGTCAATCTACGGGATTTCTTGTGCGACATACATTGCGTATGTCTCCTCGCAATCCCTTGATTTCCTTGAGCTTGCCCAAAATTGCCGATTTCCGAATTGGAAACGCGATAGTGTCTATCATTAGTTTCCGGATGGACACTAATTAGTGTCCATCCGGAAACTCCGGTTTTTAAGTGAGTACGATATCTGATATCGGGTAAATCAGAAGAAATACCTGATATCAG
>RPRI01000310.1 GCA_003818505.1 Desulfobacteraceae bacterium | reverse complement strand
GTCCGTCGATAGCTCGTAACTGCTTGTCGGCCGCCTCCCGCCGCATCGGGTCATCCTTAAACACGGTGATCGTGGCAACCCCGTTGACAATCTTTAAAATGTAGCTGTCTCTTTCCCAGTGGAGGTCCCGCTCAAGGATAGAGGCGATATAACCGGCCAGAAACTCATCACCGGACCTGTCCGCAGCCACCGCAGGGGTAGAAGGGAAAAGAAGCATGAGGCAGATGAAGGCGGCGCACAGGCGACCGGATATATTGAAACAGGTGATGATACGAATAAGCGTGGCCATTTCATTCTCCTTATTTCAGACACAAATATGGGGCGACAATCGTCAGCCCTTTTTGCTTCCGGGGACCAGCAATACAATGCCGCCAAGGAGCGTGAGCCCTCCCACGATCGGCGGCAGCGGAAATGTTTTCGTCTTCTCTGCAGTCATATGGATGGGACCGATATCGATGACCTTTTCCCTGGTCGTGTAGGTAATGCCCTGATACGCGAATGCAAGAATCCCGATCGCAATAAGGATGATTCCAATCAATGTGAGTGTTTTCATTTTGTTCCGCCTTTCCGGTGTCATCCTTCAAGGGATGACAACCTAACGCAGGTTACAAAGCTCTTCGACCCTGGATAACGTTGACCAGTATCACGATAACGGCAATTATCAGCAGGATATGGATGAACCCTCCCATAGTATAACTGCTCACCAGTCCGACCAGCCATAAGACTATCAGTATTACAGCAATCGTCCACAACATATGATCCTCCTTTCTCTCACTTCCCGATACGAATCGTAGATATATTCCCTATGACTCCGAAGACACTCAACAGCCAAATAATCACTCCAATAATCACTACCACATTGAGGATTTTCTTTATGGTGGACTGCATAGGTATGTAGCTGTTAATCACCCAGAGAATCACCCCAACGACAACCAAAACAATAACTAATTGAATCAACGGCATAATATTCCTCCTTGTTATCCGGAACCGGAATCCTGATTCTGTTCCGGATAATTATTTTGAAGGTAAGGGCCGGATAAACTTAAAGCGTCTCTCCGGCCACTTGCCCCGGACTCCTATTTCACAATGATCTCAAAAAGAACCCTCATGTTAGCCTTTGCCGCTTTTGAGTAAAGGTCTTTCGGTGCCGCTTCATACATAGCCGGATTTGTTTCACCATATCCGATTTTTGAAAGTCTTTCAGGGGTAAGGACTCCTTCATTTACAAGGTAATCTTTGACAGCCGTTGCCCTTCTTTCGCTCAGTTTTTGGTTGTACTCATCACTGCCGGAAGCAGAGGTATACCCTGCAATCCGGACTTTGGCTTTAGGGTTTTCTTTCAGAATCTGGATATTTCTTTTCAGTATAACCTGGGCTTCATTTGTAAGAGTCGACTTGTCAAAATCAAAATGTATGTCCTCAAACGCAAGGATAATTACCTTCGGTTCCGACGCAACTACAACCACCTTCTCCTCAACCTTCGGTTCAGACATAACTATAACTACCAGTTCCTCGGCCTTCGGTTTTGGTTCTGTCATAGCTACCGGTTTCGCCGGGCAAAGGGCATTAATTTTACCGATTGCTTCATTCGCCATACCGATCGCTTCCTGCGTACGACATGCATAGTAGACAGCATAAGCCCTGTCTACCATATCTTTTGCGGCGTTAAATTCCGCCGGACATTCCCTGTCTTTGCCGGCCCTGCGCGCTTCGTCAAGCGCCTGATCAGCTTTGACTAATGGGGCATGATAGTACATATACCCGGATCTGTTTGGAGATCTTCTTTCCATGCCGGCACACCCCACCATCAGACTTATGGAAAATACCGCCAGGACGACCATGAGCACTCTTTTTGCTGTTAATTTTTGCATCTTTATACCTCCTTCGTTAATTGTTTTGTTTTCACAACATAACCAGATAAATTCTTTTCTATTTCGCACCTCATTAAGACTTCTTTCCATTCCCTGATCAGATCAGATCGCCTGCCAGGTTTTTCATGGCCCTGACAATTTCATCGATCGCTTCGTGTATTCCTTCGCCGGAGGAGCTGTAATCTGATGTTTTGTCCTTCCCGGTTTTGTCCTGAACCTTAAACCTTAGTTTTTTCAATTCATTGGCATAGATTTCGAGTTGGGTTTTTTTAGTTTCTTCCATATCTTCGATCAGCAAGGAGTTATACCTGTTAAGCAGTTCATCGGCCTCAGATAAAATACTTTCAATATTTCTTGGTTTATTGATAGTTTTCATTATTTTTCCTTTCTGAAATCACATGGCCCGGATGCCGGGATTTAATATTATGTAATCAACTATAGAACAGGCGCCACAGCGCTGTCGTTTTCTTTCCGTCGGGCATTATTAACGGCTTCCATTCCTTCTGATTTAATGACGGTGTATACATGGATTCCATGCGGCTTTTTCAAAAGGCTCTTTGTCCCCAGGAAAATGCTGAAAATTTCAGAGATTAAATGATTATCTAAATCTTTTCGCGTTTCCCACTCTCCAAGAAGGTTCAGAAGGTTTTTATCTTCGGTATTGCTGAAAAGGGTATAACTCAGACAGCCCGCCCCCTTTTTCATTGACCCAATCATTGAGAGAAGCGTTTGCACCATCTCTTTCTGTTTGTCCGGAATAACGTCCATAGCAATTCTAACGACAATCATTATGAAACCTCCCTGTAATGCCTGCCTTTCTGATTTGGAATTATTGAAGCTCCCCGCAGCAATCTGCATGTAATGCACTCGCTGTTTTGGTTCACTGCCTTTTAGATACTCAAACTTCATGCCAGAGTTGGATCACTTAACTATTTATTATGCAACATACTGATTTATATGAATAAATAGATTTAAAAAAGACTAACAGGGCAGGCACGAACAGACACTTAAACGGGGTCATATTTGACCGCCAGGTCAAATATGACCCTCTAATGAACTACCCCGCAGCAGAACTGCGACGTATATGGAATACAGAATCTAGTAGTCATTAGAACTCATTGCAAAACTCTAAAAAATCCCCTCTCCCCTTGCGGGAGAGGGTTAGGGTGAGGGGGAATAAAATTAGAATTATCAAAGAGTTATTCCTTCACCCACCCCTTGTTCCCCTCCCGTCAAGGGAGGGGATAGGTACTTTTGCAATTGGCTCAGAAGTCAGAATTTTTTTGAAATTTAGTCTTTTCGGTTGGCATCAGTAAATTGATGGATGGGTTGATCTTTCTCGGTCTTCTTCCAGAAAATATGCAAATTCCCCTCCCACAACGAGAATCGCCGAAGAATAATAAACCCATAAAATGAAAAG
>RPRI01000309.1 GCA_003818505.1 Desulfobacteraceae bacterium | reverse complement strand
TTTTCAATTTCTTTTTCATTTTCATCCACAGGTCTGTAATCGAGATAGGGAGCATATCCGGCCGGCCTCACATTGCCTGCAAGATCCATTTCTGCGAATTGAAACTGCCGGGAAATGATTCTCCGCTGTCCTGCCCTGTCGGTTCTTGCATCTTGAATAGAATGTTCAAGAGCGATAAGCAGCCGTGCATTTTCCGAACCGTTGTTTTCATCAATGAGTATGGCGCCTCGTTTCAGGAGGTCTTTGTATCTTTCAGTGATTAAATCTATTGTGGCATCAAGAAGCGGGTGGCCTGGGCATACGAAGTCCGCATACGGTTTGTCGGTAAGATTCACCAGATCTTTTTCAAAAGTTATTCTTTCATACCGTGGTAGAACCCCTACCCTGTTCCCAATAACACGATCTCTGTTTCTAATCACCACAGGTACATGTGTTATTTCATATCGCCGTGGCTCTCGTTCCCGTATAGTTCCGCCAAGCTTCTGAAATGCAGCTAAAAAGAAAGATGCAATAAAATGGGGCTGGAGCCTTCTTGCTTCAACCCTTTCCATGTCTTCACGTATTTCTTTAACTTTGCGGGTGTCCATAGAATCCTGCACGAGCGCTCTTTCTTCCAGTAATTTCCGCAGATTTTCCCTGTCCATTGTGGTATCAACGATCTTATGTAACCGTGCCCGCACGTCAGGGCGCTCACCATATCGTATAGCTTCTAGGAGTAATTCGCGCAACGGTTTATCATCAAAAGTGAGTCTTCCAAGGACATCAAACACCTGTCCGCCGAGAGCATTCCGTTCTTCGTCAAGTTTCTCCAGGAGTCTGTGATAAACTTCGCCTTCCCGTGTTTCCTTAGCGACAAGATTCCACAGATGGCACACTTCATTCTGCCCAATACGGTGTATTCTTCCGAATCGCTGTTCCAGCCGGTTAGGATTCCATGGCAGATCATAGTTAACCATTAAATGGGCACGTTGCAAATTTATTCCTTCGCCGGCTGCGTCTGTTGCGATGAGTATGTCGACACTCTTATCCTGAGTAAATCTTTGCTCCGCAATTTTTCTTTGTTCCCGGCCCATGCTGCCATGTATTGTAATAACTGTTTCGGGCTTGCCTAACAATGCAGAAATACGATCGCATAAATAGTTGAGTGTGTCTTTATGCTCCGTAAATATTATCAGTTTGCGCCGGTGACCTTGTCTGTCAAACATCTCTTTGTTGTTCTGCAGGAGGCTTGAAAGCTCTTCCCATTTCCTGTCGGAACCACTTTGACGAACGTGTAATGCCATCACTTCAAGAATTTTTAGTTTTTCTATTTCTTTCTCAAGCTCAGACACGGTGCGCGCCGCAGTCGCATAATCTACAAGTTTCTCTTCAGTTTCCTCCATTTCAGAATCCGGAAGATCATCATACTCTTCAAGATCGGTGTCGGAAACATCCGGCAATCCGGCGTTAATATCAAAGGCCGAATCTGCGGCCCTCAAGTTTAACTGCTCTTCACGTAATCTTTTTTCCAGTCGCTCCCGTCTTCGCTTCAGCGATTGATAAGCTGCCTCAGGGGAAGATGCTAAACGCCGTTGTAGAACCGTCAGCGCGAAACCTACAGTCCCTTTTTTACCGCCGATAATTTTTTCCGCCCTATTGAATTCGTCTCGCACGTAGTCGGTAACTGCAACATATAATTCAAGTTCTTTCTTTGATAAAGGATAGTTAGCGGTATAGGCGATCCTTTCCGGAAAAAGAGGTGTTCCATCAAATCTGTAGAGCTTTTCTTTAACAATGCGACGCATCAAATCAGAGGCATCGGTAGTGTGTACCCCGTTACGAAAACGACCCTCGAAGCGATCGCCGTCAAGCAGAGCCATGAATAGTTGAAAATCTTCTTCTTTGCCGTTATGCGGAGTAGCTGTCAGTAATAAAAAATGTCGCGTTAATCTTGAAAGAAGCTTTCCCAGTTTATATCGTTTTGTATAGCTTACCTCCCCGGCAAAATAGTGAGCGCTCATCTTGTGCGCTTCGTCGCAAATAATAAGGTCCCAGTCTGTTGAAGACAACCTTGCCTGCAAATCCTCATTTCTACTTAATTTGTCAAGCCTGCATATAGCCAATGGGTTTTCTTTGAACCAATTGCCGGAAATTGATGCTTCAAGTGTTTCGTCGGTCATTATTTTAAAAGAGAGATGAAATCGCTGATGTAACTCATCCTGCCATTGTTCGACGAGATTGCCGGGGCACACAATCAAACATTGCTGGATATCTCCACGCGCAATTAATTCCTTGATAAATAATCCAGCCATTATGGTTTTACCTGCGCCAGGGTCGTCTGCAAGTAAAAACCGCAAGGGTTGCCTGGGTAGAAGTTCTGCATAAACGGCTGTTATTTGGTGCGGTAAAGGCTCGACCATCGATGTGTGCACGGCAAGCATAGGATCAAATAAATAGGCGAGGCGTATTCGCCTTGCTTCGCTTACAAGCCGATAAAGTTCTCCATCCGAATCGAAACTCCAGGGGCGTTCATTTGTTTCAATTTCAAGAGATTCTTCGCGTTCACGGTAGATTAATTCGTTTCCCAGTCGGCCGGTGCTGTCTTTATAGGTGAGTTCAATAGCGACAGTCCCGATCCACTTAACATCAATAACAGAGACCAATCCATCAGGTAATATTCCTTTTATTGATGATCCCCGGATTATTTCTTCCAGTTTTGCCATGTCATTTCTATATATTGGACGCAATTATGATTATATTAATTCTTTTAACTATTTAAAAATACTGTATTTTTAAACAAATTAAATAATCTTTCAGTTTTTGTTTTCCAATGCATTACAATTATTAAAATAACAAGTGGCCGATAAATTGTTATTCTATAATTTTAAGCATACAAACGCTCTTTATAAAATAAAACAACTATCATTTACAGTACACTTATAAATGACTTTTTTAAAAGTTTTAAAATAATCAGGTGGTTTATATCGGCCCGTTTATATATCTAAGATTGGTTCCTGTCGCTGAAATATACTAATACGTATATTTTTATATAGAAAATTAAAAAAGGAGTCACTATGGAATCCATCCGCGAATTATACCGCATCGGCCACGGCCCCTCCAGCAGTCACACTATGGGGCCGCGACGCGCTTCGGAGGTGTTCAAGGCGAAGTATACGGAGGTTTCGAACTTCAGAGTAACGCTCTACGGCAGTCTGGCGGCAACCGGCAAAGGTCATTTGACCGATGTGGCGCTCCGGGAGTCGTTTCTTCCCTGGGCGGTTACGATTATTTTCAAGCCGGAAATTGTATTGCCTTTGCATCCGAACGGCATG
>RPRI01000308.1 GCA_003818505.1 Desulfobacteraceae bacterium | reverse complement strand
GGAGAGGCCGATTTCCGAAAAAGATCAGTGGATTTGCGCCGGCAAAAAATTATTTATTGGAGAAAAAGCATGTCAGAAGATCAGGACAATGAAAATCAGGACGATGAAGATCATGACGATGAGAACCTGGATATTGAAAAACAGGATAAAGATGACCAGAGTTTTGCCGAGCTTTTCGAATCTTACAGCTCCGGCATGAAAGACGATCTTAAGATCGGAGAGAGGATAAAAGGAAAGATCATTTCCATCGGAAACGATTCGGTTTTTATGGATACCGGCACAAAGATTGACGGAACCGTTGATCGGATTGAGCTTTTAGACGGCGACGGGAATATGCCATATAAAGAAGGCGATGAGATTGAGCTTTATGTGGTGGCAATCGATGATCATGAAGTGCGCCTTTCAAAAGCTATTTCGGGTGTCGGAGGGCTGGAACTTTTAAAAAACGCATTTGAAAATACGATCCCCGTTGAAGGGAAAATAAGCGCAACCTGCAAAGGCGGTTTCCATGTGGAGATGCTTCAGAGACGCGCTTTTTGCCCCATCAGCCAGATCGATGTCAACTATACTGAAACACCTGAAGATTACGTGGGGCAGACCTTCCAGTTTTTGATTACACAATTCGGGGAAGGGGGCAGGAACATAATCGTCTCCCGCAGGAAACTTCTTGCAAAGGCAATAGAAAAAGAAAAAGAAGCGTTTTTCAGCACATTGAAAGCGGGGGATATTTTTAATGGCCGGGTTACAAGAATAATGCCTTACGGCGCATTTGTTGAACTGATTTCGGGAGTCGAAGGCATGGTTCACATTTCCGAGCTGAGCTGGTCCAGGGCGGAAAAAGCCGAAGAGATTGTAAGCGCCGATGATACGGTTACGGTTAAGGTTATTTCAGTAGCTGACGGGGAGAAGAAGAATCAGAAAAAAATATCTCTCTCCATGAAACAGATTGACACAAATCCGTGGGATAAGGCGGCGGATAATTTTCATCCGGGAGATAAGGTGAGCGGAAAAGTCACCCGGTGCATGGCTTTCGGCGTTTTCGTGGAGATAGCCCCGGGAATAGAGGGACTGGTTCATATCAGCGAGATGAGCTATCTTAAAAGAGTTATAAACCCGGCTGATGTTGTAAAAGCGGGTGAAACGGTATCCGTTGTTATAAAAGAAGTAGATGCGAAAGCGCGGAGGATATCCCTCAGCATCCGGGATGCCCTTGGAGACCCATGGCTGGAAGTGGCGGAAAAATTCAGTGTCGGCCAGGTCATCATCGGGACCGTGGAAAAGAAAGAAAAATTCGGATATTTTATCACACTTGCTCCAGGTATTACCGGGCTTCTGCCGAAATCAAAGTTCAGCGGAGCCGAAAAGCCGGGACTGATCGAACAGTTGAAGGCGGGAGATCCTGTTGCCGTGACCTTGGAGGAGATCCACTCTTCTGACCGGAAAATCACCCTTGCCCCCGGCGATGCAAAAGAAGAGGGCGCCTGGAAAAATTTTGCAGAGACGGCAAATCGCGCGCCCGTCAGCGATCTGGCCGAAAAACTCAGATTGGCAATGGAATCTAAAAAGAGGAAATAGATGCTCTTCGCGTCAACTTATCAGCAGAAGAACCATTTTATCAGGAGGATTGAAAAATGAAGAACGTTGAAATTAAAGTAGAAGGCAATATCCTGACCATTAAGGTTGATCTTACCAAAGAATTTGGCCCGTCATCATCGGGGAAGACCATTATCATTGCATCGACAGAAGGAAATGTTCCCATTGATGGGCATGAAGAGGCCAAAATAGGATTGAATGTTTATAAGAAGAAAATAGCATAGGATCGTCTCAATCAGACGGCTATAAAGGAAAGGCGTAACTTTCAAAGCATATTCATTGATAAAACAGGTTATTATAAGGGGGAACAAATGGATATATATGAAGCCGTTAAAAAGAGAAGGAGCATAAGAAGATTCCTCCCGAAGAGTGTTCCGGAAGAAACAATCCGGGAACTCATCAGCGATGCTCTGTGGGTTCCGTCGTGGGGGAATACGCAGCAGTATGAATTCGTTGTTGCTACAGGTGACGTCCTTGAGCGCTTTAAAAAGGAAAACCGGGAGGCCCTCATGTCCGGGGAAAAACCGGCGCCTGATGTACCCATGCCGGAAAAATGGCCGGAGATTTTGAAAAAAAGATATATGGATGTGGGCAAAAGCGTTCTTACATCCCTTGCTATTCCGCGTGAAGATAAAACCGGAAGGCTGAATTACTATGGAGATATGTTCTCCCTCTTTAATGCCACGGCTCTTATGGTTGTGGTAGTGGACAGGGATGTGCTTCTTGAATATGCCATGCTTGATGTAGGCATTTTCATACAGACCTTTAAACTATTGGCCCATGCAAGGGGCCTTGGCACCATTTCTCTTGCTGCCTCCGTAACCTATCCGCAAATTATACGCAGGATTTTTAATGTTCCTGAAAGCAGGAGGATAATTATCGGAACTGCCCTGGGATGGCCGGATAATGATTCACCGGTAAACAACTTTGAAAGAAAACGCGATCCTGTCGAGATGTTTGTACGTTGGATGAGCTGATGTGCAGCACAACAAACATTTTTTTAAACCATAATCTTCACCTTTCACGATTATTTTTGAGTTAAAGATATACACGTGGAGACAGTGAATCAGGTGGTTTAGCGATCTTCAGATTTGATGGTTTCGTAAAAAGTTGAAATATGCTCTCTCAATGAGCTTTTTGGGAATTTTTAACCACCTCGCTAAATCACAAGAACTCGGGCATTCGACCTCAAAAATCTCAAGTCCGTTCGCATATGACTTTTTACGAATCTGTCAAATACAGATTGTAATGCAGACGGAATTGATGAGATGTGGAATCCTCCATCTTCCTCATAATTTTTATATTATTATGAACGTTGAAAATGAACTTTTCAAGAAAAATTAGTCATGGATATACTTTCAAGCAGTATGTATTCACTTGGTTTTTTTAAAGAATATTACTGTAACTATCTTTGATCCTAATCTAAGATCGCCAAAAATTGGTGATTTATAAACATGGATTATTTCCTTATTTATGAACATACCAAATATTGCCTTTTACAGATTCTCTTTGAGTCAATTTAGGTGTGTTCAACCAATGAAGCCTCTACGGTTTGCATCAACATCGAAGGAAAGAGGATATATGTCGGGAGCTACCTGAGTCCACCCGTTCTGCGGGTGGAGTAATATGTGCTTTTGGCATTAGCAAGAAATAGAATTGACATAATTACAAGTTTGTTTTACGAAGAAGCTGTTTTCGGCATCTTTAGCAGATAATCAGC
>RPRI01000307.1 GCA_003818505.1 Desulfobacteraceae bacterium | reverse complement strand
CAGGGCGCGTGACCGGTGCTGGTTTCACGCAGGGCATGTTCGCTGACCCGGTAGAAGCGGTCGTACACCTTGAAGAAGTCCCAGTCACGCTTGGTTATCTTCCAGCTGGTTTCAGGATCGGCTTCCAGTTCCTTGAGGCGCTTGCGCTGGGCCTTCTTTGAAAGATGAAACCAGAACTTGAGTATCAATGCCCCCTCATCAGCGAGCATGCGCTCCAGGTGGTTGATCTCGTCAATGGCCGCCATCATATCCTTGGTCCTGGTGCGTTTGAATACCCGGTCGATGATCGGTGCGGTATACCAGGAGCCGAAAAGCATGCCGATCTTGCCTTTGGGCGGCAGAGCCCGCCAATAGCGCCACATGGGGGGACGCTCAAGTTCTTCATCTGATGGGTTGTCGAATGCATGCGAATGAATGTACCGAGGGTCCATCCATTCGTTGAGAAGGTTGACGGTTTCGCCTTTGCCTGCCCCGCGAACTCCGGAAATCAATATGATAACCGGGAATGAGGCATCCCTGGAAAGGGCAAACTGGGTGTCCAGAAGGTCTGCCCGCAGTTGGGGTTCAATCTTTTTGTAAGCCTCTTTTGACAGCTTGTGTCCCAGTTCGGCTGATTCGAACATGGCAGCCTCCTTTTATGTGAAAAACGTCTCCGAAACGGGCAGGTGCGACCGACGAGATACCCATTTTCAGTATAAGCGGATTGACTTAAAAACCGGTTACTTTTTAACATAGAGACACAGCCCTGTCAATGTAGGTGAGGTTTGCTGTGAGTTATAAGAAAAATGTTTTCGTTTAAGCTTCTTATAAACTATTCATAGAAAATACATGTTGACATTATGCGAGGTTACACGCTATTTTTCTAAATATTTGCCGGGAATACGAGATGCCACATTAGAGTAAAATTATGAATATAATCTGATTCCCTGATCATTTGCTAAACAAGAATGATGCTCTCCTAAAAAGTCATATGCATACGGATCCAGTTTATCGGGGTTAAGAAAGCATATTTCGACTTTTTACGATACCATCAAGATTAGAATAAGCGAACTTTTCTCAATCTGATATCTCACGTCAAACCATGATTTTTCAATATATTATGGCCATTTTTAGCATGAGATGAAACATGGTTAGTAAAGCCCTTAAAAAAAAGATTAAATCGCCGAAATCGCAGAAGAAAGGTTACTCGCCCGTAAAAGCGGCAGTAACAAAACGGGGTTCATCGAAGACATCACCGACTTCTTCTAAACCGGGAAAACCCGCGATTGCTCCTCCGGATACCCTAATCAACCGCGAGCTGAGCTGGCTCGGTTTTGCGCGTCGTGTGCTCGCGATGGCTGAAGATCGAAACCTGCCGTTGCTTGAGCGTGTTAAATTTGCAGGAATTATGGGCATGCTTCATGATGAGTTCGCCATGAAACGCATCGGCGGGCTTAAGCGGAGAATGAGAAAACAGAAGAAACCCCGTGGCGAATTGAGTCCTGAAGATGAACTCAGGTTATGCAGGGAAGAGCTTCATGATCAGGCCCGCATAATTTCAAAACTGGTAAGTGATCAGCTCCGGCCTGCCCTTGACGAGTCAGGAATCCCCATATTGGATTATAATGAACTCGACAAAAAACAGATCTCTTATCTGAAGGGATATTTCCGCGAGTCGGTGGAGCCTATCCTTACGCCTCTTGCTGTAGATGTTTCACATCCCTTTCCATTTATAAGCACACTCGGCCTAAACATCGCCGTAACAGTGGCCGGATTAAAAAGAAAAGCCGACCGTTTCGTGCGTATCAAGGTTCCCACAAACCGGCCCCGCTGGGTGCCGATTCCCAATAACTCAGGTTATGTGCCCCTTGAACAGGTAATTGCATTTAATCTCAATTATTTGTTCCCAAAGGCCGCCGGCCTGAAGGTTTATTTATTCCGATTAACCCGCGTTGCCGATAACGATCCGTGGGAACAAACAATTCCGGATGACCCTGAAGCCGAAATAATTCCCGGATACCTGATAGGGATGGTTACCAATGATCTAACCTCCAGAAAGTTTGCCGGTGTCGTGCGCCTCCAGATCAGCTCGGAAATGCCCAAAAAATTACAATCCTGGCTGGCGAAACAGCTTAAGGCCGACATTGAAGATATCGAACCTACAGACGGCATATTAGGACTGGTGGACCTGACTAAGTTTACTGTTGACGGTTACCATGAACTGCGCGATCCGCCCCATGAACCGGTTACTCACCATCGTCTTAGAATACTCAATCCTGACAACACGGCGGAAATATTCTCGGAGATAGGCAAGGGCGATATACTGCTTCACCATCCGTATCAGAGTTTCGACACCTCAACACTACACTTCCTGAAGTGCGCCGCAGTCGACCCGAATGTGCTGGCTATCAAGCTGACCATCTATCGCACCAGCAAAGAATCGCCGATAATCCATGCCCTGGTTGAAGCGGCCCGCCGTGGTAAACAGGTAGCCGTCCTCGTAGAGATTACCGCCCGCTTCGATGAGGCGCTGAACCTCGCATGGGGCAAGCTTCTGGAGAAAGAGGGTGTGCACGTTGTCTATGGCGTTGAAAGACTCAAAACCCATGTCAAACTGGCCCTTGTGGTCAGGGAGGAAAATAACAGTATTTGCCGCTATGTGCATGTGGGAACAGGCAACTATCATACTATTACTGCGCGGCTTTACGAAGATTTCGGCATTCTCAGCAGCGATCCTGTGCTTGCAGACGATATCGCCACCCTTTTCAACGAATTGACTGCCGGTATTCCTTCTCCCAGTTACAGAAAGCTGGTAGTAGCGCCTCAAAATATGTATAAACTCTTCGTGAAATTAATCCGCCGTGAAATCCGGCATAGTAAAGAGGGCCTTTCTTCCGGCATTCGCGCCAAAATGAATCAACTCCAGGATGAACGAATCATAGGCGAACTCTACCGTGCAAGCCAGGCCGGAGTGCCAATCAGCCTCAATGTGCGGGGTATGTGCTGCCTGCGCGCCGGAGTGCCCGGCCTTTCGGATAACATCAGGGTGTTCAGCACGCTTGGAAGATTCCTGGAACACGGACGCATGTACTGTTTTGAAAATGCCGGGAAACCCGAATTTTTCATAGGTTCAGCCGACTGGATGAGCCGAAATCTTGACCGGCGCGTTGAAAGCATCATGCCGGTTACATCCCCTGAGATAAAACAGGAACTGGAGAACATCCTGCTGATACTGGAAAGAGACAACTGCTCTGCCTGGGACATGCAGACTGACGGCAGCTACGTGCTTCGATCTCCCGTGAAGGGAGAAAAACGCCGCGCTGCCCAGAAGGAATT
>RPRI01000306.1 GCA_003818505.1 Desulfobacteraceae bacterium | reverse complement strand
TTCAGGATACCCCGATGTAATTACAACAAGATCCCCTTTCGACACATACCCGGAAGCAAGGGCTGAGATGGAGGAGCTGTCAGTTGTCGCGGTCTTTCCTCTTGCTTCGACAACAAGGCTTGGTAAACATCCCCAGTAAAGGGCAAGGCGTCTAACGGCGCTTTTTTCTGGGGAAAGGGCTATTACAACCGGTTTCGGCCTGAACCGGGAAATATGAGCAGCGGTTGAACCGGAACGGGTTGTAGCGATAATAGCCTTCACATCAAGATGATCCGCAAGAACGCATGATGCATATGCAACCGAATCGGATACATCTTTTTCAGGCATGAGACTTAAATATTTTTCATGGGGGAAATTCTCTTCGGCATTCTCCGCAATCCTTCTCATATACTGAACCGCCTGAACAGGATATTCGCCGCTTGCTGTTTCTTCGGAAAGCATCACGGCATCTGTCCCGTCGAGCACCGCGTTTGCGACATCGTTTGCTTCAGCCCTTGAAGGGCGGGGCGCATTCACCATCGAACGCAGCATCTGAGTCGCTATTATTACAGGCTTACCCATATCGTTTGCCTTTTTGACAAGCATCTTCTGGATATTTGGAACATTTTCAAGAGGAATCTCGACTCCAAGATCGCCCCTTGCGACCATTATCCCGTCGGATGCCTCCATGATCCCGTCTATATCCTTTAAAGCTTCATGTTTTTCTATCTTGGCTATGACCGGGGTGTTTTTCTTTTCCTTCTTAATTATTTTTTTAAGAGCGATAATATCCCTTGCGCTACGTACAAACGATAAGGCCACATAATCGACGTTGTTTTTAAGCCCGAATATAAGATCCTTGTGGTCTTTTTCCGTTATTGCATCGGCTTTTATCGTGCCGGTCGGAAGGTTTATTCCCTTGTTCGAAGTAAGAAAGCCGCCGGTGACAACTTTGCAGAATATGTCGTTACGGCTTGTCCTTACTACAACAAGCTCCATCATGCCGTCTGCAAGAAGTATCCTGTCTCCGGTTTTAACATCTGATGGCAGATTTGCATATGAAACGGAGACACGCTCCTCATCACCTTCAACATGCCTGCTGGTAAGAACAAATGCCTGGCCGGGGTTGAGGCGGACGCCCGGCTCTTTCACTTTTCCTACCCTTATCTTGGGACCGCAAAGATCCTGCAAAATTGCCACATGCGCACCGAGTTTCTCCGAAACGGTCCGTATTGTGTTAATTTTTTTAAGATGTTCCTTGTGGGATCCGTGAGAAAAGTTCAGTCGGGCCACATTCATCCCGTTTAAGATGAGTTCTTTCAATACTTCCGGTGACTCACTTGAAGGGCCTATTGTGCACACGATTTTTGTTTTCGGCATGATTTTTTTCTCCCATTAAAATATACGTAAAAATAAAGAAATTATCTCTTTAAACGCAGATAAACGCAGATTTTAGTCCGCCAGAGATGGATAAATATAAAGAAGCTTATATAATCATCATCTGCGGATATCGGCATTCTAATTTATAACTTCTTTCAAGTTCACCGCAACAGTATGTCATTAATATCTATTTATTACGGCATATATGCAATATCACATTTTCAATTACAAGCTTCGGGGTACGGCCGGATGATTTTAACTCAAGATCAGCATCTTTAAGACATTTAAAGATCGAAAGAAGCTCTTCTTTACTGAAATATTCAGATTTCCGGGCAAGATGGTAAAGAGAATACGGATTTTTTCCGGTTTTCGAAATCAGGAGATCCGTGGCCGGTTTGCTTTTCTTCCCGGCAGGCTTCTTCCCCCTCTCTTTCGATTTTCCGGGAGATTGAAGCTCCCCGCCGCAGAGCGGACTGGGAATCTTCGACCGTAAGGACTTTTTATCGATTTCAGATTCGCTCGCTAACCCCGCCGCAAGTAGCGGGGAATGCGCTCGCTGTTTCGGTTCATCATCTGCGAGGGATTGCTCCCAGGCATCAATCTCTTTGAGCAGGGCATTGTCATACTCTTCAATCGCAGGCATGGCAACGGAAGAAAACTGGGGATATGAAAATCCCGGCTCCCAGGCCTTTCCGTAGCGGCTCCCGGTAAAACCCTTCATACATATTATTTTTCTGAACTGATTTATTAAAGCTGAAAGCGCCTGAAGCGGGTGAATCTCAGAAACAAGAAGAGAATCGAGATAAAAAAGAGAGTCGGAGAGATTTCTGTCGGATATGGCATTTGTAAGCTCATATATCGGATCCAGCCTTGTCCTCTTCAAAACCGATTCGACATCTTCCAGGGTTATTTTATTTCTTTTACCTGTATAGCTTATAAGCTTCTCAAGATTATTTGCAAATGTTCGCAGGTCAAATCCGATCTTCTCGAACATGGCATGATATGCTGCCTTTTCTATCGTTTTATCGTTCTTTAAAAGAACGGCATTCATCCTTTCAAGAAGAACTTTCTCACGGGCTTCCTTTTCATTCCTGGAGTCGCCTTTGGGGATCTGGCAGTCGACAATAACGCCGTATTTATTCACCGATTTATAGAGGCCGAGCCTTTTATCGACAAGTTCAGCCGTCACTATAAGGTGGTTTCCTTTGGGAAAACCTTTTTCAACAGCCTTTTGAAAAAAAGAGGCGTTCTCTTCCTCTCCGGATATCACGATACCGTTTCCGATACAGTAAGCCGTAATATCGTCAATCCAGCGGGTATCTGATTCTCCTGGATCTATTTTAATGGCTTTGCCGCTGTGCTCTTTCCCGACATCATCAAAAGAAAGTTTAAGAAGCGACATAAGAGAGGTAAAATACCTCGCAGCTTTTTTAAAATCTTTCTGCGCGTGAGCTTCTTTTGCCTTTTCAAGAAGGTTTTTTTCGTTTTCTTTAGAATAAAATATTTTGGAATCAAGAAAAGCAACCACTTTTCGTCCGGACATGAACGAAAAGGTGTTTGCCTGTTCCACTGCATCAGAGATCTTTTCGCCGGTTCCGTCAACCGGATGATAATTTAGAGTCCTGTCTGATGAAGATTCCGGAAGCAATGAATTCAAAAGCTCCTCAAAGGCAGTCTTGCACATCAACTCTTCGCCATGAATAAGATAGAGCCGGGAAAAGCCCTCCTTCTCCGCGCTTATTATATGGCTGCCAAGTTCTTTGTAATTTATCTCAGTCATTATTGATCCAGGCCGTCGTTCAAAATAATTTCAACTACTCAGGAATATGTGTTGGTCCGTGGCTGATTAGAAGTCATTTCAAAACCTCGGATCAGGTTTGAGAGCAAGGCGCAAGCCGATGAAAAAGCGCAGCATACACGGTAGTATGTGAGCATTTTGAAGAGGCTTGCAACACAGCTATCAGACCTCAG
>RPRI01000305.1 GCA_003818505.1 Desulfobacteraceae bacterium | reverse complement strand
TATGCCGTGAATCTTTTCCCTCCTATTACGACGAACTTCTGGCAGCCCTATCTTAAGGGATATAGCGGTGAGTCCGGATTGAGATGGGGGCCTACTTACCTTTATGCCAGGATGTTTATAGACCAGAACATGAAAAATACAATGGTTAATTAGAACACATGTCAGTATAACGACAATATTGGAGAAAGAACTGGGTTCAAAAAACCAACATTGAACCCAGTTCTATTCGGTCAAACAATAACAGGGAGTGTCAAGAGAGTATCATGAAGAAAATTGCGGTAGTGGGCATTGGTGCAATCGGCAGTATCGTGGGCGGGCGTCTGACCATGGGAGGCTATGACGTCTCTCTTATCTGTACATCGTGGCGAGAGAATGCCGAGTACATGAAGAAGCACGGCCTGACCGTTGTAGGTGCAGAAGGTGTTGAAAAGACCACGAAGGTCAAATCACTTTTCATTGACGAGTTGGCTCTGCTACCGGGCAAAATCGATTTATTGCTCATCGCCACCAAGTCTAACGATACGGCAGACTGCCTGACTAAGCTGCAGCCGTACCTGGCTGAAGACGGGGTGGTCATATCAGTGCAAAACGGTATTAACGAAGATGTCATCATACCTATCGTGGGCAAAGAGCGGGTTATCGCCTGCGTCAGCTATACGGGCGGCATGCTGCTGCGGCCGGGCTACGTCCGGGGCCACGGCGGCAAATTCGTCGTCGGCGAGCTGGACGGACATATCACGCCCCGCGTTAAAGAGATAGCCGCCATTCTCAGCTTGGTTACCACTACTGAAATCTCAAATAACGTTATCAAACAGCGCTGGGACAAACTTTCCCAGGTAACGATGACGGTGACCGTTGGTGCGATAGCCGGAGTTGGTTTTCCGGCAATATTACAGCTAGAAAAAGCCCATCCGATGCTGGCACGGATCATGTGTGAGACTCTGGCGATTGCCAGAGCAGCCGGTTACCCGCTGGACGAGGTGATCGGCCTCAAAGAAGCAGACTGGCAGCGGCTGGCCAAAGGACCGGCACCGGATTTGAGCAAGATAATCTCAGGACCTTTTCCTCCACCTTCAGCTGGCGCGAAGGGTCCCAACCCTGATGAATCTCCCTTGCTCAAAGACATCAAAGCCGGACTGCCACTGGAGATAGAATATACCAACGGCTATGTTATCAAAAAAGGTAAGGAACTGGGCATACTCACACCTGCCCACGAACTGGTGGTAAAAATGCTCCTGGCGATGGAGAGAGGCGAGATCAAGCCCGGACTCGATAAACTCGACGAGATGCTAAAACGGACCGTTATAAACAGATAGATCATATTACTCATTATTAGTGAGATAAGTAATTAGGCTCATAGCACAGTTCAATTAAAAAATACAATTATTCGCAAAATCAATCAGGAGGTAAACATGAACATAGAGGATATGGAGAAGAGGCTGCAAAGTCTGGAAACCAGGCTCCAGGCAACCGAGGATCTGGAAGCTATTAAACAACTGCATTACAAGTATATGGACGGCATGACACAGACCAGATGGGATGAAGTGCTGGATTGCTTTGCCGAAGATGCCACTATTGATATCACGCCTTCCGGTCAGGTGATAGGTAAGGGTATAGCTGAAATCAGGAGACAGTATAACAACCTGGCCAAAGTGCATATAGGCAAGGATATTGATTTCGCCATCCACCCTCGAATTTCGGTAAACGGCAATAAGGCCAAAGGAAAATGGCTGATGTATCTCGGCATGTACAAAATAAACGATGCCAAACAGCAGGAATGGGTGATGAATCAGGGAGTTTATAATGCTGAATATGTCAAAATAAACGGACAATGGAAATTTAGTTTCCTGCAGCATAGACCGCGGCGCATAGAGCCCGTCGACGAATTCAGACATCCAGAACCGTAAATATTTTGCTCATTAAAGTAGTCTATCTTGTTATTTTGAGTCGGTAAGGGAGATTAATGTGTGGAAATAACCGGTATTAAGGGGAAAGCAGTTGTTGTCACGGGCGGGGCTTCGGGTATTGGTAAGGCCACGGCTTTAGCTTTTGCCCGGTACGGGGCCAGAGTCGCGATAATCACCGGACATAGCGTTAAAGCTGCCGAAGAAACTGTCAGGCAGATTAAAGATATGGGTTCCGAGGCGATCTTTGTGCAATGCGATGTCTCTAAAGAGCCTCAGGTTGAGGCTATGGTCTCAAGTGTAGTATCGGAATTTGGCGCAATTGATTTTGCATTTAATAACGCTGGGGTAGGACCGGACGGGGTAACTATACCACTTAATTCGTTAGTTGAGCTCAATGAATCTGATTGGAATTGGGTAATTGACACTAATCTGAAGGGCGTTTACTTATGTTTGAAATACGAATTAAGGCAGATGAGAAAGCAACGTTCCGGAGCAATCGTTAATACCTCATCAACCGCCGGTTTGCATATGATGCCGAACTTCGGTGCTTACGGTCCGAGCAAGGCAGGGGTTATTGCACTTACAAAAATTGCCGCATTGGAAAACAAGGATGCGGGTATCCGGGTAAATGTGGTTTGTCCCGGACCTATTAGTGGGACCGGAATGTCGGATAGAATGGCCAGCAGCACGAAAAAAGCCGGTCCTCCCCCCGGTGGGATGCCCGGTGGCGGCCCCCCGGTGGCAGGAGTACCCGACGATGTCGCCAGAGTTGTCATATGGCTTTGCTCCAATGAGGCCTCGTATATTAATGGGAATGTTCTTTCTGTGGATGGCGGTATGGGTATTTCATAAAAATATATTGATAGGAGGTTAACAGTGGCAAAAAAAGTATTGTTTGGATTATTGGTGACAGTATTACTACTTGCATCATTATTAGTGTCTTGCTCTTCAACTTCTACAACATCATCCCAAACTAACACCGTACTTCAACCTACTACAAACCAATCAACATCTACAACCGTTCCCAAAACAACTGCCAAAGGTAATTGGTGGGATAAATTAGGTGAACCGCAATACGGAGGAACACTCACCTATCGGTTAGCTGGTTTCATGGCAACTTTTGATCCCTGCGTTGCTGCTCCGGGAGCTTTATATATACAATATGAAGGACTCTTTACTTACGATTGGACAGTAGACCGCAATACATACCCTTATAACACCACATTCGTTCCTATTAAATATCATATGGGCTATCTGTCAGAAAAATGGGAACAGAAGGATCCTCAAACGCTCATTGTCTATCTCCGGCATGGGGTTCACTATCAGAATGAGCCACCGGTAAACGGAAGGGAATTCACATCCGATGATGTACAGCAGCACTATGACCGAATTCTTGGCACGGGTAGCGGATACACTCAACCAAATCCATTGCTGTCGGGATGGCTTTCGCTTCTTGAGCGTGTTACTGCCACGGACAAATACACCGTAACGGTCAAGTTTAAAAAACCCAGTGCCATCGCAATCTTCCAGTTCTTTGACCAACCCAACTCATGTCTAATCGAGCCTCCCGAAGTGG
>RPRI01000304.1 GCA_003818505.1 Desulfobacteraceae bacterium | reverse complement strand
GCATTCTTTATCGTCAGTGCTTTCATACCATCCTCCTGTTTTTGAATTTAATATTCATCCACAGGAGATATTATTGAATAAAACATTTATTATGTCAAGTTATTTATGACGTTAGCTATAATGACCTTTATTCCCTGATTCTCACAACCGCGGTTATCACGATGGTTCTGACTCCTTTTATTGCGGGTTTGACAGCGCCTCTTTACGCACTTAGAAAGAGATGGTTCAAACGCGAATCACTGCAAACAATTAATCTGCCTCAAACCGGTCTTCGGGACCATGTCGTGATTGCCGGAGGAGGAAGGGTGGGATCTTATGTGGCGCAGGTTTTACATTCTTTAAAATTCGCTTTTGTGATAATTGAACTTGATTCACATCAGATCGACCGGTTCAAAAAAACGGGATTGCCGGTGATTTATGGAGATGCCTGTCAACCCACGGTCCTCGAAGCCGCTGAAATTGAGCATGCAAAGTTTTTGATCATCACAACGCCTGCGGCGATTATTACGAATTCTGTTGTCACGCAGGCCCGCCAGCTTAAACCGGAGCTACATATCGTGGCCAGAGCGGAAAGCATGGAGCAGATGCAAACGCTGAGCAATTCAGGTGTGAATGAGATCGTTTTGCCGGAGTTTGAAGCTGGTCTGGAAATTACCCGTCAGACCTTACTTTCCCTGAACATTCCGGCAGGTGAAATTTTACAGTATACGGATCAGGTCCGGCATCGTTTATACGCGCCCATATATCAGATGAACGCCGGATATCCGACCCTTACACAGCTGCAAATGGCTGCTGATCAATTTGAATTGGTATGGATTACTTTACCTGACAGCAGTTTCTTTATTGGACGAAGTATCATGGAGCTGGGTATACGCAGTAGAACCGGTGTCTCTGTGGTAGGGATTGTGCATGATAAAAAAGTATTCCCGAATCCTGATATTCACTATCGTTTCGCTGAAGGGGATTCTGTCGCCGTAATGGGCAACATTGAGCAGATAGGGGCTTATAAAAAACTTGTTCAGGCTTTGCAGACAAAACCAGAAACAGAGGAGAAATAAAAAATGATGAAAAATATACCAGGCAGATATGTACGGCGGCGTGTGATTTCCTGTGGAGTCATTTTAACAGCTGTCCTGTTATTCATGACAGATTATGCCTTATCCGAAGTTAAAAAATGCACAGGGCAAACAGTATATGTTCCGATTTATTCGCATATATACAGCGGTGATCGCGAGCACCCTTTCCTTCTTGCGGCTACCTTGAGCATAAGAAACACCGATCCCGATCAGCCGATAACTGTTACAGAAATAGATTACTATGATTCGGACGGAAAACTCCTGAAAAAATATCTTCAAAAGCATTTAACTCTTAATCCGATGGCCTCAACACGCATAGTTATAAAAGAATCCGATAAGAGCGGAGGTTCGGGCGCCAACTTTATCGTCAAATGGGAATCAAAGAACAAGGTTACCGAGCCTGTGATCGAATCAATAATGATAGGCACTCAAGTTCAGCAGGGAATTTCTTTTACTTCACGAGGGCAGGTCATCAGAGAAATTGACTGAAGTTGCCAAAGGTATTTTAAATTAACCTTTCAAATTGAAAATGCGTTTTTCAAAATATTGGCATGATGATAAGAGATCTTCGGGAATCCTTACAGCAATCTATCAAGAAATATCCTATTAGCAAGGTCTGCTTATGAATATGGTTTCAAAGGCATGATGCACAAGCCTTTTGATAGCTATGCATTGGGGAAAGTGTTAAATGATGTATTGAAAGATAACAAGTCAATGAAAGATATCTGATTATAAATGGTACTCCTCACTGCAAGGCGAAACTAAAAGGTACTGATAAGTAGGTGCAGAGTGACAATTATGACGGTTAAAGCAGTCGGAAATAATTTCAGGAGGTTGATTCCAAGGGATCCTTCCTGAAAGTGAGCGATCAGATTTTTTCGCATATATACGCTCTTTCAAATAGTATTCATTATGAACTATTGCCATTTTTCCCATATATAACCAAGTTGGTTTTTGGTCTTTATTACCACAAAATACCCAATAGCGGAAACTCATTTATGCTTGATTTCATGTTGTAAATTACTTTATATTTTTTTTGAAATGAAGTAAGATTGCGCGAAAGTCTGGTGAAAACCAGTTGGATATATTAGTTGATCGATTCCAATAACAAAGGAGGAACTCCCGATGAAATGGAAAACAAATGATGGCGGATGGAGTCCTTACCTCGCGGGGGCTCTGTTAGGATTGTTGGCCATTGCTTCAGTGTATGCAACCACAAAGTGGATGGGGAAATCCAATTATCTGGGCGCATCAACTACCTTCGTGCGTGCAGCTGGCCTTCTTGAACGGACGGTGGCTCCGGATCGCGTAGCAGCAAATGAGTACTTTACCAAGGAGAAGGTTCGAGTTGACTGGCAGTTCATGCTCGTTCTCGGCATCTTCCTGGGGGCGCTGATCTCTTCCTCAACGGATAAAAGCTACAAAATAGAGAGTGTTCCGCCGACATGGGAGAAGCGTTTCGGCCCATCTATCGGGAAACGGGCGGTGGGGGCGTTCATGGGAGGCATCGTTGCCATGCTGGGTGCACGAATGGCAGACGGCTGTCCCAGCGGACACGGATTGAGCGGCATGATGCAGCTCTCGGTCAGCTCCTTTGTCGCCCTCGCGATGTTCTTCAGCATCGGCGTTTTCGTTGCCATCCTTGTTTATGGAAGGAGGTCATCATGAGTGTAGATCAGATACTAGGTCTCATAACGGGGGTATTGTTCGGCTTCCTGCTACAGAAAGGTCGCGTTCTGCGCTTTGAGAAACAGGTCGGCGCCATGTTGCTGAATGACATGACAATATTCAAGTTCATGCTTTCCGCCATATTGGTCGGCATGGTCGGGATAGCTCTGCTCACGGATGCAGGGATTATCACCTTAAGCCACAAACCGATGAGCCTCGGCGCCGTGCTTCTGGGAGGGGCCCTGTTCGGAACTGGATGGGCGGTAATGGGTTTCTGTCCGGGCACGTCGATCGGCGCTCTGGGTGAAGGACGCTGGCATGCCTTGTTCGCCGTTGCGGGAATGGTGGCAGGGGCCGCCCTCTACGCGGAGCTCTATCCCTTCATCAAATCGACGGTTCTCGCATGGAAAGACTTCGGCAAGATAGGGTTGCCGGAAGTCCTGGGAGTCTCACCATGGGTCATAATTCCTTTCTTCTGGGCCGGAACGATTTTCTTGTTCTTCTGGTTTGAGAAAAAGGGCCTCTAGGATTAAAGATATGATCGAATCGGGTAGCCGGGGGTTTTTCTCCCCCGGCCCCCACACCACCCTGGCATGCGGGTCCGCACCAGGCGGTTCCCAAAGACAAGCGGACCGTATAGTCGGCTTAAATATCACTCACAGCTCTTTGAATAAATGACGGCCACTGCAAGTTGATACTTGAGGATCGCGTTCCTTACGTCGCGCCCGTATATTCGCTCCCCCGTTCGG
>RPRI01000303.1 GCA_003818505.1 Desulfobacteraceae bacterium | reverse complement strand
TGTCTCCTTTGTTTTAGGTTATTTTGTTTCTTACAAACGTAAAATACCTTATTTTAAAGGCGACTCCAGGTGGCTTTATTTACTCGATACCTTTTTCCCAGCTTTTTGTGAAATATTCAGGTATTAAACAATCGAACAACAGCTTTGAGTAGGACGCGTGTTACGCTGCCGCTCCACACGCGCCTCTCAAGCTGAACGTTAGCCGAAATACCGGGGAGCACACAGAGAGGAGCCATCTAGGTGAGAATCAAATCAATAACTGCCCAAAATACCGTTCCGGTGCGGAACTTCGGAGTCGATGACCTTGCCGATATGGTCTTTCTGGCAGGTCCTAATGGAATCGGGAAATCAAGACTGATTGAGGCAATTCTGGCCTATTTACGTGATCCAAAGGTAAATCCCAACATGCACATGGAAATTGAGGCGACATCACAGTCCGAGAGAACCGAGTGGAGTAAGAACACCCTCTTTCTTAGTGATAATGGGGATTGTCAAAAGCTACGGCATACACTTCAGAAAAACCAAAGTAGGAGGAACTTCCGCAGCAGTATCCTATATTATGAAAGTAACCGTCAGATTACAAACCTGAAGCCTCTTCAGTTCACTTGGGAGTACAAAGACCCATACGAGGAACAGGTAGGTTGGGATTTCTCCTTCCAGCCACTGACAGGTCGTGCCCAAGATACTATACATAGCATATTCAAGAAGATACAAAGCCAAAAGACGTCCATCGCCAACAGAGCGATTCAACTGAAGAATGAAGGCAAGGATTCAATGAATCTGTCATTCAGTGACCCACTCGAGCCATTTCGTGAGGCTTTTGAGCAGTTGCTGTCACCAAAGAAGTTGCTTGGCGTAAATATGCAGGGCAACTCGTTGCGAATCCAAGACGGAGAAGTTGAGATAACGGAAAAGGCATTGAGTTCAGGTGAGCGCGAGGTCCTCAATATTGTGTTCGACTTCATCTTGAGGCAGCCATCAGACTGCATAGTGTTTTTTGATGAGCCTGAGCTGCATCTACACCCAGAACTGGCAAACAAACTTATTGCCACGTTGAAGACCATCGGGAAAGGAAATCAATTCATATTCTGTACCCACTCGGCGGAGTTGTTGTCTGGTAGTTTGGATAACTCAGTTATCTTTATCCAGCCGCACGGAGATACGGCTAAAAATCAGGCCGTTGTTGTAGGTCTCGAAAATGGCACTTATGATGCTTTGAAGGCAATTGGGCAATCGATAGGTGTGGTGTCCCTTGGGAAGAAGATCGTACTCATTGAGGGGACAAAGGCCTCTTTGGATAAGAAAACTTATCTTCAGATTATTAAGGGTAAATTTCCGAACCTCGTTCTCGTGCCGTGCGAAGGCAAACATACGATACAATCATTCGGTCATATTGCGGACACGGTTCTGTCTAAAACCATCTGGGGCGTGGAATTCTTTCTACTTGCTGATCGTGACGCATTTCCTCAGGAGCTGGCGACAAAGATCAATGCGAGAGGGCTACAGAATAGGGTTAGGTGTCTCGATAGATATCATTTGGAGAACTACTTTTTAGATGAAGTGATTCTATCGAAGGTCTTCGAGGAGATGGAAGATGCTGGGTCGTGGTTAAGGGATCCTCAGAAATTGGTAGATGAGTTGCGCCAGATTGCTCAATCTCGCATCGGCTATGCCGTAGGTTTAACCGTTTCAAAGTTTATTAGAGATTCCGTTGGAAATGTAGATTTGATGGTGAGCGGATGTCAGGGCATGAATTGCGCTCAACTTCAGAATGCCACATCCAAGCGCGCAGAGGAAGAGTTAACTCGAGTTCGGTCTACGCTTGGCGAAGATATCATCAATAGGAAAACGCATGAGTATTTCGAAGCGTTCTCAGAGGCAATAGCAAGTGGTACATGGAAAAAAGATATACCAGGCAAACAGGTTCTGAGTGTTTTCGCACAGAAGGCTAAGCTGAATGAGGACCGTCTCAAGACACTTTACATTAATAAAGTCATGGAAATGGATGCTACAAGCAATCCCTTTAACGACATTCTCGCTATCTTTGAGAGTTTTGCGCAATGATGAGCACACCACCGGCTAACATGTTCACCCCGGTAAATAAATAACTTGTCCACCAATCCTCATTATCACACCCAAGGTAAATATATAAATTATCGATACATCACGCTCCGCTGCAGAAATAATACATAAAATCAAATCACCACTTTTCTTCAATTTACATATAGAGGTTATAGATGGATATATTCCATCGCATTTCAATGGGATTTACTATATTATTAGCAATAATAGGGATTGCCTGACTTTGGCATTGCAACAGAAAGAGGTCAAATGCTGGTGAATTTAGCATTCAATTAAAAAAATATCACATTGTAAGAATTATCACCGGTTGGGAGGCTTAAAAATTATGGAGACCATCAAAAGAACCAGAACGTCCGCCAAGGAAAAAGCAATTGATGATATCGTTAAAAAGCAAGCCAATGACGACGAAGCATGGGAGAGTGAATCTGAAATAAACCCTAAATTAAAACCAACATCAATCCGCCTCAGTACCCGTACCATTCAACGGGCCAAGTTTTTCGCCCGTGTTCACCGGCAGCGAGGATATCAAAGCTGGCTCAAAGGTATTATTGAAGAACGGATTAACACTGAATACGAAATATTTAAAAGAATAAAAAAGCAAACTGAACACCGCTAATATATAGATAAAGGCCCAGTCTCAAAAGAACATTAAATATTCATGGTCAATCCTCTTGCAAGGACTATCGCCTGATCTGGCACAAGTGCTCGAAAAGCAGAAGAATTGGTATTAAAGGTATATATATTCCACACCGGAGATAAGTTTATCACTTAACCAATCATTCTCAACAGCCTTTACACCTCAAATCCCGTCACCGGTTTCTGTTAATGTACATAGAGCATTCATTGATAATTGATTTTTCCTCGTAGGCAAATGATATTTATTATATTATAAATGATAATTATAAGGAGACATTCTATGGCAACAGCAAAAGAAGAAATGATTGGATTAATTAAAGAGCAACCGGAAGACAGCAGCTATGACGAATTGCTTCGAGAACTGGCTTTCAAGAGAATGGTCGGTCGAGGTTTGGATGATGCTCGGAACGGGCGCACGATTCCAAACGAGGTTATGGAGCGGAGAATTCGTTCATGGCAAAAATAGTGTATTTAGGGACGGTGGCTAAATATCTAAATAACTATTTTCCTAGTCTTCGTATCGTATCCCTTCCGCGAACAAAACTTTCCAATAAGGTTTTTCTAAACGATAGTAAAGCAAAAGGGAAAAAGAGCGTCATATCATCCCAGGGAGGAATACACTCCTGCTGACGATCCTGAATCCCTCACCGCATACCAATTGAAACAGAGGCTAATCCTGCAAAGCCGAACATTAAGGAAAGGGATTTATATGCTTTGCTGGATAAGATTCTCTAAATGAATTATCTACGAAAAAAACGTATATACTTCATTAAGAGAATCTA
>RPRI01000302.1 GCA_003818505.1 Desulfobacteraceae bacterium | reverse complement strand
CTATCCCTTTTGCGAGAATCGATGTTGCTTTATACATTACCCTTTGTAAAACTTCAAGATATTCTGATGGTATCCTGATATTCGATCTGCTGATTTCAGTCAAATAGAGATTACCGCATGAAACATGGACATCTTACATAATCGAATAAAGCTATATTTCAGGAAGATCTATAAAAAAAGCCCGATTTTCATTTTTCGCAATACTCCTAAAGCAGAGCCATTTCTGACTCTGCTTTGAGGAGGTGTACAAAATTATCCCCAGGGAATAGAACCCTTTTTACGTCTTGCCTTCCAAAACTGCTTTAAATATTTCTGGAGTTACGGGATTCCCTCCTAAACCCCAGCTTCCAAAATCAACTTCCTCAATCACACACCATGTATGTGGCTGGAGCCTTTCTTTGGGTTGAGGACGAGCTTCAATTTCCGCCACAATTTCTGTCACCCGAGAAATCATTTCCTTTTTTTTCTCTGCCGATAAGGTTCCCTTCAACACTTTAATATTAATAAATGGCATGAGACCCTCCTATTCTTAAAAATAATCAATTCTATATTATCGAATTAAAACAGAATTATAAAGGCTCGGTAAAATTTGTTATCCAGCATTTGGAAATTAGGCTAATCCGATCATCTTAAAGGCCTCTTTAATTTCAAACCAGGTGTCAATGGTATATGTAAAGCCAGGTGCGCCGATGAACTGTGCATAGTAATTTCCTACAAATTCTACGGCTTCTGCCATTTTGGATGGGTCATACTCCCATATAGATATAAGTTTAATGCCCACCCCTAATTCGCTGCCGACATATGGTCCTTTCCTGGTTATGTATGTGGGCAGAGGGGGTATCTTCATAAAAAGCTTGCCCATCTCCTTTGAACTTTCCGTGGGGAAAGATACTATTCCTATGGTAACCATTTTTTACCTCCTTTTTTACAGGTGGTTGAATGCCTGACTTTGTTTTATATGAAAACAGATATTCTTGAGTATCGAAAACGTAAGCCTCCACAGAGGAATAGTAACTTCCATGGAGGCTAAAATATTGGTACCTTCCGATAACTTCTTTTCATGTTTTCCTCTAAAGGATTTCGGGTTAGAATGTGAAATCCAGCGCTGACAGAAGTTATTTATACATCTCTTCTATCTCTTTAGAATACTTTGTATTGATGATTCTGCGCTTGAGCTTCATGGTCGGGGTTAACTCACCACCTTCAACACTAAATTCATTAGGCAGGATGGTGAATTTTTTAATAGTCTGAACCCTTGCAAACGTGGCATTTACCTCATCGAGTTTTTGCTGTATATAGGCTCTGAATGTCGGGCAATTGGCAGCTTCTGCCATGTTCTTGGCCGGACTGCCGGCATTTATGAGCTCCTGGTCGAGTTTTTCAGGATCCAGCGTAAATAAGGCAGTCATAAATTTACGCCGATCGCCGATGACAATCGCAATGGCGACCACAGGGATTGATCTGAGTTTTGCTTCCAATACCTGAGGCGGAATATTTTCACCACCGGATGTGATAATCAATTCTTTTTTGCGGTCCGTTATTTTTAAAAAACCTTTATCATCGATTTTGCCGATATCTCCGGAATGCAGCCATCCGTCTTTGTCGATGGTTTCAGCTGTTGCGGCGTCATTTTTAAAATATCCTTTAAACACATGCCGGCCTTTTATTAAGACTTCACCGTCTTCGGCTATTTTGTTAGTGGTCCCGGGAACCTCTGGACCGGCCCAGCCGGTTCGATATTTGAATGGTTCCGGGATAGATATGGTTGCCGGTCCTGTGCATTCGCTCATTCCATAGACTTCCGTTATCGGAATGCCTAAGCTTAAAAAGAATTCAAGCGTATCCATGGCTATCGGCGCCGTAGAGGAAACGAATAATCTGCATCGGTCAAACCCAAGTTTTTCTCTTACCTTGGAAAATACCAGTTTGCTGGCCAGACCATAAAATATTGGTTTCGGTTTTCCTTCCTGCTCTGCATATCCGCCGGCAAGTCCCTGTTTGCGAGCCCATGCAGCAATTTTTTTCTTCAGCGGGGGATTCTTAGCACCGGCAGCCATCATCTTCGCTTGAATCTTCTCCCATACGCGGGGAACACCGAGGAAAAGGGTGGGTCTTACTTCAGCTAAATTTTCACCCAGTTTATCAAGGCTTTCCACAAACCAGGTTGTGCATCCCATAAGATATGGACAATGAAGACTAACAACCTGCTCGGCAATGTGGCTTAACGGAAGATAGCTGATAACCTGATCTTCATGATTACCTTTAAGCAGGTTGACCACCTGCTGACAAGTCCATGTAATATTGTCATGGGTGATCATGACCCCTTTCGGATTGCCTGTGGTTCCTGAAGTATAGATCAGCGTGCAACAGTCATCCGGTTTCTGAGCTTTGATCCTATCTTCAAGCTCTTTTTCCGAGACTTTTTCCGCAAGTTTCGGTAATTCATTCCAGGCATATACCATGTCGTCCGGATCAGAGCCGTTCATCAGAACAATTGCTTTCAAGTCAGGCAGTTGATTCTTTATTTTTTTGAATTTTGCCAGCTGCTCGGCATTTTCAACTACTGCAATATTCGCTTCGCTATGAGACGCGATATACTGACATTGATCGGGACTATTCGTTGTGTATATGCCGCCAGGCACTGCACCGGCGAAAACTCCGGCAAGATCGCTGACAAACCACTGAGGGCAATTGTTTCCCAGGATGCTGACAGCCTTTCCTTTCTCAAGACCAAGCGCCATAAACGCGCGCGCTGTTACCCTAACCTGATTATGATAATCTTTCCAGGTTGTTTCTTTCCATTGACCATCTGTTTTAAACTTTAACGCTACCCTGTCGCCGTATTTATCAGCGTTTTCCGTGAATACCTCCATAATCGTTCGTTTCATATGTCCTCTTTTCTTTAATCTTTTGGTGATTAAAAGAATGGTGAAACAACTCCACGATATCAAGTCAGGCCAGTGGCTTCCCTTTTGAAGGGGGGCAGTGCCTCAATCCGACACCATTGATAGCACCGCCCCTCAATATAATCGGTTGAAGCACCATGATCACTTGGTCATGGCTTTTATCATTTCCTCTACTTGAGATATTGAGCCAGTGGGCTGAGCCTTGAAATAGACAAACGGAGTGTACTGTTGTACGAAGTTCATAATATCTACCTCAGTTCCCTCAACAACTGTATATCCGGAAAATTCGCCAGGAAATACTCCCCAATCCTTGATGAAACCTTTTTTAATATCTTGCTTAACCATCTCCACCAGCATATTTAATGCAAACCCACGCTCTTTTAGATCAACAGGTATTCTTGTCCGGTCAAAATCCCAAAGCAATAGATATTTTCCCATAGTTAATATCTCCTTATTATTAGGTTTTACAGGCGTTTGAAGTGCAACAAGCCAATGCCTAAACAGTCCACAAACAGAGAATGCTTTTGTTTAGGCGAGAGCCTTAGCTTTCTGTTTTTGCTTTTCCGGATTGGCTTATTGAAACAAAAGACAAAAGCCTCCAAGGGAAACAATAATCCCATGGAGGCTAAATAT
>RPRI01000301.1 GCA_003818505.1 Desulfobacteraceae bacterium | reverse complement strand
TGAAAAGCTTACAAGCGGCGTGGTACGCGACACCCAAAGCGATCTTGAGTGGTATGCCGGGCCTGATAAAAGTACCGGTTGGGATGATGCCAAGATATGGGTGACCGGTTTAAAAATTGATGCCGGTGGCTGGCGAATGCCTACAAGAGTTGAGTTGAAAGGCCTTTATCAAAAAGGAGCCGGTTCAAGAAACATGACATCGCTGTTGGAGACTACCGGTTGGTGTGTATGGTCAGTAGAAACATCGGGGCAGCAAGGTGCTTTTTTCTTAGACTTCGGCAACGGACTCGAAGACAGGGTCGACCGCAGCGACATCCCCATCAACAAGAGGGGTTTTGCTGTGCGTTCCCGAAGATGATGTCGGTTATTTGAGTATTTGAAAAATTGATAACTCAGGAAGTACAGGGAGATTTATCTCACCGTTGGTGACATTTTATTAAGGCGGACTTTTGGCGCAATGCGAAAACCTTCCGGTATTATCAAATAAGCATCCTATCACCCAACATTAAAAGCGCTGCTTACAAGTTGATAATCTCCAATTCTTTTCTCTCATTAATTTCGTGTAGTTGTAGATGCAGAATGACAAATTTGAAGGTGAAAGCAGTCGGAAATAATTTCAGGAGGTCGATTCCAAGGGCTCCTTCCTGAAGTCATCAATCTTTCGAATTTCACTTTAATAGTAGATTTCTAATGTAAATCGTGATAGTTAAAAAAGCATATGTAACATAAGATATTAAAATTCACGGACCATTCAACCTTGCATGAGGGTGTTATGGACTGATTACTGAAACCCCGTTTCTTGAAAAGAGAGCGGGGTTTTGCAATTTAGGGATTAACACTATTTAAAAACATTGCGAGGATTAATAATGATCAACAACGCGCAAAATTCTACAAGAATGACGGGAGTGGATCAGGTTGGATGGAATGTATTAAATGATCAGGATTGGTACTGTATCTGGGGAATTGCGTCACTTGAAGAACCGCTTAGGGATGATCTCGTTAAAAAAGCGCTGGAGTATCTTATTCAAACCATTCCGATCCTGAATAGTAAACCTGTAACAAACTGGTTGTACGGATATTGGCAATTTATCGAAAAAGAGAATGTAGAGGATTTAATTTTACGGACTAAAACCGAAACAGATGAAAAGGCTAAAGAAGAATTAAACAAAGTTTTCTTAAATCCCATCAAGGCTAAAGAATTCTCCATGATTCGAATTATTTCCATTGATGGTCCATTGAAACATTATTTTGTAATTCAAGTCCACCATCTTGCTGTGGATGGTGAAGGCTTAAAAAGGATTTGTGTCAGGTTTGCCGAGATCTATCAAGAACTGTATAGGGACAAAGAATGGAAACCTACCGGAATACTCGATCCGTGCAGAAGTTGGTGGCAAATTGCAAGAAATTTCAACATACGCCATTTATGGCTTATTCTAAAAGCGTGTATAATCAATATTTATGGAATGATTACTTCGATCCTGCAAAAAAAAATGAACTATACACTTATTGGTGATTCAAAGGTTAATGAAAAAGCGGAAAGCCAATCGCCACGATACTTCGAAAGTATTACGATTGAACAAGAAGCAATGTTAAAATTAAAGGCATTCACCAAGAGCCGACATTTTACCATAAATGATATTTTGATGGCATCGCTTTCCCTTGCAACCATGAAGTGGAATAATGATCGTGGAGACGACCGCGAATGGTTGAAATTTGGCTATACAGTAAACTTGCGTCGCTGGTGGGGTGAACCAAATGGAACTTTTGGAAATTTCAGCGCTGTTTTAATACATGATGAAATCAAAGCTAATTTACAGAACCCATCAATTGCCCTTGCTGCCACTAAATCAAAACTTGATAAGTTAAAAAAGTGGATCGGATTAGATTACTTTGTCATCCCGATGCAGGTAAAATTATTACCTTACTTTCTTGTAAGTCGATTTTTTTTATCGCTCAAAAATAAGCTGTTTGAATTTTTAAAACATGCCCATGCAATGACCAACATCGGTATTGTATTTGAGGAAGCAGGTGATTTCGGGCATACCAAAGCAATTGGTTATTCCTTTCTTGCCCCAGCATTTCCCGGAGGCTTTATATTATATACCATAACAACCTATAGAAATGTGACGACTATCTATCTTGGATGCAGTGAAGACTACCTGAAAAAAGAATCAGCGAAAAGCTTTTTGCTGTTATGGAAGGAAAGGATGCTGAAAATTATTGGATAGTATAAATGAAGGCATCTTCCTGCTGTCAACAGAGATTATTTTCGACTCTTTTTTATAAACGGGCAGGTGTAATACGGAATAATCAATAGGCTTAAAGGACCGGTAACCATGGAATGGACCAACGAGTTTAGAGATGAAATGAAGCAAAGACAATTGGCGCGATTCCGATATAGTCTGGTCATGCTTTTGTTCTTAAGCTTTTTTACGGCTTTTATTCTGGGCTATATATGGCTTACAAAGGGAATATTATCTGATTTTTACCTTATCGCACTTGGTTTCACTACACTTCCGATACCCCTTATATTCGCATGCCAATATTTATTAAGATACGATTTTATGGTAAGGCCGACTGCGTTAATATCTTTGTGCTTTGATATATTTGTCTGTCCTTTTTTTGTTTACGTTTTCGGTATGCAAAATATCATTGCAGTCCTCATTTTCCCATTGATGGCAGTGCTTTACAGCGTTTATATTGATTCAAGCCTTGCAACTCGGTTCTTTTTTGGGAGTCAGATTGTTTTCCTTTGTCTCGGATTGCTTGCATACAATAGAATTATCCCATACGCGCCGGCTTACAGAGGAGATGCAAAGATCTACAATGAAATATATTTGCCGTATCTCGATCATTTAACGCCGTTCGATTTCTTTTTTCCTCATCTCAGCGTTTTCTTATTTGTCGGACTTACTTTAATAGCTACAAACCTTGTTGTAAAAAAAATGAGACAACGTGAAAGAGAATTGGATGTTACAAATAAAAAAATATCTGTTCTGAGTAATAAACTAAAAGTTTTTCTCCCCCAGCAGTTCGTCAAAGCACTTGAAAATGGTGAGGCGGACTCAGCGCCCGATTACGAGCGCCGCAAGCTTACCGTATTCTTCTCGGATGTTAAGGGTTTCACGGCCTGGACCGACAAGCTGGAGCCTGAGGATACCCGCGAATTCTTGAATCAGTATCTTTCAGAAATGAGTAAAATCGCTCTAAGGTGGGGCGGAACCATTGATAAGTTTATCGGCGATGCAATAATGATTTTCTTCGGCGCCCCGGAGTTCACTTCCGACAAAGACCATGCTGTTCGTTGTGTGAAAATGGCAATGGAAATGCAGGAAAAGATGAAGGAGCTTCGTATGGAATGGGAAGATCTGGGCCACGACGAACCTCTGCATATACGAATTGGAATAAATACCGGTTACGCAACTGTGGGCACTTTCGGAAGCGAGGATCGGCTTAACTATACAATTCTCGGCAGCTCCGTAAATCTTGCATCGAGACTCGAAACCGCCTGTCAAACCGACCGTATTACCGTAGGTCATGCCACCTATTCGCTAATCAAAAACGAAATCGAATGCGAATCGAAAGAAACGATAGAAGTTAAAGGTTTCAGTGAGCCTGTAAAGATTTACGAAATAAAGGGAATTAAAACATGAG
>RPRI01000300.1 GCA_003818505.1 Desulfobacteraceae bacterium | reverse complement strand
CTGAAACCTGAAACTTGGAACTCTGAAACCATCTTTATGGGTGGGGATTCCGATGAAGCAATGTGAACCTGCCATTTTATTTCCGCATTTTAAGACAGAAATTCCGCTAAATGAGGCCTTCATAAGAGGCGAAAAAGAAAATGATCAAATATAAGACCCCTATGATTAGAAACAGCTGTGATGTTTTAATAGGACCTGAAAATGAAAAAAGGGGAGGTATACAACAATGAAGAAAAGGCAAGGACTCTTAACGACAGCGATTTTCATGGCGCTGGTGTTCATGGCGGGCCTACTTTTTCTTGCCGGGGAAGCCTCTGCACAGCAAGGTAAGAACAAAGCCGAGGGAGTGAGCGGCGCCAGAGAGATCTCAAAGGACGGCCGTTTCATTGCCTATGACAACGGGACGGTCCTGGACACGCAGACGAACCTGATGTGGGCCGCGAATGACAACGGCAGCGAGATCAACCAGGCGAATGCCAAAAGCTATTGCGAGAATTATCGCGGCGGCGGGTATACGGATTGGCGCATGCCAACGCAAAATGAACTGGCAAAGTTGTATGACCCGAAAAAAACCCAGGCCAACAAATGTGAAACCAAAGCCAATAACCATATTGCCACCGATTTGATCCACCTTTCTTGCTACTGGGTATGGGCATCAGACACAAATGGTTCCGATGTCGCCGCCTTCTTCCGTTTCGACGGCGGCAGGAGGTACATGAATCACCTGGCCGGCCCCAACTCCCACCGGGCCCTCCCGGTACGTTCCGTCAAATAGGTTGTTTTGTCGTGAAGGTTTCAACCTGCATCCATTTTATTATTATCGGTGACATGCTGTTGTCACCCCGTAATGGCAAAATAAAGATGCATTTTATGCACGTTTTGTGTACGATATAAATGAAAGCTCACCAGTGAATTCAGCGTAGTTAACGCATCTTGAACCTTTATGTTATCGGCTGATGTTATCGAATGTTTTGTTTTTAAAAATAATTAGAACAAAGCAAATAGTTATTTAAAGGTGTTAAACAGTGAATTTTTGGTGGGTCAATCACAAACAGACTCATAAAATGGAGATCGAAGGTGGTTATATTTGGTCGCCAAAAACAAGTAAGGGTGGTATAAAGAATCAAAGCTATATTAATCTAACCGATGCGCAAGTCAATGATCTTGTTTTTTCTTATGCCGATGGAGAGATAAAGGCTGTAGGAATAGTGGCTCATAATTATGTAGAAAGTCCAAAACCCCCAGAATTTGGTGAAACAGGAAAACAATGGGCTAACGAAGGATGGTTAGTAAAAATTAATTGGCAACCGTTGGAATATCCGCTTAGGCCGAAAAAATATTTGGATCAGATAGCGCCACTATTACCCAACAAATATTCGCCAATTCAGAAGAATGGCAATGGCAATATGGGTTGCTACCTTGCTAATATAAGCGAAGAACTTGGTGGCTTACTCTTAAACTCAATCGAGGGAAAAAACCTAAAGATATTAACAAGCATTTTTGATGCTCAAACCGTAGTTGAAGATAATACCATTGAACAGCAAATTAGAGAGGCTAGTTTCTCTGAGACTGAAAAAGAGCAATTGATTAAAGCAAGATATGGGCAAGGAACATTTCGTATTCGTTTAGAAAAGATAGAACATAGATGTCGCATGACTGGTATCGACGACAAACGGTTGCTCGTGGCGAGCCATATTAAGCCATGGAGAAACTCAGATAATGTGGAGAGACTGGATGGGTATAATGGTCTTTTGCTTTCTCCACACGTAGACAAGCTGTTTGACAAAGGGTGGATATCCTTTTCAGATCAAGGTGGGATTTTGTGTGCAGACCCAGATATTAGAAAAATAATGGGAAAATGGGGTCTCGATCCAAGTATGAATGTGGGCGATTTCAAGGACAAGCAAAAATTCTATCTTGGTTATCACAGGCAAAGTATATATAAAATTTGTTAAGTCATTTTCGTGTAATTGTTATATCGTTATTCTTGATCTAGTTTTCTGCCTTAAGCTATTGAGTATAAGAAATTTCCGCCCTTCTTTAACACTGGGGAAGATCCAAGGTCAAATCATTATTTTTGACAAAAACTTTCCGAGCTTGTTAGTTACCCATTAAAGATTTATCCTTTCCATGAAGCCGTATTCAAAGGTGGTTCTATGACCTCCGATGTCAATAGTAGACACCAATATATTTCTCACGCCGCCGCTTTCCGGGCATAGAACTTTTTCCCGTATGCCACAGGGGATAAGTAACCCAGTCGTTTCTGACGCCTCTCCCGGTTGTAGAAAACTTCTATGTACTCGGTGATCTCTTTTTTCGCCTCCTCCCTTGTCCTGTAATGATGGTGATGCACAAGCTCATTCTTCAACGTGCCCCAGAAGCTCTCCATGGGGGCGTTATCGTAGCAGTTGCCCTTTCTGCTCATGGAGGGTTTCATACCGAACCGGGTTAGGAACTTCTGATACTCGGCTGCACAGTATTGGCTCCCGCGATCCGAGTGATGGATCAGTCCTTTGGGTGGCCGCTTGGATGTGGCGGCCCTTATGAGAGACCGGACGACCAGGTCCTTCGTTATTCTTGGTCCCAGGGCGTAGCCCACGATCTCACCGTTATAGAGATCCTTATGGGCCGCACAGTAGAGCCAGCCTTCATCGGTAGCAATGTAGGTGATATCACTTACCCACGCCTCGTTGGGGGCCTCTACGGTGAAGTCCTGCTCCAGGAGATTATCCGCGACGGGTAACACGTGATTCGAGTCCGTGGTGGCTTTGAACTTTTTAACCTGTTTGCACCGTATGCCGAGCTTCTTCCTGATCCTCCTGATCCGCAGGATGCCTACTTTGACACCGTGGGCGGCAAGATCCTTCTGGAGCCTCTCGGGACCGCAGGTCTTCCGGGTCCTTGCATGAGCAGCCCTTATCTCCGCTTCAAGACGCCCTTCTTCTCTTGCTCTTTTCGAGGGAGGGCTTTTGAACCACTTGTAGTAGCCGCTTGCCGATACCCTGAAGAAACGGCACATGCTGCATATAGGGTATGTGAGCCGCATTTCCCTTATGATCGCGTACCTCGCTGCGACTCTTTCGCAAAGTACGCGGCTGCCTTTTTTAACAGGTCACGTTCCATCTTAACCTCGGCCAGCTCTCTTCTTGCCCTGGCGAGTTCCGCTTCCACTTCGGTAAGGGGCTTCCTGTTTTTGCCGATTCCCGCCAATCTTCCTTCCTTGTATGCTTTGACCCAGTTGCTCACCGTCTGCTGGGGAATCTCCAGTCTCCGTCCCACTTCAGTTATGCTCAAACCGTCTTCCGTAACGAGCTTCACGGCTTCTTCCCGAAGCTCCTTTGAATAAATGCCGTAGGGAATCCTCTCCACGTGACACCTCCGTTTCAGTATTGTACATCAACTTTGGTGTGTACTAAATCCATCATAGCTCAGATTGCTGCGGTTGATTCTTCTTGGGGATAAATCAATTCTGTTTCTTCATTAGTCTTAATCGCGGTAATATTGATTGATGTTCCAGAGATTGTGGTTGTTATTGGTTTATACTTCAACTCCATCATTCCACCCCCTCCCATATTCATTTATTATAATAGAATTATATTGATAAATTAATTAATGCAAAAACTTTTATAGAACAGCTTTTTAAACACACGTTACGCTTAAACACCCTACAACCTCGACCTCCACCATACAAGTAACCTTATCCCGCTTCGACCATACCCCTT
>RPRI01000299.1 GCA_003818505.1 Desulfobacteraceae bacterium | reverse complement strand
TTTATTCGCTGGTTGCAAGGGATGGAACCATCAAGCATGGCGAATTCAGCGGCGCACCCATCTGGCGCGAAAGCAAAATCGTCGGCATGGTTTCCGTGATCCGCGACATCACCAGGCGAAAGCGGGCGGAGGAGGAGATAAGGAGGCTTAACGCCGAACTCGAACACCGAGTGAAAGAGCGCACCGCACAGCTTGAAAATGCCAACAGTGAACTTGAAGCGTTCAGTTATTCAGTATCGCATGACCTCAAGTCACCCTTGCAGCATATAACGGGATATTCGGAATTGCTGAACAACCGCATGGCCGAATTCCTTGATGAAAAAAGCAAGCACTATCTTAAAGCCATTATTGATTCTACATTCAGGATGGGAAAGCTGATCGAAGATCTTCTATCCTTTTCACGGATGGGCCGGGCGGAGATGCTGAAAAGAAAGACGAGCCTCGACAGCCTTGTGAAGGAAATATTAAAAGATTTTCAGGCAAATTCATATGGGAGAAATATCGGTTGGAAAGTCGGGCAGCTTCCGGAGGCTTATGGAGATAACGCCATGCTCCGGCAGGTGTTTGTCAATCTTATTTCAAATGCATACAAGTTTACGCAAAAGTGCAGCGAAGCGGTAATTGAGATTGGCAGCGCTTGCGGCGAAAAGGGTGAAGTGTGCATATACGTAAAAGACAACGGCGTCGGTTTTGATATGAAATATGCCGATAAGCTTTTCGGCCTGTTTCAGCGTCTTCACCGGAATGAAGATTTTGAAGGCACCGGCATTGGGCTTGCCAATGTCCGGAGAATAATCCACCGGCACGGCGGAAGGATATGGGCTGAAGGGAAAGTGGGGGAAGGAGCCACTTTCTGGTTTACGCTTTCAGCGTAAGAACATGGAATATAGAATATCGGACATCGGAAGGCGGAAGGCGAGATAAAAGAGGCGGAAAAAGCTGAAGGGATTCAGGCTGAAGCTACAAAAAGTCTTCAGCCTGAATACCTTCAATCTATTGCCTTTAACTTGAACCCTTAGTTTCTTCGAGATCCGAGTTAGCTGAAATGAGTATTCGATTAATGAATTTTGACCAAACTAAAAAAAACCTGTCAATCAATATATGGTTTATAGCTTATCTTATACTCCTCATAATTGTAATCACTGCGGGATGTTTTATAACCGGATATCTTGGTGATAAGGCAAGGCAGGAGATACTCGAATATAACGACAAGATTACATCATTACATTCCTCTCATTTGACCGCCGAATTTGATAAAATTGACAGAGCCGTAAGAATAATGTCGGGAGCCAATTGGATTGTTTCCGCGCTCATTTCCCGGGCAGAACAAGACATAGCGAATGCCAACTCGGTTCTTGACAGATATAATTCAGGTCTTGGAAGTTCGGTCTGCTATCTTATGGACAACAATGGAATTACCATCGCTTCCTCCAACCGTAATAATCCTGACAGTTTTGTAGGCAAATCCTATAAATTCCGTCCCTATTTCATGCAGGCAATAAAAGGCTCTGCGGGTCGTTATTTTGCACTCGGCGCCACTTCCCTGAAAAGAGGTTTTTACTCGAGTTACTCTGTCAGAGAGAGTAAAGGTAAAATTATCGGCGTTGCAGTCATTAAGCAGGATGTTGACGATGAAGAAGCTCATCTCACTAAATATCCCAATTGTTTTATCATTGATCCGAACGGCATTATCTTTTTGTCCGGCAGGCAAGAAATGAACTTCAAGAGCCTCTGGCCGGTAAGCAGTGAAACAAAGCTTGCCCTTATTGAATCGAAACAGTTCGGAAAAAGAGAATTTGAGGCTCTCCTGCCGGGTGAAATTTCAGACGGGACTGTGATTACCTTCGAAGGGAAAAAGCATCTTGCATCACGCAAGATTATCAATCCTGAAGGTTGGTCGATTCTGGTCATGACCACAACAGAAAGAGTGTTAATATACAGAGTGACCGGAGTGATTTTTATAATATTGATATGTGCCTTTATAATAGTGCCGTTCATAATTAATTTTAAGATATCCAGATTGGCGGAAAAAGTTAGTGAAAGCGAAATACGATTTCGGATGCTGTTCCAAAACCTCACAGTTGGTTTTGCTTTGCATGAAATTATCTTAAACGATGAGGGTCAACCCTGTAATTACCGTTTTCTGGAAGTAAATCCTGCTTTTGAACAACTTACAGGTCTTAAGGCCCAAGATTTGATAGGCCGAACGGTATTTGAAGTGTTGCCGAGTACTGAGCTTTTCTGGATTGAAAACTACGGGAATGTCGCTACGACCGGCAATCCGCTGCGCTTCGAAAATTATTCCCATGAATTTGGCCGGTTTTATGAATGTCTGGCCTATAGTCCGCGTCGAGGCCAGTTCGCTGTGTTATTTACCGATATCACAGAGCGCAGAAAAATGGAGGATGAAATTCATGTTCTTTCGGTTACCGATCAGTTGACGGGATTGAATAACAGAAGGGGGTTTTTATCTCTTGCAGGGCAGCAGTTCAGATTATCGGACAGGAATAAGGGCAGAATGCTGCTTTTTTTTGCTGATATTGACTGGTTGAAACGGATTAACGATATTTATGGACATGAGGAGGGAGATAGGGCGATTATTGAAACGGCAAATGTGCTCAGAGAGACCTTCAGGGCTTCCGATATAATTGCACGGCTGGGTGGAGATGAATTTGGCATCCTTGCCATTGATATAAAGGAAGAAAGCCCAGAAATTTTTACTGCCCGGCTGCAGCAGCTGGTTGATAAGCAAAATGATAAAGAAGGCCGGATATACAAACTGTCGATCAGCATCGGTTGTTCTTATTATGATCCTGAAAAGCCCTGTTACATTGACGAACTCATGGCGCGTGCTGATAAACTGATGTATGAGCAGAAGCAGAAGAAGATATGTGCTGAATAATAGGCTTTCGGGAGTAGAAGTTAAACAACAGTGGCCAGGGGGAATAAAATATCCTTGGGAATCAAAAGTTATCAAGATCTTGAAGTGTGGCAGAAAGAAATGGATCTTGTAGTTTAATGTTATAATAAGATGAGTGATAGATTTCCCAAGAATGACATGTACGGCCTTGCAAGTCAGTTGCAGCGTGCTGCCGTATCGATACCTGTAAATATTGCTGAAGGCAGGGAACGGCAACATAGTAAAGAGTTTCTCCGTTATTTATCAATTGCAAATGGCTCTTTGGCTGAACTGGAAACTCATGTTCATATTGCAAGACGAATAGGCTATATTGATGAAAACCAATTAAACAACATTTGACAAACCAATTCCTTGACAAACCCCCTTTACAAGCTTAAAATCATGATTAAATGCTCTTTTATAACAAGAGAGCTTTGAAGAATGTCCAGTTTTGCTCAAGTTCAAGGAAGGTGATAATTTTAACCACAGGAATACATTCAGTATTTCGAGGATAGCGCGAAAACTTCACTTCGTGCCAAAATTTGAGGCTGACACCGAAATCGGGCAAAAGGGGGCGTTATGCAAAGCTCTCTAAAAAAGTCTTCTCATTTGGGGGCGAAACGGCTTCGACGGGGATAAAGAAGCTTAGGCTGCATACCGAGCGCCTGTCGGCTCGTAAAAAAGACGGGAAATAAACATAATCGCAGACGATTATAACTACGCACTGGCCGCTTAAGGCCAGCGTCCTGTCCGGTTTTTCCTGCGGATTTGATAAGGACGTCGACTAGCAGGATAGATGGATCTTACCACCTGTTATGATACATCGAATCAAAAACAGGGTAGCTGGTTCAGGCATCCAGCCTGAAGGAGGCCGGAATCAGCGATATATAAATTTCAGGACAAGTATGTAGATGCCTGTGCGGAAGATTTTCGGACGCGGGTTCAACTCCCGCCGCCTCCACCA